>NZ_JBIUBX010000002.1:0-384207 GCF_044548445.1 Streptomyces sp. NPDC052016
GTGGTGCGGTGGCGGGTGCGGGCAAGGCGGGGGCGGTGGCGAAGGTGCTGTCGGCGGCGGGGAAGGCGGGCCGGGTCATCGACCCGATGACCTACATCGCCAAGGGCGCGGGTGCGGGGCTGTCGAGGATCGGGGACATCACGGCGGCGTTGAAGGGCGTGGGGAACGTCGAGATCCCCAGGCTGCCGGACAATGCGATCACTTTGCCGGAGGGCACGGTGAAGCTGGCCGACGGTACGGTCCGTCTGCCGGAGGGGGCGGCGGTGCCGGCGGGGGCGACACGGCTCGCGGACGGCAGTATCAGGCTGCCCGGCGACAGGCCGGTGCTGCCGGAGGGTGCGGAGCGGCTGACGCGCGAGGGCGAGCCGATGCTGTTCGCGGACCGCGCGGGCAACATCATCGACGAGCACGGCACCGTGCTGCTGGACGCGGGCAGGCAGGGCCCGGCCGATGTCGTCGACCGCCCGGCCACCGGGGACACGCCCCCGCCGGCCGGTGCGGACGTGTCCCGCGTCGATTCCCCGGTGCGGGAACCGGCCCTGGTCGGCGCGGCCCCGAACACCGCCGACAACGCCGCCCGGCACGTCATCCTGGGCAACAGCGACCTGGGCGACGTCGGCCGCGTCGGCGACGACGCGACCGGCACGCCCGCCGTCCACGCGGGCGGCGACCTGCCCACCGTCCACGCCGGCACCGACCTGCCCGGCACCGGCGCGGGCACCCACCTCCCCGGCGGCGGCGCCCACGAGCACGGCCCTGGGCCCTCTGCGAGTCACGAGCTGCCGCGTGGTCACACCGGCGGTCAGAGCGACGGTACGGGCGGCGGGCATGACGGTCATACGACCGGCGACAGCCGCGAGGTCCCCTCGGGCGGGCATGGTGACACGGCCCACCCCAGTGGCCACAACGACGGCGCAGCGCGCGGGGGCGATGGGCAGGGTCAAGGAAGCGACGCTGGAGGCTCCTCACACGATCACGTCGGCCAGGACGGACCGCAGGCGGATCGGGACGCGCGTGACCCCAGGGGCTCGGTCGCGGACGACGCCGCGCGACGGGCGGCCGACCCCATTCAGCTCGGTGACCAGCCGATACCGCCACCTGCCGCGGGCGAAAACTCGCTGGGCCACGTGCCGGAGAGCCGGGTGCAGCGTGACGCCGACGGGCTGATCACTCACGTCGACGGCCGCAACTTCGAGCACTTCCTCAAGGACCTCTCCTACCAGCGCGGTGTGGCCTTCAGGGAGGCCAAGGAACAGGGTCTTCTGTCGAGAAGAGCTGTGGGCCCCTGCGCCGGCCAGGTGATGGACCTGAGGACGGGGAACATCATCGAGGCCATGAACGGCCGGCCGGACGACCTGATCAAGAACGTGCACCCCACGATTGCCGCCAGGCTCGACAATCTCCCCGAGCCCTGGCCCGCCCCCGACCAACCGCTAAGGCATGCCGAAGTCAAGGCGGCCAACGCATTGCTCTGGGAACGGAGAAAGTTGGGTCTGCCGGACGGAGAAGAGGCCCTGGCGGAGCTTCGCGCAGCCATGGAGTTCCCCTACTACGATCACATGCAGACCGGACTGCCAGGGCGCCCGGCACCCTTCTGCGCCAACTGCAACCACATGTTGGACGGGGTGGACAGCCTTCACGGCAGGTTCACCGGAGAGCCCGTTGACGACAATTGGAAGCCGTGATGACTGAGGTGAAGCGGATCAATATCGATGACCCCGAGGTCGACATGGACATGGGGCAGCGCCTGCTGTACCGCGGGGAACCCTTCACCGGCGAGGTTGAGGAGTACCTGGGCGACGCCCGTGTCTCCCTGGAAACCTATGTCGACGGTCTGCCGGACGGACCGAGCTGGGAGTGGTACAACGACGGCACGCTGAGGGCCGAGGTAACAGTCCGGAAGGGGCGCGCTGTCGGGATCGCCCGGAGATGGCACCAGAACGGCGTGCTCGCCTCCGAGCGCAGCTTCTCCGAGGACAACGGGATTTTCCTGTCCAGCCGGGAGTGGGATGAGCAGGGCCAGCCGACAGAGGTGTGGCGCAAGGAGGACGACTGAACCCGGCCCTGTGACGCCGATCCGCCCGAGCCGTCCGACGCGGGGCGGGCAGAACCCTGCTCCGCAGGGCTGAGGCATGCACACCAACGAGGCGAATCGACCGTCCGAAACATGAGCCCTCGTGTGGTTGAGTCCACCCGGGAGGGAACGGTGTGACCGCCTGAACCGTCGCGACGGACACAGGAGCGTGACGAACCCCGGGTGTACTCCCCGTCCTCCCGTGTCCTATGTTGCACAGGCAAAGTAAGGGGGAGCTTGCATGCCGTACCACGGGCACCACGGAAGGTGCGCGCCGTGACCATGAGCCTCGCCGAGGTCGAGGCCCTCGCGCGCGCCGCGCACGCCGAGCAGACCGACAAGGCCGGCCGGCCGTACGTCGAGCATCTGCGGGCCGTCGCCGAGGGCGTGCGCGCCCGCGGCGGGGGCGAGGAACTGATCGCCGCGGCCTGGCTGCACGACGCCGTGGAGGACGGTGTGCTGAGCGAGGAGTGGCTGGAGACAGCCGACCTCGACCGGCGGACCAAGGACGTCGTACGGGCCGTGACCAAGAGGTCCGGCGAAGCGCCCGAGGCGTACGCGCGGCGGATCCTCGCCACGCCGGGCGCCCGGCTGGTCAAGACGGCCGACCTCGCGCACAACGCGGACCCGGCCCGGCTCGCCGTACTCGACGAGGCCACCGCGGGGCGCCTGGCGCGGAAGTACGCCGCCATGCGGCAGTACCTCGGCCTCACCCCCGACGACTGACCGGCAACCGGCAACCGGCAACCGGCAAGCGTCGACCGGCACCCCTTCGACCGGCAACTGACAACTGACGGCACCCAGCACAGGACGACGACTGAATGGCACGGGACTACGACAGCCAGCTGCTGGAATCGGTGGCGGTGCGGCGCCGGCGGATGCGCGACGCCCTGTTGTTCGGCCCCCAGCGCGCCCGCCGCACGCTGGACGAGCGCCTCGGCAAGGTGTTCGCGGGCATCGCGATCGCGGCCGTACTGTGCGCCGGCTGCGTCGGCTGGTCGTTCCTCCAGGCCACCCTGGCGAAGCAGAAGGCCGAGCAGGAGAGGCAGCGGCAGCAGCAGGAGCAGTTGTACGCCCCCGCGAGCGCGACTCCGTCCGCCGGCGGTGCGCGTGGGGAGGAGCGGTGAAGCGGACGAGCATGGGTGACGCGTTCATTTCAAGCGAGGCCCGTGCCGGAACTGACGCGATGATAGGTTCGGGTGAGTGGTGAGCCCTGCAACGACGTCTCGGACCCAGCTCAGCCGCATCACCCTGATCGGTGAACGGCGACGCGCCGACCTGGTCCTGCCGTCGGACACTCCGATCGGCCAACTGCTCCCCGACATCCTGCGGTTGCTCGACGACCGGGTCGCCTCGCGGCCCACCACGCGGCAACTGGTCACCTCCGACGGCTCCGTGCTGCCGAACGACGCCACCCTTGCCTCGGCCGAGGTCGCCGACGGCGCGGTCCTCCAACTCGTGCGGGCGCACGCCGCGCCGCCCGCGCCGGTCGTGCACGACGTGACCGACCAGGTCGCCGACGACCTGGACCTGCGCGCCTGGCGCTGGCGCCCGGCCGCGCGCCGGGTGAGTGCCGGCGTCGCCACCGTCGCGTTCGCCGTGGCCGCGGCCGTGCTGGCCCGGCGCGAGTTCGCGCTGGAGTCCGTCGCCACCGCGCTCGCGGTCACCACCGTCCTGTTCCTGCTGTCCGGCGCGGTCGTCGCGAGGATCGGCGGGCGCAACCTCGGTCTCGCCACCGCCCTGCTGTTCGCCTCCGGCGGCCTCGGCCTGCTCGCCGCCTGGACCGCCGCCGACGCCTACGACTGGCCGGGCGAGGCCCGGCTGGCCGGCGTCGTCGGCGCTCTGGTGCTCTCCCTGGTGCTGCTCGCCTACTTCTCGCCGCTCGGCCGCGGCGGACTCATCGGGGCGGGGGCGGCCGTCGCCGTGGCCGCCGTCTGGGAGGGCGTCGCCGCCGTACAGGACCGTCCGGACCGGCTCGGCGCGGTGATGGCCGTGTTCTCCGTGGTGCTGCTCGGGCTGCTGCCGAGGCTGGCACTGATGGCCTCCGGGCTCACCGGCCTCGACGACCGGCGGTCCTCGGGCGTGTCGGTGAGTCGGCACCAGGTCTCCAACGCGCTCGCGGCCACGCACCGCGGGCTCGCCCTGGCCACCGTGGTCGCCGCCGCCTCGGCCGCCGCCGGCGGCTGGCTGCTGACCACCGCCGGGAAGCCGACCTGGTGGACGGTGACCCTCGCGTCGCTCACCGCCGTCGTGCTGCTCTCGCGGGCCCGCGCCTTCCCGCTGGTCGCCGAGGTGGTGGCGCTGTTCGGGGCGGCGGGCGTACTCGTCGTCCGCCTGGTGGTGCTGTGGCTGGACCACGGCGGGGGCGCCGGTGCGCTGGCCGTGCTGGGCGCCGCCGCGCTGCTGCCGCTGCTGGTCCTCGCGACCGAGCCGCCCGAGCACATGCGGGTCCGGCTGCGTCGGCTCGCCGATCTCGTCGAGTCCCTCGGGGTCATCGCGCTGTTCCCGCTGGCCGTCGGTGTGTTCGGCACCTACGGGCAGCTGCTCGACAGGTTCTGAGGTCTGAGGGACGACGCGTCGGCACTCCGAGCGGGAGGACGACAAAAGGAGAAGGGCGACATGCCGAGTGGTGAGAACTGGCAGAACGATGTGCTGCGCGACCTGAGAGGCGGCGCGGCGCCTCAGCAGCCCGCGCCCGGGCAGCCGCCGGCCCAGCAGCCCGCGGCTCCACAGGGCACCCCCGCACCGCATCAGGCACCGCGGCCGGACGCGCCCGCCCACACCCCGCAGGCGCAGGGTTCTCCCGCCCACACCCCGCAGGCGCAGGGTTCTCCCGCGCAGAACCCGCAGCCCGAGGGCGTTCCCGCGCAGAACCCGCAGCCCCAGGGTGTTCCCGGGCAGGACCCGCAGCCCGAGGGCGTTCCCGCGCAGAACCCGCAGCCCGAGAGCGTTCCCGCGCAGAACCCGCAGCCCCAGGGCGTTCCCGCGCAGAACCCGCAGCCCCAGGGTGTTCCCGCACAGCCCTCACCGGCACCCAACCCACCGCCACCCAACCCACCCGCAGCCAACCCACCGGCACCCAACCCGCCCGCGCCGAGCGCACCGGCGCAGACCCCCGCGCCCGGCTCCCCGCAGCAGCCCGCGCCCCCCTACGGCCATCCCCGGCAGCCGCATGCGGACCAGGCCGCCCAGCACCCCGGGCAGCCGCCCGCCGCCCACCCGGCCGCGCAAGGGACCCCGCAGCCGGCGCACCGGGCGACCCCCCACCCCACCCCGCAGGGGAACCCCCGCCGCACCACCCCCGACAGCCGTCCCGTCGTCGACAAGCGGCTCGCCGCCGTCGGTCTCAAGCCCCGTCGCGGCGAGCCGTTCGCCGCCCGTGCCCTGAGGGTTGTACGCCGCACCGTGTCCTCCTCGGCCGCGCGCGAGGTCGCCGAGACGACGGCGACCGCCGAGGTGCTGCAGCGGCCGGTCACCACCGGCCGTCAGATCGCCGTGACCTCCATCCGCGGCGGCTCCGGCAAGACCACGGTCGCCGCCCTGCTCGGCACCGCCTACGCCCACTACCGCCAGGACCCGGTCCTCATCGTCGAGGCGGACCCGGCGCTCGGCTCGCTGCCGCTCAGGCTCGGCGCGGAGAGCCTGCGCTGGACCACCGGCGACCTCGCCACCCTCGTCGAGCCGCAGATGTCGCTGCTCGACGTCACCGGATACCTGGTTCAACTCCCCGAGAACGCCTGGCTGCTGCCCGGCAGCCAGGGGCAGGTCGGGGCGATGCTCGACACCAGGGGCTACGAGCGGGTCATGGTGTCGCTGCGCCGCTACTTCGGGGTGACCGTCGTCGACTGCGAGACCCTGCCCGCCGAGGTGGCCCGCACCGCGCTGTCCGCCGCGCAGGCCCGGGTGCTCACCGTGAACGCGACCCTGGAGGGCATCGCCAGCACCCGCTCGGTGCTGGAGTGGATGCGCGGCCTGCCCCGGGACATCACCACCTCGACCGTCGTCGCCCTCACCGAGACGGCCCCGCACCCCGGTCTCGACCTCGACAAGGCCGCCGAGCAGCTGAGGTCGACCGGGGCGAGCGTGCGCGTCCTGCCGTACGACCGTCACCTCGCGGCCGGTGGCGCCATCCGCACCGACCTGCTGGCCCGGGCGACCCGTCAGGCCGTCACCCGGCTGGCCGCCGAGGTCTTCGAACTGTCCCAGAAGCGCCGCTGACCCACGTCGAAGGGACCCCACAGGGGCAAGGACGATGAGTACCCGACTGATCCATCGCCCGGCGCGGACCACCCGGCCGCCGGCCGCCTCCGAGCCGCGCACGATAGAGGCGCCGCCCAACCTGCCCGAGGGCAAGGCGGGTTCCGTCGCCACGTCGCTGCTGCCCGTCGCCGGCGTGATGTCCTCCGTCGTGATGATGACGGTGGTGCGCAACAGCCAGTTCGCCGCGCTCGGCGCGATCATCCTCGTCGTCACCGTCGTCGGCTCCCTCGTCCTGGTCCTCTCCCAGCGCGGCAAGGCCCAGCGCACGCGCCGCACCCAGCGCGAGGCCTACCTCGCCTACCTGGAGGACCTGCGCGAGGAACTGTCCGCGGAGGAGCGGCGGCGCTCGGAGACCGCCCAGGTGCTCAACCCGCCGCCGGACGCGCTGTACGACATCGTCCGCGACCCCGCCCGGCTGTGGGAGCGCCGGCGCCTGGACGGCGACTTCCTGCGGGTGCGGGTCGGCACCGGAGAGATGCCCGTGCGGGACCTGAAGGTCGGTCAGCAGGGCTCGTCCGTGCTCACCCCGCCGGACGAGTTCATGCTGAACGAGGCGTCCGCGCTGATGGCCCGGTTCCGCACGGGCACCGACCTCCCGCTGACCGTTGCGCTCGACCGCGTCGGCAACGTCAGCGTCATCGGCCGCCGGGAGGACACCCTCCGCATCGCCCGCGCGCTGCTCGTCCAGGCCGCCGCCCTGCACGCCCCCGACGACGTGGCGCTCGCGCTCGCCGCCCCCGGCGACCGGATCGCCGACTGGGAGTGGGCCAAGTGGCTGCCCCACCTGCTCGACTCCGAGCAGTTCGACGGCCCCGTGGCCGCCCGCCGCATCGCGCCCTCCGTGCCCCGACTGGCCCGGCAGATCGGCCCCGAGCTGCGCCGCCGCGCCTCCTACGCGGCCGAGGTGCGCCGCGGCCTGTCCGGCAGGGACGCCCTCGCGATGACCTCCCGCCTCCTCGTCGTCGCCGACGCGCACGGCGACGACGCCGTCGACCTGCCCCGCCCCGACGACGCCGTCGGGCTGCGGGAGATGGGCGTCACCGTGCTGCACCTGCTCGACGAACGGGTGCAGGAGCCGGGCAGCGTGGGCGTGCGCATCACCGTCGACGGCGAGCGCATCGCCATCGAGGACCTGCGCGAGGAGGAGCCGATCGGCGCCCACGGCACCGTCGACGAGGTCGGCGCCCCCTTCGCCGAGGGCCTCGCCCGGATGCTCGCCCCGCTGCGGCTGTCCGCGGACTCGATGACCGCGGACGCCCCGCTCAGCGGACCCGTGGACTTCGCCGACCTCCTCGGCATCGACGACGTGGCCGACCTCGACCTGCGCCGGCTGTGGGCGCCGCGCGGCGAGCGGGCCTTCCTGCGCGTGCCGATCGGCGTCAGCGACTCCCGCGAGCCCGTTCTGCTCGACCTGAAGGAGTCCTCCGAACTGGGCATGGGCCCGCACGGCCTGTGCGTCGGCGCCACCGGCTCCGGCAAGTCCGAGCTGCTGCGCACCCTCGTCCTCGCCCTGGTCGCCACCCACCCGCCGGAGGACCTCGCCATGGTCCTCGTCGACTACAAGGGCGGCGCCACCTTCGCCCCCTTCGCCGCCCTCCCGCACGTGGCCGGCGTGATCACCAACCTGGAGAACCAGGCCGGTCTCGTCGAACGCGTCCACGCGTCGCTGGCCGGCGAGGTCAAGCGCCGCCAGCAGGTCCTCAAGGACGCGGGCAACGTCGCCGACATCGGCCACTACGCCGCCCTGCGCGCCGAGAAGCGCCCCGACCTGGAGCCCCTGCCCCACCTCTTCGTGGTGATCGACGAGTTCGGCGAACTCCTCACCGCCAAGCCCGACTTCATCGACCTGTTCCTGTCCATAGGCCGCATCGGCCGCTCCATCGGCGTGCACCTGCTGCTGTCCAGCCAGCGCATCGAGGGCGGCAAGCTGAAGGGCCTGGACACCTACCTGTCGTACCGGCTCGGCCTGCGCACCTTCTCCGCCGACGAGTCCCGCACGGTCCTGGACACCACCGACGCCTTCCACCTGCCGCCGCTGCCCGGCTTCGGCTACCTCAAGGTCGACACCAGCCACTACGAGCGGTTCAAGGCCGGCTACGTCTCCGGCGCCTACCACGGCCCGGTGCGGCGCGAGGAGGAGGACACCGGGCCGCTGGCCCTGGAGTACGAGGCGTACAACACCCTCGGCCAGGACGACACGGCGGCCGCCGAGGAGCCGAAGATGCGGCGCCGGGAGACCGGGCCCACCGAGATGGGCGTCATGGTCGAGCAGCTCGAGAACGCCGGCGCCCGCCCCGTACGCCAGATCTGGCTGCCCCCGCTGCCCGAGGCGATCGCCCTCGACAAGGTCGCGGGGCCCGTGGAGGTCGGTGCGCGCGGCATGCAACTCGCCGAACGGTCCGGACCGCTCCAGGTGCCCCTGGGCGTCCTCGACGACCCCACCAGGCAGTGGCAGGGCCGGTGGTACCTGAACCTCACGGTGGCGGGCGGCCACGCCGCGGTCATCGGCGGCCCGCAGTCCGGCAAGACCACCCTGCTGCGCACCCTCGCCCTGTCCCTGGCGCTGACGCACACCCCGCAGGAGGTCGGCGTCTACGGCCTCGACCTGGTCGGCGGCGGCCTCCAGGCGCTGTCCGGCCTGCCGCACGTCGGCGGGGTCGCCGGCCGCGCCGACCGCGAACGCGCCGCCCGCACCATCGACTCGGTGCGCGGCATGCTCGACCAGCGCGAGGAACTCTTCCGCGTCCACACCATCGACTCCCTGGAGCAGCTGCGCACCCTGCGCGCGGCCGGCCGCCTGCCCGAGCTGGCCTCCACGGAGATCGTGCTGCTGATCGACGGCTTCGGCGCCCTGCGCGACGACTTCGCGGAACTGGACGACGCGGTCGTCGACATCCTCAAGCGCGGCAGCGGCTACGGCATCCACGTCGTCGCGGGCATGCTGCGCTGGAACGACGTGCGCATCGCCACCCAGTCCCAGTTCGGCACCCGGGTCGAGCTGCGCCTGAACGACCCGAGCGAGTCCAGCATCGACCGCAAGCTCGCGCAGACCCTCTCGCCCGAGGAGAAGGGCCGCGTCCTCACCGACGGCAAGCTGTTCGCACAGGTCGCCCTGCCCCGCACGGACGGCCGCGCCGACGTCGCCGACCTCGGCGCGGTCCTGGAACGCACCGCCCGCACGGTCCGCGCCACCTGGACCGGCGAGGTCGCCCAGCCCGTCCGGGTCCTGCCGCACGTGCTGGAGCCGCGGCTGCTGCCCGGCCCGGCCGCGGAGCCGCGCCGCGTCCCGATCGGCCTGGACCAGACGCACCTGGCACCGGTCATGCTCGACCTGTTCCACCACGACCAGCACCTGCTGGTCATGGGCGACAGCGAGTGCGGCAAGACCAACCTGCTCAAGGTGGTCGCCCAGGGCCTCATCGAGCGCTACGGCGACGAGGAGCTGGTCTTCGGCATCATGGACCCGCGCCGCGGCCTGCGCGGCGCCGTCCCGGAGGAGTACCGGGGCGGCTACGCCTACAACGCCAAGCTGGCCGGCGGGCTCGCGGCGGGCATCGCCACGGAACTGGACAAGCGGCTGCCCGACGAGAGCGCGGACGGCTCCGACCTGGAGCCGGGCAGCTTCTCGGGCCCACGGATCGTGATCCTGGTCGACGACTACGACGTCCTCACCACGGCCGGCCAGCAGCCGCTCGCGCCCTTCCTGCCGTACATCCCCTCGGCCCAGGACATCGGGCTGCACTTCGTCCTCACCCGGCGCGTCGCCGGCGCCTCACGCGGTCTGTACGAGCCGCTGCTGATGGGCCTGCGCGAGTCCGGCGCCGCGGCGCTGGTGATGGCGGGCGACCGCAGCGAGGGCCAGCTCTTCTCCGGGGTGTACGCCTCCCAGCAGCCGCCCGGCCGCGGCCTGCTGGTCCGAAGAGGCGAACCGAACCGGCTGATCCAGACCGTCTACGCGGGGACGAGGTGAACCCATGACGAAGGACGTCGTCGCGCTCACGAAGAAGATGCCCGACCCGCTGAGCGTGATCGCGGGCCTGCTCTCCGGCGGCCCCGACAAGCTGGTGGGCGCGGAGGCGGACGGCGCGCTGGTCCGGCTCCACGACGAGCAGGGCCGCCCGCTGCTGTCCGTGGAGGCCCCGCTGCTGGTGCAGGTCAGGGGAGAGGCCCGGCGGCTGCTCGGCGCGGACGAGCCGGAGGTCCCGTACTGGTGGACCGAGGCCCGCGCCACCACCGGCGTGCGGGAGGCCGAGGCACTCGCCGGGACCTTCGCCGCCCGTGTCGCCACGCTGGCCGGCGGCACCGCCTGGCCGCGCGAGGCCGCGACCTCGCTGGCCGTGGTGAACACCGACGGGATGACCGCCGTGCCGGTGCCGGCCGCCGCGCAGCCCGCCATCGACGTGCTCACCGACAAGGTCGCCGTGGTGATCCAGGACCGCCCGGTGATCGCGATGACCGCCTGGCTCGCGGACACCTTCCGGGCGGCGGCACAGGCCCAGCTGGGCCTGCAGATCGTCACACCGGCCGGCACCCGGCTCTCCCCGGCGGTCCGGGCCGCGCTGCCCGGCTGGCCCTCGCGCTGGGTGGTGCAGGACGAGGAGTGCGGCTACTACGACGGACTGTCCGGCGCCGTCCTGCGCTGGGCGAACGGCCTGTTCGTGACGGTCGAGCCGGCGGAGGCGACCGCCGAGGACCCGCGTACCCCGGTC
Source organism: Streptomyces sp. NPDC052016 (assembly GCF_044548445.1). NCBI lineage: Bacteria > Bacillati > Actinomycetota > Actinomycetes > Kitasatosporales > Streptomycetaceae > Streptomyces > Streptomyces sp. NPDC052016. The sequence continues at coordinate 11,044 of NZ_JBIUBX010000002.1, forward strand.
GCCGGGGCCTACGGCGGGCGGATCGCGGACACCGGCGAGCGCCAGCTGGCGATCTCCTTCCGCTGCGTCCACCCGGCGGACGACCGGCTGGTCCTCGGCGGCGCCCTGGAGTCGGTCTGGCAGGAGATCACCGGCGAGCCGCCGGCCGGCTGGGGCACCGAGGAACCGGCCAACCTGCCCTGGTCGCTGCGGCAGGTGACGGACGTGGCGTTCGAGCGCTCGCCGGAACCGACCTGGCTCGTGGTCGTCGGGGCCCCGGAGCGCCCGGGTCTCGCGACGGTCCGGATCACCCGGACGAAGGCGGGCGTGGAGGAGGACGTCACCCTGGCGTTCGGCTACGGCCCCGGTGAGGAGGTTCCCGGGGAGGCGGCGGTCATGGCGGCGGCGGAGGCGTTGGCCACCCGCCACGACCTCCAGTCGATGCTCGTCCAGGTCCGCAGGGCACGCCGCGATCTCTCCGTCCCGCCGCGCTTCGAGGGTCCGGGAGTGCCGTACGCCTTCGTGCTGGGCGCGGAGGAGGTCCGCACGATGCCGGGCGACCGGGCGAGGCGCACCCCGTTGCGCGAGAAGCCCCGCGACCTGGGCCCGAAGACCCGCCCGGCCCTGTACTACCCCCTGCCGGGCGACCCGTCCGACCTGTCGGGCTGGAAGGACTTCGAGGAACTGATGACCCACCTGAAGGGCGGCCCTTCCTGAGGGGGCCGGGGGAACCGCGCGGGACGAGCCACGGACGGCACGCGCCCGTGAGCGCGCGGTTCCCGGCACAGGCTCAGACGGACGCCTTCTCCCGTGCCCGCTCCGGTTCCCGCTCGCGTTCCCGGGCGATCCGTACGGGATCCGTCCTGAACGCCCACTCCATCTTCGGTTCCACGACGAACCGCAACGCCCGCCGCACGGGCGCGGTGCACAACAGGGTGACGGCGACGGCCATGACGGCGCTGACGGCGATCTCCCCGAGGGGGCGGTGCAGCCACGGCTGGTCGAACCAGCCGCGGTAGTCGGCGCCCTTGATCAGGAAGCCGTGCAGCAGGTAGCCGTAGAGAGTGCCCGCGCCGAGCGCCGTGCACCACATCGTGCGGCCGGGCACCCAGGACAGGAAGCAGGCGGTCAGCAGCAGCGAGCAGCCGAACAGGGCGAGCTGCATGATCGGGCCGACCCACCAGGGGACGCCAAGTTCCTGCGCGGAGTCGCGGTGGTAGAGCCACGCCGTGTCCATCCGCGGCACCGCCCACCAGGAGAAGGCCAGGGCGAAGGCGAACACCGGCACGGCCGCGATCCGCACCGACCGCCGGCGCACCAGCCGGAAGTGCTCCGGCTTCAGGTACAGACCCAGCACGAAGAACGGCAGGAACTGCAGGACGCGCTGGATGTCGAGGTCGTCGTCGATGCCCGGGCTGACGGAGGCCAGCATGGCGATGCCCATGGCGAGCGGCAGCGGGTGGCGGACCAGCTTCCACAGGGGGGTGGTCAGCCGCCAGATGAACAGCGCGCACAGGAACCAGGTCAGGTAGTAGGGGTCGAGGAGGGTGATGTCCTGGTGGGTGCCGCTGGCGTACCCCACGAAGAGCGGGTAGGCGGTCTCGAAGACGATGTACGGCACGGCGACGCCGGTCACCAGCCGCTTCAGCTTGCCGGGGCTCGCGTCGAAACTGCGCGAGAAGAAGCCGGAGATGACGATGAACGCCGGCATGTGGAACGCGTACACCAGCATGTACGCGGCCTGCAGCACCCGGCTGCCGCCTTTCAGCGGCTCCCAGGCGTGGGCGACGGCCACCAGCACGATGGCCAGGTACTTGGCGTTGTCGAAGAACGCGTCACGCTGCTTGGACCGTCTGTCGGGTGACTGGTGGTGCTGATCTTTCTCGCTCTGGGGTGAGCGCGGACTCGGCACGAGAGACGTAGCGGCGTGGAACATCTGAGGCACCCTAGCGTCGACTGTGGCAATACGTAAAACGTGCCACGTCATCGCGATGTCATTCCTCAATTCGACGCAGGTGAACCACGCTTCGGTGCCCCGTATGTCGCGATTCATCCCGACTAAAAGGTGCATAACGCCGGTTGTGTGGCTGTTGTTGGAGCGGCTGTGACCGCAATTCGAATTACCTGCGCACCCGTTGTGAATTTCTTCCGGACCGCGCCCTCGAATTGTTGTGCGGCAGGGTTTCGGGGGAGTCCCGCACTGCCGCGGACCGCGAGTTGCCGCCGAGGATGCGTCAGCGGCCGCATAGGGAGGCCGCGTTGGTGGCACGATGGTCTCTGGCGGGGTGCGCGGGGTTGCGTCCCCGGGCCGGGAGTGCGGACCGACCGAGGGTGTGATCAGTTGTGGCCATTTCACTGTCAGTGGTGCTGCTGTTGGCGATCGTTCTGGTCGTGCTCATCCGGGGTGGGTCGATCAAGGCCGGCCCCGCCATAGTCGCGATCCTCTTCGGTTTCTTCCTCGCCTCGACGGGCATGGCCCCGTCGATCAACCGCTTCCTCAACTCGCTCGCGGAAACGATCAACTCGATCAGCTTCTGACGGCAGGACCCACGGCGAGGAGCACCCCGGTCCCGGAGAACAGCAGGGGCCGGACGGAAAGGCGACCTTCCACCCGGCCCCGGGCCGAACAGAGCGGCCGGCGGGATGGAACCCGCCCGCGTGCGCTGGGCCCCGAACGCTCCGGGGGCGGCTGGGCGAGAAACCGCCCAGACCACGGACCCGCGGACCAGGACCGCCGACAGCGCGATCACGCCGGTCAGAACGTCCTGAAGTCGCGCGACGGGGGCGCGGAGAGCCGCATCGCAGTGGCCCCCACGCGAAACCCACCGGTCGCCGCGCGGTCAGTTTGCGGCGAAGTGACGGCGGCAAGCGTCGCCTGACCCACGGCCGTGGGGCACAGGGGACGCACGACGTCATGGCGTCCGTGATGCGAACGGTATGGCGCGCCGGGCAGGCCGACGATCACGTGTGCCCGAGAAGGCCGGCGAAGCGGCTGCCGACTGCCGGCCGCCGGAGAAAGTGGAGCAGGCGGCCGCCGCCCCGGCCGAGGCGGCTGATCCGGCCAGGAGACGACTGAGGCCCAGGACGCGGGGAAACACCCTCGCACCTGGGCCTGAGCCGTGCTGGAGCGGGCGACGGGAATCGAACCCGCGTAGCCAGTTTGGAAGACTGGGGCTCTACCATTGAGCTACGCCCGCACAGGACGCGCCGCAGGTCAGGTGACCGCGGCACTGCAGGCATCGTAGCGGGTCGGCCCCCTCGCACGCACACCCCGTTTCCGAGGCGCGCCTGTGTGTGCCCGGGCACTGCCGCAAATGCTGCGGTCAGCGGGCCTGCGGGCATGTACCCTACGTGTCGCACCAGACGGGGTGTGGCGCAGCTTGGTAGCGCGTCCGCTTTGGGAGCGGAAGGCCGTGGGTTCAAATCCCGCCACCCCGACCACCTGCGCGATCATGCCGGGCGCCTCGCCGGTGATCGTCTTTTGGGCCGTTCATCTGCTGCGGTTACTATGCAAGCTGCGCGCCCGTGTGTCCCGGCCCACTCGGCCTACGAACTCTCCCGGGCGGCGATCGCCGGGCCTCTCTGGCTCCGGCGAAACCCAAGAAGTCAGCCACAAGGAGACCGAACCGTGAAGAGCGCCGTGGAGACCCTGAACCCGACCCGGGTTCGGCTCACTGTCGAGGTGCCCTTCGAGGAGCTCAAGGACAGCCTCGACGCGGCGTACAAGAAGATCAACCAGCAGGTCACGGTGAAGGGCTTCCGCAAGGGCAAGATCCCCGCCCGGGTCATCGACCAGCGGTTCGGCCGTGGTGCCGTGCTGGAGGAGGCCGTCAACGACGCGCTGCCGAAGTTCTACACGGAGGCGGTCAACGAGGCCGAGATCGACGTCCTGGGCCAGCCCGAGGTCGACATCACCGAGCTGAAGGACGGCGAGACGCTGAACTTCACCGCCGAGGTCGACGTCCGCCCCGCCCTGGAGCTCCCCGAGGACTTCTCCTCCATCGAGGTCGAGGTCGACGCCGTCGAGGTGACGGACGAGGACGTCGAGAAGTCGGTCGAGCAGCTCCGCGAGCGCTTCGCCTCCACCTCCCCGGTCGAGCGTGCCGCCGAGGACGGCGACGTCGTGACCGTGGACCTGCGGGCCAAGGTCGACGGCGAGGTCCTCGAGGACGGCGTCGCCGACGGCGTCTCCTACACGATCGGCTCCGGCGAGCTCCTCGACGGCATCGACGACGCCGTGAAGGGCCTGGAGGCCGGTGGCGAGGCCACCTTCACCTCCGAGCTCAGGGGCGGCTCCGCGGCCGGCAAGGAGGCCGAGGTCAGCGTCAAGGTCACCCAGGTCGCCGCGCGCGAACTGCCCGAGCTGGACGACGACTTCGCGCAGCTCGCCTCCGAGTTCGACACCCTCGAGGAGCTCAAGGCGGACAGCCGCAAGCGCCTCACGAACATGAAGCAGTACGACCAGGCCACGCAGGCCCAGGAGCGCGTCCTGGAGAAGCTGCTGGAGCTCGTCGAGGTACCCGTCCCCGAGAAGCTGCTCGAGGACGAGATCAACACCCGCAAGCACAACCTGGAGCACCACCAGCTCGGCCAGATGGGCCTGACCCTCGACAAGTACCTGGAGATCCAGGGCAAGACCGCCGAGGAGTTCGAGACCGAGACCCGCGAGGCCGCGGTCAAGGGCATCAAGACCCAGTTCGTCCTGGACGAGCTCGTCAAGCGCGAGAAGCTCAACGTCAACCAGGAGGAGCTCACCGAGCACCTCATGCGCCGTGCCGCCTCCTCCGGCATGTCGCCCGACCAGTTCGCCCAGGCGGTCGTCGAGGGCGGCCAGGTTCCGCTCCTGGTCGGCGAGGTCGCCCGCGGCAAGGCCCTGGCCCTGGTCGTCGAGTCCGCCACGGTCAAGGACACCAACGGCGAGATCATCGACCTGGACGACGAGGACGAGGAGACCGAGGAGGCCACCGCCGAGGCGGAGACCTCCGAGGAGAAGCCCGAGGCCTGAGCCTCGAGCCACCTCTGACCGACGCGGGAGGCCCCGGGGCGCGAGCTCCGGGGCCTCCCTGTCATAGCGGCCCGGCCCCGTCCGCGGGGACGCGCCGTGTCGCCGTACGACGTCCGCCGCGCGGGCGCGACCGGACACCGACCGCGTGCGGCCGCCACGGTCCGGAACCGCCCCCCCCGCCGGGGCCCGTCGCTACGCCCCCGGCGAACACCCCACTCTCCGGGATTCCCCGACGGGACCCGCGCGTTAGGGTCCATGAATACGAGGGCAGGGGAGTCGCCGAACCGCCGGACGGCTCCTAGCCCCGGCAGAACACGTGAGACGGCCCGGCGCCGTCGTAAGACGAGCAGGTGGATACGTGACGAATCTGATGCCCTCCGCCGCCGGCGAGCCTTCCATCGGCGGAGGCCTCGGCGACCATGTCTACAACCGGCTGCTCAACGAGCGGATCATCTTCCTCGGCCAGCCGGTCGACGACGACATCGCGAACAAGATCACCGCACAGCTGCTGCTCCTTGCCGCCGACCCGGACAAGGACATCTACCTCTACATCAACAGCCCGGGCGGTTCGATCACGGCCGGCATGGCGATCTACGACACCATGCAGTACATCAAGAACGACGTGGTGACGATCGCCATGGGCCTCGCCGCCTCGATGGGCCAGTTCCTGCTCAGCGCGGGTACGCCCGGAAAGCGCTTCGCCCTGCCGAACGCCGAGATCCTGATCCACCAGCCCTCCGCCGGCCTGGCGGGTTCGGCCTCGGACATCAAGATCCACGCCGAGCGGCTGCTGCACACCAAGAAGCGCATGGCCGAGCTCACGTCCCAGCACACCGGCCAGTCGGTCGAGCAGATCACCCGTGACTCGGACCGCGACCGCTGGTTCGACGCCTTCGAGGCCAAGGAGTACGGCCTCATCGACGACGTGATCGCCACGGCCGCCGGCATGCCGGGCGGCGGCGGCACCGGGGCCTGAGGCCCCAGCAGAGCCCCCAGCCGACCGCCTCAGCCCCTAGGAGACAGACAGTGAACGACTTCCCCGGCAGCGGCCTGTACGACCGCACGCGCGCCGAGTACGCGGGCCCCGTCGCCGAGTCCCGCTACGTCATCCCGCGCTTCGTCGAGCGCACCTCGCAGGGCATCCGCGAGTACGACCCGTACGCGAAGCTCTTCGAGGAGCGGGTGATCTTCCTGGGCGTCCAGATCGACGACGCCTCCGCCAACGACGTCATGGCCCAGCTGCTGTGCCTGGAGTCGATGGACCCCGACCGGGACATCTCGGTCTACATCAACAGCCCCGGCGGCTCCTTCACGGCGCTGACGGCGATCTACGACACGATGCAGTTCGTGAAGCCGGACATCCAGACGGTCTGCATGGGCCAGGCGGCCTCCGCCGCTGCGATCCTGCTGGCCGCCGGTACGCCCGGCAAGCGCATGGCGCTGCCGAACGCGCGCGTGCTGATCCACCAGCCGTACAGCGAGACCGGCCGCGGTCAGGTCTCCGACCTGGAGATCGCCGCGAACGAGATCCTCCGGATGCGCGCGCAGCTGGAGGAGATGCTGGCCAAGCACTCCACCACGCCGATCGAGAAGATCCGCGAGGACATCGAGCGCGACAAGATCCTCACGGCCGAGGACGCGCTGTCGTACGGGCTGATCGACCAGATCATCTCGACCCGGAAGATGAACAACACCTCGCTGCGCTAGCGGGCGAGCAGGAGTATCGTCTGCCGCCCCTTGGCACCGTGCGACACGGTCCGCGCGCAAGCGCGTGGACGTCAACCGTGCCAAGGGGGGCCCGAACGGGGGGCCCGGCAAGGTACCGTCGACATAAGGCAGCACCAGGAGCCGCTGGACTCATAGCGTCCAGGCGTCTCCCAGGCGAAGGGGAAGCACACCGTGGCACGCATCGGTGACGGCGGCGATCTGCTCAAGTGCTCGTTCTGCGGCAAGAGCCAGAAGCAGGTCAAGAAGCTCATCGCAGGGCCCGGTGTGTACATCTGCGACGAGTGCATCGATCTCTGCAACGAGATCATCGAGGAAGAGCTCGCGGAGACCAGTGAGGTCCGCTGGGAGGAACTCCCGAAGCCGCGGGAGATCTACGAGTTCCTCGAGGGCTACGTGGTCGGCCAGGAGGCCGCCAAGAAGGCACTGTCGGTCGCGGTGTACAACCACTACAAGCGCGTCCAGGCCGGCGAGAACGGCGGCGCCCAAGGCCGCGACGACGCCATCGAGTTGGCGAAGTCCAACATCCTCCTGCTGGGCCCCACGGGCTCCGGCAAGACCCTCCTCGCGCAGACCCTCGCGCGCATGCTGAACGTGCCGTTCGCGATCGCCGACGCCACGGCGCTCACCGAGGCCGGGTACGTCGGCGAGGACGTCGAGAACATCCTGCTGAAGCTGATCCAGGCCGCCGACTACGACGTCAAGAAGGCCGAGACCGGGATCATCTACATCGACGAGATCGACAAGGTCGCCCGGAAGAGCGAGAACCCGTCGATCACGCGGGACGTGTCGGGCGAGGGCGTCCAGCAGGCCCTGCTGAAGATCCTCGAGGGCACCACGGCCTCCGTCCCCCCGCAGGGCGGCCGCAAGCACCCGCACCAGGAGTTCATCCAGATCGACACGACGAACGTGCTGTTCATCGTGGGCGGTGCCTTCGCGGGCCTGGAGAAGATCATCGAGTCTCGGGCCGGCGCCAAGGGCATCGGCTTCGGCGCGACGATCCGCTCCAAGCGGGAGCTGGAGGCCAAGGACCAGTTCGAGGACGTCATGCCCGAGGACCTGGTCAAGTTCGGCATGATCCCCGAGTTCATCGGCCGCCTGCCGGTCATCACCTCGGTCCACAACCTGGACCGCGAGGCCCTGCTCCAGATCCTCGTGGAGCCGCGCAACGCGCTCGTCAAGCAGTACCAGCGCCTCTTCGAACTCGACGGCGTGGAGCTGGACTTCGAGCGCGAGGCCCTCGAGGCCATCGCCGACCAGGCGATCCTCCGCCAGACCGGCGCGCGCGGCCTGCGCGCCATCATGGAGGAGGTCCTCATGTCGGTGATGTACGAGGTCCCGTCCCGCAAGGACGTGGCCCGCGTCGTCATCACCGCCGACGTCGTCCACTCCAACGTCAACCCGACCCTGATCCCGCGCGACGCCCGCAACGGACGCGGCCCGGGCGAGCAGAAGACGGCGTAAGCGGTCCCTGGAACGCCGAAGGGGGCGCCCGGCGTATCTGCCGGGCGCCCCCTTCGGCCTGTCGCTCGCCCATGAACTTGTCTGATGCTGCATGACAGGTAGCGAACGCAGGTCCAACAACCCACTTCGGGGGGATATGAAAAGTGGACGAGATGCGCCCCCAGTGGCTTGAGCGTTCGCCGCACGCTGTATAGCTGCCGGACCCAGAGGAGCTGTAGATACAGACGATGCTGCCCCTTGCGACGGTCCCGGCCGCTGGCACCGCAGTGCTCGGCGCGGGTCGCACCGTCACGGTCTCAAGTAGCCTGCCTTGCCAGTCGCGGCGACTGCTGCCGCCATGAGCAGCCCAGCCATGCGCTTACGCATGACAATCCCCCTGTTCGATTGTTGTGGTCATGTCGAACTTGGCATGTGGCAAGAATGCCTGCGGCGAAGGCTTGCCGTTGGCGTCGTCCATGTCGGTGAGCACTGAGCAACGCATTGTTCGGGGTGCAACAGAGGAGCCCCGGTCGTCAATCGACCGAGGCTCTGGCCGAGCGCGGAAGCGTCAAGCCTTGACGCGGACTTCCTGGCGGAGCTTCGTGGTGATGTCCATCGCCACGTCCTTGGTGATGCCCTTCGTGGCGTCACCCGGCGAGACCATGGCGATGGTGCTGTAGTCGGCCCACGCGCAGAACCAGTCGGTCTTCTCCTGCTTGGTGGTCGGGTCCGTGCCCTTGGCCGCCTGGCACTTCATGACCGCGCCGTCTAGATCGGCCTCCTCGGGCTCGCCGATCAGCTCGGTCTGGGTGCCCGTGGAGCTACTGTCGGAGGAGTCCTCCTCGGACGACTTCTTGAAGTTGGTGAAGAACGTGTCCAACGCCTTCTCGGGGTCGGCGATCTCGCCGTAGGCGCCGGCGAAGGTGATGCCCTTGGCGGTGGCGAGTTCGGTCTCGTCGGGCAGTGTGCTCGGGTCCTCGGGGTCGTAACCGGCGAGGTCCGCCGTCGAGTAGACGCCGATGACGGTCTTGCCGTTCTTGACGCCGCTCTTCTCCAGCTCCGTAGCCGAGTCGTCGCCCGCGGTCGCCCCGTCGTCGGAAGCCCTCTTGTAATCGCTGAGCACCGTTGCCGGCGTTGTCAGCTTGTGCGCGCCGTCGTCCTCGAGGCCGCCTGCGCCGCCGCCCCCGCCGATCACGAAGTACGCGCCTACGCCGATCGCCGCCACGACCGCGACGGCGCCGATGATGATGCCGACCTTCTTCCCGCTGCCGCTCGGGGCCGGCGGCTGGGGGACGCCGTAGGGGGCCTGGCCGTACGGAGGCTGCTGGCCGTAAGGGGCCTGGGCGTAGGGCGGGGTGGGCGGCTGCTGGCCGTACGGGCCCGGCTGCTGGCCGTACGGCGGGGTCTGGGGCGGGACGCCCTGCGGGGGCTGCTGGGGGTAGCCGTAGCCGGGCTGGGGGGCCTGCGGCTGCTGGCCGTACGGACCCGGCTGGCCGTACGGGCCGGGCTGCTGAGGCTGCTGCCCGCCGTACGGGCCCGGCTGGTTGTAGCTCATTTCTGGGTTCCCCTCCAGACGCTTATGTGGTTTTCACATCCTGGCTCAGCCCCCGTCCGGCCAAAGCGGCGGGGCCCTCACCGTTACAGAACAAACGCGTTTCGGGACCGCGTCGTGACACCTCTAAACTGAGCCCGTGACCGAGAACGCTCAGCAGCAGCCACCAGCGCCCACGACCGAACTGCCGACCCAGTACGCGCCGGCCGACGTAGAGGGGCCGCTGTACGAGCGCTGGGTAGAGCGCGGTTACTTCGAGGCGGACGCCAAGAGCGACAAGCCTCCGTACACCATCGTCATCCCGCCGCCGAACGTCACGGGCAGCCTGCACCTCGGGCACGCCTTCGAGCACACCCTGATCGACGCCCTCACGCGCCGCAAGCGCATGCAGGGCTACGAGACGTTGTGGCAGCCCGGCATGGACCACGCCGGCATCGCCACCCAGAACGTCGTCGAGCGCGAGCTCGGCAAGGAGGGCAAGTCCCGGCACGACCTGGGCCGCGAGGCGTTCGTCGAGCGCGTCTGGCGGTGGAAGGCCGAGTCCGGCGGACAGATCAGCGGGCAGATGCGCCGCCTCGGCGACGGCGTCGCCTGGTCGCGCGAGCGCTTCACCATGGACGAGGGCCTCTCCCAGGCCGTCCAGACCATCTTCAAGCGTCTCTACGACGACGAGCTGATCTACCGTGCCGAGCGCATCATCAACTGGTGCCCGCGCTGTCTGACCGCCATCTCGGACATCGAGGTCGAGTACCAGGACGACGACGGCGAGCTCGTCTCCATGACGTACGGCGACGGGGACGACACGATCGTCGTCGCCACCACCCGCGCCGAGACGATGCTCGGCGACACGGCCGTCGCCGTCCACCCGGACGACGAGCGGTACAAGCACCTGATCGGCAAGCTCATCAAGCTGCCGTTGACCGAGCGCTCGATCCCGGTCGTCGCCGACACGCACGTCGACCCCGAGTTCGGCACCGGCGCCGTCAAGGTCACCCCGGCCCACGACCCGAACGACTTCGAGATCGGCCAGCGGCACGACCTGCCGTCCATCACGATCATGGACGAGCACGCCGTCATCACCGCCCACGGCCCCTTCCAGGGCCTGGACCGTCTCGAGGCCCGCTCCGCGATCGTCGCCGCGCTGCGCGCCGAGGGCCGGATCGTCGCCGAGAAGCGGCCGTACGTCCACTCCGTCGGCCACTGCTCGCGGTGCAAGACGACGATCGAGCCGCGCCTGTCCCTGCAGTGGTGGGTCAAGGTCGGCCCGCTGGCGAAGGCCGCCGGTGACGCCGTCCGCGACGGACGCGTCAAGATCCACCCCCAGGAGATGGAGAAGCGCTACTTCGACTGGGTCGACAACCTCCACGACTGGTGCATCTCGCGGCAGTTGTGGTGGGGCCACCGCATCCCGGTCTGGTACGGCCCCGAGGGCGAGGTCGTCTGCGTCGGACCGGACGAGGAGCCGCCGAGCGGCGAGGGCTGGCGTCAGGACACCGACGTCCTCGACACCTGGTTCTCCTCCGGCCTGTGGCCGTTCTCCACGCTCGGCTGGCCCGAGCAGACCGAGTCGCTCGCGAAGTTCTACCCGAACTCCGTCCTGGTTACCGGCTACGACATCCTCTTCTTCTGGGTCGCCCGGATGATGATGTTCGGCCTGTACGCGATGGACGGCACCCCGCCGTTCCACACCATCGCCCTGCACGGCATGGTCCGCGACCAGTTCGGCAAGAAGATGTCGAAGTCCTTCGGCAACGCGGTCAACCCGCTGGACTGGATGGACAAGTACGGCTCCGACGCGCTCCGGTTCACCCTGGCCCGCGGCGCCAACCCCGGTGTCGACGTCCCGATCGGCGAGGACTGGGTCCAGGGCTCCCGCAACTTCGCCAACAAGATCTGGAACGCCACGCGCTTCGCGCTGATGAACGGCGCGACGGTGGAGGGGCCGCTGCCGGACCCGTCGGCCATGTCGTCGACGGACCGCTGGATCCTCTCCCGGCTGAACTCGGTGGTCGCCGAAGTCGACGCGTACTACGACGACTTCCAGTTCGCCAAGCTGTCGGACGCCCTGTTCCACTTCGCGTGGGACGAGGTCTTCGACTGGTACGTCGAGCTGTCCAAGACGACGTTCGCCGCGGGCGGCGACGCGGCCGAGGTCAGCAAGCGGGTCCTCGGCGAGGTCCTCGACGTCACGCTGAAGCTGCTCCACCCGGTCGTCCCGTTCGTCACGGAGACGCTGTGGACCACCCTCACGGGCGGTGAGTCGGTCGTCGTCGCCGAGTGGCCGACGGACAGCGGGTTCCGCGACCAGGGCGCCGAACGCGAGATCGAGAGCCTCCAGTCCGTCATCACCGAGGTCCGCCGCTTCCGCGCCGACCAGGGCCTCCAGCCGGGCCAGCGGGTCCCGGCCAGGCTGACCCTGGACGGTACGGCGCTGGCGCCCCACGAGGCGGCCATCCGCCAGCTGCTGCGGCTCCAGCCGGAGGGCGAGGGCTTCTCCGCCACGGCGACCCTGCCGGTCGCGGGGGCCACCGTCGCGCTGGACCTGTCCGGCACGATCGACGTGGCGGCGGAGCGCAAGCGGCTGGCCAAGGACCTCGCCGCCGCCGAGAAGGAGAAGGCGCAGGCGAACGCCAAGCTCGGCAACGAGGCGTTCCTGTCCAAGGCGCCGGACCACGTGGTGGACAAGATCCGTACGCGTCTGGCCAAGGCGGAGGAGGACATCTCCCGCATCCAGGCGCAGCTGGAGCGGCTGCCGCAGGCGTGACGACGCGCGGCCCGCGAGCATGCGTGCGGCCTTGGGGCGGCACGGGTGAGCGCGGGCGGCGCCCGCCGCGCGGGCGGACAGCACCGGTACAGCACCGAAGGCCCTCGGAACATACGGTTCCGGGGGCCTTCGCCCACCTCTGTCACCTCCCCTCCGTAGACTGGCCTCGTGAGCGACCACCCCGGCAACGGCCCCAACGACACGCCCGACCCCCTCGACGCCTTCGAGGAACTCATCGCGGCCGAGACCGACCGCGACCCCGACCTCGCGGTGATCGAGGCCGGCAGCCGCACCCTGCGCACGCAGGGCGGTCCGCTGCAGGCCGACGTGCCGGGGCGGCCCGAGGACCCCGAGGTCGACAAGGCCCTGCGGGAGGTCGAGGCTGAGCTGGCCACCCGCTGGGGCGAGACCAAGCTGGAGCCGTCCGTCAGCCGCATCGCCGCGCTGATGGACGTCCTGGGGGAGCCTCAGCGGTCGTACCCGTCGGTCCACATCACGGGGACCAACGGCAAGACCTCCACCGCCCGCATGATCGAGGCCCTGCTGGGCGCCTTCGAACTGCGGACCGGCCGGTACACGTCCCCCCACGTCCAGTCGATCACCGAGCGGATCAGCCTCGACGGGGCGCCCATCTCCGCCGAGCGGTTCATCGAGACGTACAACGACATCAAGCCGTACGTCGAGATGGTCGACGCACAGCAGGAGTACCGGCTCTCCTTCTTCGAGGTGCTCACCGGCATGGCGTACGCCGCCTTCGCCGACGCGCCCGTCGACGTGGCCGTCGTCGAGGTCGGCATGGGCGGCTCCTGGGACGCGACCAACGTCATCGACGGGGACGTCGCCGTCGTCACCCCGATCGACCTCGACCACACCGACCGGCTCGGCGAGACGCACGCCGCGATCGCCGCCGAGAAGGCCGGCATCGTCAAGCAGGACGCGACGGTCATCCTGGCCCAGCAGCCCGTCGACGCCGCGCAGGTCCTGCTGAAGAAGGCCGTCGAGGTCGACGCGACCGTGGCCCGGGAAGGGCTGGAGTTCGGGGTCGTGGCCCGGCAGGTGGCCGTCGGAGGGCAGCTGCTGACCCTGCGGGGGCTGGGCGGCGAGTACAGCGAGGTGTACGTCCCGCTGCACGGCGCCTACCAGGCCCACAACGCGGCCGTCGCCCTCGCCGCCGTCGAGGCGTTCTTCGGCGTCGGCTCCCAGCGGCCCGAGCCGCTGGACATCGACACCGTCCGCAAGGCCTTCGCGTCCGTGTCCTCGCCGGGCCGCCTGGAGGTCGTACGGCGCTCGCCCACCGTCGTCCTGGACGCCGCCCACAACCCGGCGGGCGCCCGCGCCACCGCCGAGGCGATCGGCGAGGCCTTCGACTTCAGCCGGCTGATCGGCGTGGTCGGGGCCAGCGGCGACAAGAACGTCCGCGGGCTGCTCGAGGCCTTCGAGCCGATCTTCGCGGAGATCGTCGTCACCCAGAACTCCAGCCACCGCGCGATGGACGCGGACGAACTGGCCGCCATCGCCGTCGAGGTGTTCGGCGAGGAGCGGGTCCAGGTCGAGCCGCGACTGCCCGACGCCCTGGAGGCGGCGATCACGCTCGCCGAGGAGGAGGGCGAGTTCGCGGGCGGCGGCGTGCTGGTCACGGGATCCGTCATCACCGTCGGCGAAGCCCGGCTGCTCCTGGGGAAGGGCTGAGGTCACCCATGCGTACGCTCTGTTCCTCGACGCTGATCGGCGAGTTCTTCATCATCGGCTTCGCCGGTCTGGTCGCGATGAAGGACCCCGACCTGTCCGTGTCCACGGTGTGGACGGTGTGCGGTGTCGCGATGCTGTTGAGCGTGCTGCTCTGTGGCATGGTGACGCGGCCCGGGGGAGTGGCCCTCGGCTGGGCCCTGCAGATCGCCCTCGTCGCCTCCGGCTTCTTCGTCCCGATGATGTTCGTGCTGGGCTTGCTCTTCGCGGGCCTGTGGTGGGCGTCCGTGCACTACGGGCGCAAGATCGACGAGGCGAAGGCCCGGTTCGCGGCCCAGGCCGACGCCGCCTCCACGGATACCGCTGACGCTGTGTGACAGGGGGCCGGACACGCCCTGTAATCTCGTCCCACCGCACACCGGCAGTTGAAGGAGCCTTTCGTGAGCCAGCGCACCCTCGTCCTCCTCAAGCCCGACGCCGTCCGTCGTGGCCTGACCGGCGAGATCATCAGCCGTATCGAGCGCAAGGCCGGCTGGCAGATCACCGCGCTGGAGCTGCGCACGCTGGAGCAGGACACGCTGGAGCAGCACTACGGCGAGCACAAGGGCAAGCCCTTCTACGAGCCGCTGGTGGAGTTCATGTCCTCCGGCCCGGTCGTGGCCATGATCGTCGAGGGCGAGCGCGTCATCGAGGGCGTCCGCGCCCTGGCCGGCCCGACCGACCCGATCGCCGCCGCCCCCGGCTCGATCCGCGGCGACTACGGCGTCATCGTCCGCGAGAACCTCATCCACGCCTCCGACTCGGAGGAGTCGGCGGAGCGCGAGGTCAAGATCTTCTTCCCGGGCCAGGCGTAGTCCTCCGCGGGGTCGGCGGGTCTTACCGGACGCCGGACTTGACGGGCCTTGCCGGACGCCGGGCTCGGCGGATTCGCCGGAAACGCCGGGCTCGGTGGGTTCGCCGGGGTGAGCGGGCCTGCCGGGCCGCAGGGGTGAGTGGCCTGCCGGGCCCGCCGGGTTTGGGCTTGGGACTGCCGGGGTGACTGGCCCGTCGGCCTGGGTGGATCTGGCGGGTCGCCGCCTCCGGGTGCGATGGTCCCAGCGGGCCCACAGGGCTTGCCTGACCTGCCGGGGTGACTGGCCCGTCGGCCCTAGTGAAGCTGGCGGGTTGCCACTGCCGCGATTCGATGGTCCCAGCGGCCCCACAGGGCTTGCCTGACCTGCCGGGCCGATGACAATCGGCCTGGGCGGACCTAGCGGGCGGGCTACTGGGCCCGCCGGGCCAACTGGCCGACCAGGCCGCACCCGGACCGAGTGGGCTGGCTGGCCGACGAGGCTGGACCCATCTGCAGCGGGCTGGCTGGCCGACGAGGCTGGACCCAACTGCAACGGGCGGGCTGGCCGACCGGGCTGGACGGAGTCGCCGACTGACTGGCCCGCCGGGCTGGACGGGGCCACCGGCTGACCCGATCGCCACGCAGGTCGGCCTCGCCCGGCAGCCGATCCCGGCCACGGCCAGCCCCCCGAGCTTTCGGGACAAGGTGCGTCGGCTTCGTGGTGCGGTGGCGGGTGGGTACGATGCGTCGGTTTCCCTCGGCACCCAGCCCGTCGCGGACATACGCGGACCTGCCGCGGCTCCCGGCCCACAACGGCGCGCGGCCCGCCGCGGGCCCTTTCCGGCCCGGCGCGAATTCCCCCGGCACGCCTAGGAGGCTCCTCGGCTCGTTGCGAGGGCCTGGCTCGTCGCGGGCCTCTCCACCTCCTCCTCCATCCGGAGTAGTTCCGGGCGGGGTGCGCCGGTTGTCTGGTAGTCATGGCGGCCCACTGCCGGGCGGGCCCGTGCGCCCGCTCCCCCGAGGACTCGTGGTCCGTTGCGAGGCCGGTCTCTTCAACTGTCCTGCGGCACAGGGAAGTTGGTCGCCGGGCAGGGTGGGCGGAGCCCGCGGCTTCGTCCGGGGTCTCCCCGTCCGTTTCCGGTTCCACCGCCCCTGCCCTTCTCAGGCCTTCCAAACCGGGCACGTCGGCTTCCCCCGACGCCTTCCGAGTCGTCACCGCGCCCTGGCGGCTCCACGTAAGCCCCGCGGGATGGGCGCTCGGTGCCCCTGGCCCCCTGGCCAGGTCCCTCCGGGCGCACCCGTCTCAGGTCTGGTTGCCTGCGACCGCAGGACGGGCGCTCGAATGTCCTGGCCCCCGATAGGTACCCTCCGGGGCGCGTCACCCGTTCCCCGGTCTGGCCGCCCGCGTCGGCCGGACGGACGCCGCATTCCCTGGCCGCCTGACCCCCTGGCCCGTGCCCCGCGTATCGCTCAGCCTCCCGGGCCCCGCCCACCCCGTCGCGCCGCCCCGGCCCGTGCAAGGCGCAGCCGGCCCCGGCCCCGGCTCGCGCAACCCGCGCCGCAGCCTCGCCGGGCACCGGCACCGGCACCGGCCCCGACTCGCGCGACCCGGCCGGTGTGGTTCTCCCGAGGCCCGCAGGCCGCGTCGGTGCGAAGGTTTCGGAAAAATTTTCTGACTGGGTGTCAGGAAGGCCCCACAGCTGACCAGGAACAGCGGTACCTTTTCGGCCCTCGCTTGGCATATGCGTGCCGATCGGGGGAACGCGTGCCCCCGATGGACCGTCTCCACAAGCGAGGCGCCGCGGCATCTGCTGACAATGGCGAAGACCCTCGCGCAGTGTTCGTGCAGGCGCGTTTACGATGTAAGCCTTCACGTCACAGCACCCACCTCGCCGACCTGAAAAGCCCTCAAAAGCTCATGGGAAGGCCAGTCGAATCCTGATGGGGAACTCTATGTCGTTCATCGGCCGTGACATGGCTGTCGACCTCGGGACCGCCAACACGCTGGTGTACGTCAGGGGTCGCGGGATCGTACTCAACGAGCCGTCGGTCGTCGCGATCAACACCAACACCGGTGGCATCCTCGCGGTCGGCGCCGAAGCCAAGAAGATGATCGGGCGGACCCCTGGCAACATCGTCGCCGTGCGTCCGCTGAAGGACGGCGTCATCGCCGACTTCGAGATCACCGAGCGGATGCTCCGCTACTTCATCCTCAAGATCCACAAGCGGCGCTACCTCGCCCGGCCGCGCGTCGTCGTCTGTGTGCCCTCCGGCATCACCGGCGTCGAGCGCCGTGCCGTCATCGAGGCGTCGACCCAGGCGGGCGCGCGGCAGGTGCACATCATCGAGGAGCCCATGGCCGCGGCCATCGGCTCCGGCCTGCCGGTCCACGAGGCCACGGGCAACATGGTGGTGGACATCGGTGGCGGCACCACGGAGGTGGCGGTCATCTCGCTCGGCGGCATCGTCACCGCCCAGTCCATCCGCGTCGCGGGCGACGAGCTGGACAACGCGATCATCCAGCACATCAAGAAGGAGTACTCCCTCCTCCTCGGTGAGCGGACGGCCGAGCAGATCAAGATCACCATCGGCTCGGCGTACGACCTCGACTCCGACGAGCACACCGAGATCCGCGGCCGGGACCTCGTCTCCGGGCTGCCCAAGACCGTGGTGATCTCCGCCGCCGAAGTGCGCAAGGCGATCGAGGAGCCCGTCAACGCCATCGTCGACGCCGTGAAGACGACCCTCGACAAGTGCCCGCCCGAGCTGTCCGGCGACATCATGGACCGCGGAATCGTTCTGACCGGCGGCGGCGCCCTGCTGCGCGGGCTCGACGAGAGGCTGCGCCGCGAGACCGGGATGCCGATCCACATCGCCGAGGACCCGCTGGACAGCGTGGCGCTCGGATCCGGCAAGTGCGTCGAGGAGTTCGAGGCGCTCCAGCAGGTCCTGGACGCGGCACCCCGCAGATGACGTAACGCTTCGATTCCGCCGTACGAGATGACCTCCTCTCGTGCGGCGGATCGTTGATATAGAGGCATAAGATCCACAAGAGCCTCGAAGCACCCCATACCACGCCCCTCGGGTTTCCCAGGGGCTACCCGAATTCCTATGAGGAAGGGCACGGCCGCCGCACGTGAGGGACACACGAGAGAGCCGGCTGCTCCTGGTGCTGCTGATCGCCGTCGCGTTCGCGCTGATCACGGTGGACATCCGCGGCGGCGAGGACTCCCCGGTCGACGGTGCCCGACAGGCCGCGGCCGCGGTCTTCGGTCCGATCGAGGACGGGGTCTCCTCAGCGGTCGACCCGGTCGGCAACGCCGTCTCCGCGGTCCGCGAGTCCGGTGAGCGGCACGACCGGCTCGCGGCGCTGGAGAAGGAGAACGCGGCCCTCAAGGCGAAACTCGGCAGCGACGACCGCAACCGCAGCCGGCTGGCTCAGCTCGACAAGATGCTGAAGACGGCGGGCGCCGGCCAGTACGGCATCAAGGGCGCGGAGGTCATCGCGATCGGAGCGGCCCAGGGCTTCTCCTGGACCGTCACCATCGACGTCGGCGCCAACGACGGCATCAGGCGCGACATGACCGTCCTCAACGGGGACGGTCTCGTGGGGCGCGTGACGACCGTGGGCCCGAACACCGCCACCGTCCTCCTCGCCAGCGACCCCGACTTCACCGTCGGCACCCGGATGGAGGCCAGCGACGAGCTCGGCTTCGCCTCCGGGCAGGGCGACCGCCCGCTGCGCGTCGAACTCCTCAACGGCAAGGCGGAGGTGAAGAAGGGCGACCGGCTCGTCACCTTCGGCTCCCAGGCCGACAAGCCGTTCGTGCCCGGCGTCCCCGTCGGCGTGGTCTCCCGCGTCGACCCCTCCGGCGGCGACCTGACCCGCACCCTCTACGTCACGCCGTACGTCAGCTTCACCAAGCTGGACATCGTCGGTGTCGTCGTCGAGGCCCCGAAGAAGGACCCGCGCGACACCGTGCTGCCCACCAAGCCCAAGCCGGTCCCCACGCCGACGGTGACCGTCACGGTCACCCCGAACGCGAACGAACCCGCCGACGGCCAGGACGAGCAGTAGGAGCTGCCTAACCATGCGCGTCAACCGGATCCTGCTCTCCGTCCCGCTGGTCGTCGTCGCCCTGGTGATCCAGGTGAGCGTCCTCGCCCGCCTCCACCTCCCGGGCGCCGTCCCCGACCTGCTCCTCCTCACCGTCCTGGGCCTCGCCATGGTCTACGGCCATGTCGGCGGCGCCCTCATCGGCTTCGGCGCCGGACTGCTCGCCGACCTCGCCCCGCCCGCCGACCACGCCGCCGGGCGCTACGCGCTGGTGCTGTGCGTGATCGGCTACCTGGCCGGGCTCGTCAAACCGGAGACCGGGCAGATCAAATCGGCCACCGGCCCGATGGTCGTGGTCGTCGCCGCCGCGGTCGGCTCCACCCTGCTGTACGCGGGCGTCGGCGCCCTCGTAGGCGACACCGCCGCCCGCCACGTCGGCCTCACCGGCCTGCTGTTCTCGGCGGCCCTGTACGACCTGCTGCTCGCCCCCTTCGTCGTCCCGGTCGTCATGTTCCTGGCCCGGCGCTCGGAGAACGACCCGCTCGCCGAGACCAACTCCGCCAAGGCGGCCGACATCTCCTCCGGCTGGCTCTCCTCCGGCACCGGCCTGAGGATCGGCGGCCAGCGGGGTGGCCTGAAGCTGAGGGCGGCCCGCTCCCGGGTCGCCCGCGCCGGCCGTATCAAGGGGGTCAAGCGGCTGTGACCGCGGGCGCCCGCGCGCGGAGCGCGCCAGTGGACAGAGCACCCGAACGGGTGAGGTCCCGCCGGAACGGGGCCGCACAGTCCCGTCGTTCATCATTCGCACGCACACACGTCCGCGCACACACGTCCGCGTACTGAGAGGGGGAGGCAGCCGCAGTGACCAACATTCCCGAGACGGGGCGGACCCCAAGGGTCCAGATCCGGCTCGTCGTGATCCAGATCCTCGTCCTCTCCCTCCTCGGCACCCTCGGCGGCCGCCTGTGGTACCTCCAGATCCGCGAGGGCGCTGAGTACGCCAAGGAGGCCTCCGGCAACCACGTCCAGCAGGTCGTCGAGCCGGCCGTACGCGGCTCGATCCTGGACGCGCGCGGGGTGGCCCTCGCGGACAACGAGACACGGCTCGTCGTCTCCGCCTCCCGCACCGAGCTGCTGAAGCAGAAGGACGACGGCAAGGCCGTCCTGACCAAGCTCGCGGGCGTCCTCGGCATGACCCCCGAAGAGGTCATGCAGAAGGTCCGGCTGTGCGACGCGGAAACCCCCCAGCCCTGCTGGAACGGCTCGCCCTACCAGCCCATCCCCATCACCGACGAGGCCACGCCCAAGCAGGCCCTGCAGATCCGTGAGCGCGCCGAGGACTTCCCCGGCATCACCGCCGAGCCCGAGGCCGTACGCCGCTACGCGAGCCCCGGCAAGGCCAACACCGCCCAGGTCCTCGGCTACCTCTCCCCGGTCACCGACGAGGAGATCACCAAGGCCCAGGACACCGACTCGCCCTTCCTGCGCTCCGACCAGGTCGGCCGCAGCGGCCTGGAACGCCAGTACGACAAGGAGCTGCGCGGCAAGGCCGGCGTCACCCGCTACGAGGTCGACAACCTCGGCCGTGTCATCGGCCAGGCCGAGGCCACCCCGGCCGAGCCCGGCTCCAACCTCGTCACCAGCATCGACGCCCGCGTCCAGCGGGTCGCCGAGTACGAGCTGAACGAGGCGATGAAGGAAGCCCGCAGGCAGCACGACCGCAACACCGGGACCAACTACAAGGCCGACGCCGGCGCGGTCGTCGTGATGGAGGCCAAGACCGGCCGCATCGTCGCCATGGCGTCCAACCCGACCTACGACCCGAACGCGTGGGTCGGCGGCATCTCCGCCAAGGACTACAAGAAGCTGACCGGGAAGTCCTCCAACTACCCGCTGCTCAACAGGGCCATACAGGGGCAGGCGGCTCCCGGCTCGATCTTCAAGGTGGTCTCCACGGCCGCCGCGGTCCAGGCCGGCTACGACTTCGACGGCCGCTACGAGTGCTCCAGCTCGTACTCGGTCGGCGGTCAGGTCTTCAAGAACTTCGAGTCCCAGAACCACGGCGCCATCAACCTCGGCCGCGCCCTGGAGGTCTCCTGCGACACCGTCTACTACCGGCTGGCGCACGCCCAGTGGCAGAAGGACGGCGGCATCAACCCCAAGGGCAAGCCGAAGGACTACTTCTACAAGGCCGCCCACCAGTTCGGTCTCGGCAAGGAGACCGGCATCGACCTGCCCAACGAGGTCGCCGGCCGCGTCCCCGACCGCGAGTGGAAGCAGTCGTACTGGGAGGCCAACAAGGACGCCTGGTGCAAGTCCGGTAAGAAGGACGGCAGTTACGTCGAGAAGATCGCGTACGAGAACTGCCTCGAGGGCAACAAGATGCGCGCCGGTGACGAGATCAACTACTCCATCGGCCAGGGCGACACCCTCGTGACCCCCATCCAGATGGCCACCATCTACGCGGCCATCTCCAACGGCGGCACCCTGTACGACCCGACCGTCGGCAAGGCGATCGTCAGCGCCGACGGCAAGCAGGTCACCGAGATCAAGCCCCGGTCGCACGGCAAGCTGCCCGTCAGCAAGAAGACGCTGGCCCAGATGGACGACGCCCTCGAGGGCGTGGCCACCCGGGGCACGGCCGCCTGGCGCTTCGGCGGCTGGCCGCAGGACGAGATCCCGATGCACGCCAAGACCGGTACCGCGGAGGTCTACGGCAAGCAGACGACCTCCTGGTTCGCCACGTACACCAAGGACTACGCGATCGTCATGACGATCTCCCAGGGTGGTACGGGTTCCGGTGCCTCGGGTCCGGCCGTGCGCAACATCTACGACGCGCTGTACGGGGTCTCCGACGACGGCACGATCACCGAGAAGAACGCGCTGCTGCCCACCCCGCAGCAGGGCCTGCCGAAGGTGAAGACGGACGGCACCATCGCGTCCCCGAAGATCTCCAAGGACCCGGCCAAGGAGCAGCAGGGTTTCCAGAAGGCCACCGAGGAGGGCGAGCCCTCGGCCGACGGGACGCAGCCCGCGGCGACCGTGGCCTCGCCCGAGGCGGAGAACCGTGACACCCGGCGCCGGCGACGGCGCGGGCGAGGAAGCCGGAGGACGTGCACATGACCGGCGCGAACAGCTTCTCCGTCTCCGGGTACGGGCCGGAGCGGGGCGGCTGGACGCGGCTCTTCGCCCGCGACTCGATGGCCCGGCGCCTGGACTGGCCGATACTGCTGTCGGCGACGGCCCTGTCGCTGATCGGCTCCCTGCTGGTGTACTCGGCGACCCGCAACCGCACGGAGATCAACCAGGGCGACCCGTACTTCTTCCTGGTACGGCACCTCATGAACACCGGCATCGGGCTCGCCCTGATGGTCGGCACCGTCTGGCTCGGCCACCGCACCCTGCGCAACGCGGTGCCGATCCTCTACGGACTGTCGGTGCTGCTGATCCTGCTGGTGCTCACCCCGCTCGGCTCCACGGTGAACGGCGCGCACTCCTGGATCGTGCTCGGCGGCGGCTTCTCCCTGCAGCCCTCGGAGTTCGTGAAGATCACGATCATCCTGGGCATGGCGATGCTGCTGGCGGCCCGGGTCGACGCGGGCGACAAGCCCTACCCCGACCACCGCACGGTGGTGCAGGCGCTGGGTCTCGCCACCGTGCCGATGCTGATCGTGATGCTCATGCCCGACCTGGGGTCGGTCATGGTCATGGTCATCATCGTGCTGGGTGTGCTGCTGGCCTCCGGCGCCTCCAACCGCTGGGTCTTCGGCCTGCTCGGCGCGGGCGCGATCGGCGCCGTCGCGGTGTGGCAGCTGCACATCCTGGACGACTACCAGATCGCCCGCTTCGCGGCCTTCGCCAACCCCAGCCTCGACCCGGCGGGCGTCGGCTACAACACCAACCAGGCCCGCATCGCGATCGGTTCGGGCGGACTGACCGGCGCCGGACTGTTCCAGGGCTCGCAGACGACGGGTCAGTTCGTCCCGGAACAGCAGACGGACTTCGTCTTCACCGTGGCGGGCGAGGAACTCGGCTTCGTCGGCGGCGGCCTGATCATCGTCCTGCTGGGCATCGTCCTGTGGCGGGCCTGCCGCATCGCCCGCGAGACGACCGAGCTGTACGGCACGATCGTCGCCGCCGGGATCGTCGCCTGGTTCGCCTTCCAGTCCTTCGAGAACATCGGCATGACCCTCGGCATCATGCCGGTCACCGGCCTGCCCCTGCCGTTCGTGTCCTACGGAGGCTCGTCGATGTTCGCCGTGTGGGTGGCGGTGGGGCTGTTGCAGTCGATCCGCGTCCAGCGGCCCATGTCCGCCTGAGCGGTGCGGTATTCGGGGCCGGTCGGCACTGCCCTCCGGCCCCGACTGCCACTAGATTCGGTTCATGGCGGAGACGAAACGCGAGATCGAGCGCAAGTACGAATCCGACGACAGCGCACTGCCCGACCTGACCGGCGTCGCCGGGGTCGCGGCCGTCCTCGACAAGGGCGTCGCCGAACTCGACGCCACCTACTACGACACCGCCGACGAACGACTCGCCGCCGCCTCCCTCACCCTGCGCCGCCGCACCGGCGGCTCCGACGCGGGCTGGCACCTGAAGTTCCCGGTGGCCCCGGGCGTCCGCGACGAGATCCGCGCCCCGCTGTCCGACACCGTCCCGCGCTCCCTCGCCGGGCTCGTTCGCTCCCGGGTCCGGGGCGCCGAGCTGGTGCCGGTGGTCCGGCTGCGCTCGGCCCGCGACGTCCGTGACCTCGTCGACGGGGAGGGCCGGCTGTTGGCCGAGGTCAGCCTCGACGCCGTACGGGCCGACCGGCTGACCGGGCGCGGCGGCTCCGCGCGGTGGACCGAGATCGAGGTCGAGCTCGCCGACGGCGGTGACCCGGCCTTCCTCGACACGGTGGAAGAACAGCTGCGTACGGCGGGCGTACGGCCCTCCGCCTCGGCGTCGAAGCTGGCGCGGGCGCTGGAGGAGACGCGGCCGAAGAAGGAGCGAAGAGCGGAGAAGGCCGGGAAGACGACGAAGGCCGGGAAGACCGCGAAGGCCGACAAGAACGCGAAGCCCGGCAAGAACGCGAAGCCCGGCAAGAACGCGAAGCCCGGCAAGACCACGAAGCCCGGCAAGCCCGGCAAGACCGCGAAGGCCGGGAAAGCGGCGGCAGCGGTGCCGGCGGGACAAGCGGGGCCGGCGGTCCAGTCGGTGCGGGAGCCGTCCGCCGTGGCGCCCCTGACCGCCGGGGACCACGTCCTCATGTATCTGCGCGCCCAGCGTGACGCCCTCGTCGAGCTCGATCCGGCCGTCCGCCGGGACCTCCCCGACGCCGTGCACCGGATGCGCGTCGCCACCCGCCGGGCCCGCAGTGCCTTCCGCTCCTTCGCCAAGGTCCTCGACCGCACCGTCACCGACCCCATCGGCGAGGAACTGAAGTGGCTCGCGGGGGAGCTGGGCGTGGACCGGGACCAGGAGGTGCTCACCGAACGGCTGACCGCCGCCCTGGAGGAACTCCCGCGCCCGCTGGTCACCGGCCCGGTCCGCAACCGCCTGCGCACCTGGTCACGGGCGCGCGGCGGCGGCTCGCGCCGACGACTGCTCGCCGTACTGGACGGCAGCCGGTATCTGGCCCTGCTGGACACGCTGGACCGGCTGGTGGA
This sequence comes from Streptomyces sp. NPDC052016, assembly GCF_044548445.1. Lineage (NCBI taxonomy): Bacteria > Bacillati > Actinomycetota > Actinomycetes > Kitasatosporales > Streptomycetaceae > Streptomyces > Streptomyces sp. NPDC052016. The sequence continues at coordinate 35,732 of NZ_JBIUBX010000002.1, forward strand.
CGACCCGCCCCTGCTCGAGGCGGCCGCGGGCGAGCCGTCGAAGGTGATCGCCAAGGCCGTCCGCAAGGACTTCGGTCAGGTGGCCGCGCTCGTCGAGGAAGCGCTCGGGCGGCCGCCCGGGACCGAACGGGACGTGGCGCTGCACGAGGCCCGCAAGAAGGCCAAGCGGACCCGTTACTCGGCGGAGGCCGCGGCACCGGCGCTCGGCGAACCGGCCGTCGGCCTCGTCCGGATGATGAAGTCCCTGCAGAGCCTGCTCGGCGACCACCAGGACAGCGTGATGACGCGCGAGGCCCTGTGCGACCTGGCGGCCCAGGCGCACGCGGCGGGGGAGAGCGCGTTCACCTACGGGCTGCTGTACGGCCGTGAGGAACGGCGGGCGGAGCTGGCGGAGGCGGCGCTGCCGGAGGCGTGGGCGACGGTCAGCGGGGCGATGGAGGTCTGAGAGCACCTCCGACCGGGTTAGGCTTGATGGTCACCCTCCCCCCAGCCTCCGGCCGGGGGTATCCCCAGTCAGCTCACGAAAGTTCCCCCGATGTCTGTCGAGTCGGTGTTCCCGCAGCTCGAAGCCCTGCTCCCGCATGTGCAGAAGCCGATCCAGTACGTGGGCGGCGAGCTGAACTCCACCGTCAAGCCCTGGGACGACTGTGACGTCCGCTGGGCGCTGATGTACCCGGACGCGTACGAGGTCGGTCTGCCCAACCAGGGCGTCATGATCCTCTACGAGGTCCTGAACGAGCAGGAGGGCGTCCTCGCCGAGCGCACGTACAGCGTGTGGCCGGACCTGGAGGCCCTGATGCGGGAGCACGGCGTCCCGCAGTTCACGGTGGACAGCCACCGTCCGGTGAAGGCGTTCGACGTGCTCGGCCTGTCCTTCTCCACGGAGCTGGGCTACACGAACATGCTGACCGCCCTGGACCTGGCCGGCATCCCGCTGGAGTCCCGGCACCGCACGATCGACGACCCGATCGTCCTCGCGGGCGGCCACGCGGCCTTCAACCCGGAGCCGATCGCCGACTTCATCGACGCGGCGGTCATCGGCGACGGCGAGCAGGCCGTGCTCGACATGACGAGGATCATCCGCGAGTGGAAGGCGGAGGGCCGCCCCGGCGGCCGCGAGGAGGTCCTCTTCCGCCTGGCGAGGACGGGCGGGGTGTACGTCCCGGCGTTCTACGACGTCGAGTACCTCCCGGACGGCCGGATCGCGCGAGTCGTGCCGAACAGGTCGGGTGTCCCGTGGCGCGTGTCCAAGCACACCGTCATGGACCTCGACGAGTGGCCGTACCCCAAGCAGCCGCTGGTCCCGCTGGCCGAGACGGTCCACGAGCGCATGTCCGTGGAGATCTTCCGCGGCTGCACCCGCGGCTGCCGCTTCTGCCAGGCCGGCATGATCACCCGCCCGGTGCGCGAGCGCTCCATCACGGGCATCGGCGACATGGTCGAGAAGGGCCTGAAGGCGACCGGTTTCGAGGAGGTCGGCCTGCTGTCCCTGTCCAGCGCCGACCACAGCGAGATCGGCGAGGTCGCCAAGGGCCTGGCGGACCGCTACGAGGACGACAAGATCGGCCTCTCCCTGCCCTCCACCCGGGTGGACGCGTTCAACGTCGACCTGGCCAACGAGCTGACCCGCAACGGCCGTCGCTCCGGTCTCACCTTCGCCCCCGAAGGCGGCTCCGAGCGCATGCGCAAGGTCATCAACAAGATGGTCTCGGAGGAGGACCTGATCCGCACGGTCGCCACCGCCTACGGCAACGGCTGGCGCCAGGTGAAGCTGTACTTCATGTGCGGCCTGCCGACGGAGACCGACGAGGACGTCCTCCAGATCGCCGACATGGCGACGCGCGTCATCCAGAAGGGCCGCGAGGTCTCCGGCTCGAACGACATCCGCTGCACGGTGTCGATCGGCGGTTTCGTGCCCAAGCCCCACACCCCGTTCCAGTGGGCGCCGCAGCTGAGCGCCGAGGAGACGGACGCCCGTCTCGAGAAGCTCCGGGACAAGATCCGCGGCGACAAGAAGTACGGCCGCTCGATCGGCTTCCGCTACCACGACGGCAAGCCCGGCATCGTCGAGGGCCTGCTCTCCCGCGGCGACCGCCGCATCGGCGCCGTCATCCGTGCGGTCTACGAGGACGGCGGCCGCTTCGACGGCTGGCGCGAGCACTTCTCGTACGACCGCTGGATGAGCTGCGCCGACAAGGCGCTGGCCGACTTCGGCGTGGACGTCGACTGGTACACCACCCGTGAGCGCGGTTACGAGGAGGTCCTGCCCTGGGACCACCTCGACTCCGGCCTGGACAAGGACTGGCTCTGGGAGGACTGGCAGGACGCCCTCGACGAGACGGAGGTCGAGGACTGCCGCTGGACGCCGTGCTTCGACTGCGGTGTCTGCCCGGCCATGGACACCCACATCCAGATCGGCCCGACGGGCAAGAAGCTGCTCCCGCTGTCGGTGAAGCAGCCTGCGGGGAGCGGGCACAGCCACTGACCCCGCGGTGACGACACGTGAGGGGTGTCCCGGGCCGGTGGGCGGGCCTTCGGGACACCCCTTCGTCGTGTCGGGCGTCGAAAGCGCGCGGATGCGGGATCCGGCCGGGTGGCCGTGGCGTCTACGTGTACATGGACCTCGACAAGCCGGCCGCCCGGCAGCCCGCGCAGGAGCCGCCCGAGGGGTGTCTCGTGGTCGCGATCCGGCTGCCCGTGCGGATCGTCGTGCTCGTGCTGGTCGTACCGGTGCGGATGGCGTGGGACGCCCTGGTCGTCGCCGGCCGCCTCCTGAAGGACACGGTGCTGAGGCCCCTCGGCCGGGCCCTGCTGTGGCTGGGCGAGGTCCTGCTCGTGTGGCCCCTGGTCGGCCTGTGGCGGTACGTCGTCGCCCCCACCGGCAGGGCGCTCGCCTGGCTCGGGAAGGTGCTGGTCGTCGTCCCCCTGGCATGGTGCTACCGGCACGTCCTCACCCCCGTCGGCCACGCCTTCGCCTGGCTGGCCCGCGGCGCCCTCGCCGTCCTCGCCTGGCTGGCCGGTGGCACTTTCGCCGTCTTCTCCTGGCTGTACGCGCGCGTGCTGACCCCCGTGGGGGTCGGTTTCCTCACGGCGCTGACCTGGCTCGCGCGATACCTGGTCGTCGTCCCCGCCCGCTGGTGCCACACGTGGGTCCTCGCGCCGGCCGGCCGGGCGATCGCCTGGTGCGCGCGGGGCGTGGTGACGCTCCTCGCGCTGCTCGTCACCGGAATCGGCTGGGCTCTGTACTGGACCGCGCGGATCCTCCTCGTCCTGCCCGCGCTCACGCTGTGGCGCTGGGTCCTCGCGCCGGCCGGCCGCTTCCTCGCCCTCGTCGGGCGGGAGGTGGGGGACGCCCTCGGGCATGCCTGGCGGATCGCGGGGCGCATCTCGCTCGCCGTCGGGCGCTTCCTGGGGACGCTCTTCCGGTGGATCTTCGTGGAGCCGGTGCGCTGGGTGTACCGCACCGTGCTGACCCCCCTCGGGCACGTCGTCCGCGACACCGTCCTGCGCCCCGCCGCCGAGGCCGCCCGCGCCGTGGGCCGGGCCGGCCGCCAGGCCCTGACCGCGGCCCGGGAGTCCGCACGGCAGGCCCGCGCCGACCTCCGGCGGATGCTCTTCGGGGAGCCGCGGGAGCGGGAGGCCGTGGCCCGGAGGGAACCTTCGGCCCGCGAGACACGTACTCTTGGTAGCAGTACGACCGCTCTCACGAAGGACTGAACGACACTGGGCAAGCGACAGCCCGAAGGCCCGCCGCCCGCACCCGCGGTGCAGCGCATCCGACTGCGCTACACCAAGCGCGGCCGCCTCCGGTTCACCAGCCACCGTGACTTCCAGCGTGCCTTCGAGCGCGCGTTGCGCCGTGCCGAGGTGCCGATGGCGTACTCGGCGGGGTTCACGCCGCACCCGAAGGTGTCGTACGCCAATGCCGCACCCACCGGCACGGGCAGTGAGGCCGAGTATCTGGAGATCGCGCTCACCGAGGCGCGTGATCCGCAGAAGCTGCGCAGGCTCCTCGACGAGTCGCTGCCCGCCGGGCTCGACGTCATCGAGGCGGTCGAGGCCCGCACCCCGGGGCTCGCCGACCGGCTCACGGCTTCCGTGTGGGAACTGCGCCTGGACGGCGTGGACCCCGCGGACGCCGACCGCGCGGTGGCCGCCTTCAACGCGGCCGACACCGTCGAGGTCCAACGCCTCACCAAGAACGGCGTCCGTACCTTCGACGCCCGCTCCGCCGTCGTACGGCTGGAAACGCACTCTCCACAGGCTGATAGGCCTATCGACCAGCCCTGTGCGATACTGCGGCTGGTTGTTCGGCACGTGACGCCTGCCGTACGACCCGACGACGTCCTGTCCGGTCTCCGCGCCGTGGCCGACCTGGCGCCGCCGGTCCCCGCAGCGGTGACCAGGCTGGCGCAGGGGCTGTTCGATGAAGAGACCGGCGCGGTGACCGACCCGCTCGCGCCCGACCGCGAGGCAGCCGAGGCCCCTTTGACGGCCGATGCGACTGCCGCCGCGAAGGCGCCGGCGTAAGGAAGGTCCCGCACAGGGACGGACGTCGTAGCGCCGCCCTCGTACTCGGGAGCCACCTGGGTCGGGCAGCGCACCGACCAGAAGACTTTCGCCAGGCCGTACGCAACATGGCGTACGGAACCGGCGAGACAAGACACAGAGAGCTTCCGTGCGGCGGCCGCGCCCCGGACGGCGGTACCGCGCACAGCGCGAGCCGCGGACGTCAACGGCTTCGACGAGGTCGAAGCCGGACCAGGTGCGGCGCCCGGGAGCCTGACGGGAGACACACCCGCATGCTCGAGCCGATCGAAACCACCGAGTCCGTCACGGACTCCGAATCGAACACCCCCAGCGACACCCTGCCGCCGCGTCGTCGGCGCCGGGCCGCTTCCCGCCCGGCCGGTCCGCCGGCCGCCGGCACCGACACCCCGGCCGAGACCGTCGCGCCGGCCATACCGGCCGCCGGTTCCGTCGCCGATCTCGTCGCCGACGACAGTGACGAGGAGAAGACGGACGAGACCGTCGAGGCCGCCGAGACCGCCGCGGAGGCGGAGCCGGCGCCCGCGCGTCCCCGTCGCCGTGCCACCCGGCGCGCGTCCGCGCCCGCCGGTGCTCCGGCGCCGGCCGAGGTCGCCGAGACCGTGCTGCCCGTGACCCCCGCCGCCGAGGCGCCGGAGCCGGTCGCGGAGGGCACGCCCACCGAGGAGACCGCCGCCGTCGCCGAGGAGCCCGCGCGTCCCCGTCGCCGTGCCACCCGGCGCGCGTCCGCGCCCGCCGGTGCTCCGGCGCCGGCCGAGGTCGCCGAGACCGTGGTGCCCGTGACCGCCGCCGCCGAGCCGGTCGCCGAAGCCGCCGAGGAGCCCGCCGTGGAGCCCGTGGAAGAGCCGGCCGCCGAGGCCGCGCCCGCGCGCCCGCGCCGTCGCGCCAGCCGCAGGGTCTCCGCGCCCGCCGGCGAGCCCAGGGCCGCCGAGACCGCGGAAGCCGCCGAGGCGACCGCCGGCGCCGAGGCGGAGACGCCGGTCGCCGCCGAGCCCGCCGAGGTCCCCGCCGCCGAGGAGGCGGCCCCGCGCCGCACCCGTCGCCGGGCCACCCGGCGCGTGTCCGCGCCCGCCGAGGCCGCCGAGGCCGCCGAGGTCAGCGAGACCGTCGAGGCCGAGGTGCCCGCCGCCGAGCCGGCGAAGGCCGTCGAGGCGTCCCGGACCGCCGAGGTTCCGGTGGCGCCCGCAGCCCCTCAGGCCGCCGAGGCTCCCGCCGCCCAGGCCGAGGAGGAGGCCGCTCCCCGTCGCGCGCGTCGGCGTGTCGTCCGCAAGGCCGCGGTCGGTTTCTCCGAGCCCGCGCGCCCGGCCGGTGACGACGCCGAGGCGCCGAGGCGCCCCGCGCGCCCCGCGGTCGCCGTGTTCCAGGCGCCCGTGTTCACCGAGCCGAGGTTCCAGACGCCGGAGCGCGCCGCCGCCGAGGCCGCCGCCGCCGAGGCGGAGACCGTCGAGCCGGAGGCCGTGGAGCCCGAGGCCGTCGAGGAGTTCCCCGAGGAGCCGACCGGGTCGCGGCGTCGCCGCCGTCGCCGGGGTGCGGCCCAGGGCGAGGAGAGCGCCGAGGCCGTGCAGACCGCCGCCGCCGAGCCCGCCGCCTTCGAGGACGAGGCGGAGCCGGAGGAGGCCGACGAGACGGCCGAGGACGTCGTCGAGGGCGAGGGCGAGGACGAGGCCGAGGAGGGCGGTTCGCGCCGTCGTCGTCGCCGGGGCGGCCGTCGTCGCCGTCGCGGTGAGGCCCTTGAGGGCGAGGCCGGTGACGCCGAGTCCGAGGAGCTCGCCGCCGAGCAGGCCGCGCAGGACGCCGAGGACACCGCCGAGCAGGAGGAAGAGGACGCCGAGGACGAGCACGGCGACGAGGCCGGCGGCTCCACCGCCGGCAGCCGTCGTCGTCGTCGCCGTCGCCGCCGTGCCGGGGACACCTCCGTCGACACCGAGCCGGGCGAGGGCGACCCGGAGCGCACCGTCGTCAAGGTGCGTGAGCCCCGCAAGGCGAGCGAGCCGTCCGACGAGGTGCAGTCCATCAAGGGCTCGACCCGTCTGGAGGCCAAGAAGCAGCGCCGCCGGGAAGGCCGTGAGCAGGGCCGCCGCCGCGTCCCGATCATCACCGAGGCCGAGTTCCTGGCCCGCCGCGAGGCCGTCGAGCGCGTGATGGTCGTCCGGCAGAACGGCGACCGTACGCAGATCGGCGTCCTGGAGGACGGCGTGCTCGTCGAGCACTACGTCAACAAGGAGCAGTCGACCTCCTACGTCGGCAACGTCTACCTGGGCAAGGTCCAGAACGTGCTGCCGTCGATGGAGGCCGCCTTCATCGACATCGGCAAGGGGCGCAACGCCGTCCTGTACGCCGGTGAGGTCAACTTCGAGGCGCTGGGCATGGCCAACGGGCCGCGCCGTATCGAGTCCGCCCTGAAGTCGGGCCAGTCGGTCCTCGTGCAGGTCACCAAGGACCCGATCGGTCACAAGGGCGCCCGTCTGACCAGCCAGGTCTCCCTCCCCGGCCGCTACCTGGTGTACGTGCCCGAGGGCTCGATGACCGGCATCAGCCGCAAGCTGCCCGACACCGAGCGGACCCGGCTGAAGTCCATTCTCAAGAAGATCGTCCCCGAGGACGCGGGCGTCATCGTGCGCACCGCCGCCGAGGGCGCGAGCGAGGACGAGCTGCGCCGTGACGTCGAGCGGCTGCAGGCGCAGTGGGAGGACATCCAGAAGAAGGCCAAGAGCGGCAACGCCCCGACGCTGCTGTACGGCGAGCCGGACATGACCGTCCGGGTCGTGCGCGACATCTTCAACGAGGACTTCTCCAAGGTCGTCGTCAGCGGTGACGACGCCTGGTCCACCATCCACGGGTACGTCGCGCACGTCGCGCCGGACCTGGCCGAGCGGCTGTCCCGGTGGACCTCCGAGGTCGACGTGTTCGCGACCTACCGGATCGACGAGCAGCTCGCCAAGGCGCTGGACCGCAAGGTATGGCTGCCCAGCGGCGGTTCGCTGGTGATCGACCGGACCGAGGCGATGGTCGTCATCGACGTCAACACCGGCAAGTTCACCGGTCAGGGCGGCAACCTCGAGGAGACGGTCACCAGGAACAACCTGGAGGCGGCCGAGGAGATCGTGCGCCAGCTGCGGCTGCGCGACCTCGGCGGCATCATCGTCATCGACTTCATCGACATGGTGCTGGAATCCAACAGGGATCTCGTCCTGCGGCGCCTCCTCGAGTGCCTGGGCCGTGACCGTACGAAGCACCAGGTCGCCGAGGTGACCTCGCTGGGGCTCGTGCAGATGACCCGCAAGCGGGTCGGCCAGGGGCTGCTGGAGTCCTTCTCCGAGACCTGCGTGCACTGCAACGGCCGGGGCGTCATCGTCCACCTCGACCAGCCGTCCGCCGCCGGCGTCGGCAAGCGCCGCAAGCGCGGCCGCGGCGGGGACGGGCAGGTGCCCGAGCACGAGGCCGTGGCCGCCGAGACCGCCGAGGCCGTGGTGGCCGTCGCGGAGGAGGCCGAGAGCGAGGCCGAGGTCGCCGCCGAGGTGGCCGCGCCGGTCGCGCTGGAGGCGCCCGACTTCGCCCCCGACGAGGAGCTGTACAGCAGCGTCGCCGAGGCGGAGGCCGCCGCCACCCGTGGTCGCGGCCGTCGCCGGGCGAGCCGTCGCGCCTCGGCTCCGGCGGGCTCGCCGAAGGGCGCCGCGAAGCGGCAGGAGGTCGTCTCCGAGGTGCCGGCGCAGGCTCCCACGGCGCAGGACGTCACCGCCGAGGAAGAGGTGGAGCGTCCGGTGCAGCCGGCGGAGGCCGTCGCCGCGCACGCCGAGCCGGTCGCCGTGGAGGACCCGGTCGTCGAGGCGCCGGCCGCCGAGGCGCCGACCGCCGAGGCTCCCGCCGTCGAGGAGGCCGCGCCCAAGGGCCGTACGCGCCGTCGGGTCACCCGCAAGGTGTCCGCGCCGGCCGGTTCGCCCGCCGGGGCGGAGGCCGCCGTGGTGACGGTCCCCGAAGTAGCGCCGGCGGAGGCGCTCGCGGAGCAGCCCGCCGAAGCCGCGACCGAGGCCGAGGCCGAGGCGGTCGCCGAGCCGGTCGTCGAGAGTGCGGCTCCGGCCCGTCCGCGCCGCCGTGCCGTGCGCAAGGCCACCGCGCCCACCGCGCCCGAGGAGACGGCCGTCGTGGTCGTCCCGGCGGCCGCGGCGGAGGCCCCGGCGGAGAGCGAAGCCCCTGCCGAAGCCCCCGCCGAGACCCCGGCGGAGGCTCCCGCGCAGACCCCGGCGGAAGCCGAGGCGGGCGAGGAGCCGGCCGAGGCCGCTCCGGCGAAGAAGGCGGCCGCCCGCAAGACGGCCAAGAAGGCCACCGCCAAGAAGGCCGCCACCAAGAAGACCGCGGCCAAGAAGACGGTCGCGAAGAAGGCGGCGGCCAAGAAGACGACGGCCAAGAAGGCCGCGAAGTCCACGGCGAAGAAGACGGCGGCGGCGCAGCAGAGCGTCCCGTCCGTCTCGGCCACGACGGAGGACTGACCGTCCCGCGGTCCGCAGGACGGGCGTCGCGTAGGCGGCGCGGGGCACCCGGTTCGAACACCGGGCGGCCCGCGCCGCCGGCCGCGTCGCTCAGCGTCACCAGGCGGGTTACCCTGTGTTTCGCTTGTGATGGACCGCACCCGCCGAGGGGGTTTCACTGTGGTAACCCTGGGGAAAATCGTCGTGCCCATGCTGGTAACGTGAACTGCGGTCTCGGTGGCCACAGCCATGCACACCGTGACTGCAGCCGAACCGCACGTCCGGTCCTCCAGCCCGGATACGGCTGTCTTCCCGCAAGGAACCCTCGGGGGCGGGGTCCTGTGTACAAGCCGTTCGCCCGCCCACAGGCAGCGGTGAACACCCAGGGATGCGGCCGAGCCGGGTTCGACGCGGCCCCTTCCCGACCATGCACGACGCGCCTTCGAGGTCGCCGTAGAGGAGGGGATGTCGATGACCGACGCCCATGAGTTCATACCGGCCGCCAAACCTGTGATCGACGAGGAGGAGATCGAGGCCGCGGTGCGCGTGCTGCGCAGCGGCCGGGTCGTCCAGGGTCCCGAGGTGGCCGCCTTCGAGGAGGAGTTCTCGGAGCTGGTCGACGGGCGCCACTGCGTCGCGGTCAACTCCGGCACCTCCGCGCTGCACCTGGCGCTGATGGCGCTCGGCATCGGCCCGGGTGACGAGGTCATCGTGCCGTCGTTCTCGTTCGCGGCCTCCGCCAACGCGGTGCGGCTGGTCGGCGCCGACGTCGTCTTCGCCGACATCGAGGCCGACACCTACTGCCTGGACCCGGCGGCCGTCGAGGCGGCGATCACCCCGCGCACCGCGGCGATCATGCCGGTCCACCTGTACGGCCACCCGGCCGCGATGGACCGGATCATGGCGATCGCCGGGCAGCACGGGCTGGCCGTCCTCGAGGACGCCTGCCAGGCCCACGCGGCCGCGCTGCACGGCACCCCGGTGGGTGCCTTCGGCTCCGCGGGCACCTTCAGCTTCTACCCGACGAAGAACATGCACAGCCTCGAGGGCGGCATGATCAGCACGGCCGACGCGGAGGTCGCCCGGACCCTGCGCCTGCTGCGCAACCAGGGCATGGAGCAGCGCTACGCCAACGAGATCGTCGGCGCCAACGTGCGGATGACGGACGTCTCCGCCGCGATCGGCCGGGTGCAGCGCGCCAAGCTGGCCGGCTGGACCGAGCAGCGCATCGCCAACGCCGCGTACCTCACCGAGCACATCACCGCGGCGAACGTGGTGACGCCGACGGTCGCCGAGGGCGCGCGGCACATCTACCACCAGTACACCGTGCGGATCCGGGGTGACCGGGACGCCGCCATGGCCAAGCTGACCGAGGCCGGCATCGGCAACGCCGTGTACTACCCGACCCCGATCCACCGCCTGAAGCCGTACTGGGAGCCGGACCAGAAGGCCGGCCGCTCCTGGGACCTGCCGGAGACGGAGCGCGCGGCCGCCGAGGTCGTCTCGCTGCCCGTGCACCCCGCCCTGTCCGCGCAGGACCTGGAGCGCATCGTGACCGCTGTGAACGCGCTGGGAGAGCAGCTGTGAGCAAGCCGCTGCGGGCCGGACTCGTCGGCCTCGGTTCGATGGGGCGTCACCACGCCCGTGTGCTGTCCGGTCTGGACGGCGTCGAGCTGGTCGGTGTCGTCGACCCGATGGGTGACAAGTTCGGTGCCGCGCAGGGCGCGCCCGTCCTGAACACCGTCCAGGAGCTCATCGCTCTCGGGCTCGACTACGCCGTCGTGGCCTGCCCGACCCATCTGCACGAGGAGGTCGGCCTGGCGCTCGCCGAGGCCGGCGTCTGCGCGCTGATCGAGAAGCCGGTCGCCGACACCGTCGAGGGCGCCCGTCGGCTCGTCGACGCGTTCGAGTCGCGCGGCCTGGTGGCCGGCGTCGGCCACATCGAGCGGTGCAACCCGGCGCTGCGCTCGCTGCGCGCCCGCCTGGAGTCCGGCGAACTGGGCGACGTCTACCAGGTCGTCACCCGCCGTCAGGGGCCGTTCCCGCACCGCATCGCGGACGTCGGCGTGGTCAAGGACCTGGCCACGCACGACATCGACCTCACCGGCTGGGTGACGGGCCGCCAGTACGTGTCCATCGCCGCCCACACCGTCTCCAAGAGCGGCCGTGAGCACGAGGACATGGTCTCCGCCGTCGCCAGCCTCGACGACGGCACCATGGTGAACCACCTGGTGAACTGGCTGAGCCCGCTCAAGGAGCGCTTCACCTCGGTCACCGGTGAGCGCGGCTGCTTCATCGCCGACACCCTCACCGCCGACCTGACGTTCCACTCCAACGCGGCGGTGACCACCGAGTGGGAGGCCCTGCAGGCATTCCGCGGTGTCTCCGAGGGCGACATGATCCGGTACGCCATCCCGAAGCGCGAGCCGCTCCTGGTGGAGCACGAGCTCTTCCGGGACGCCGTGCTCGGCAAGGCCGCCGACATCTGCACCCTGCGCCAGGGCATGCGCACGGTGGAGGTCGCGGCCGCGGTCCTGGAGTCGGCCACCAGCAACCGCAGCGTGTCCCTGCAGCCGGAGGATCTGGCCGTCCATGGCAGCTGAGCGTCACCCATCGGGGGAACGGTGCGTGCTCGGTGGGACTCCTATGTTCTGTGAGACCTTCCCCGCAGGACCCAGCCGGCCGTCGGCTGTCGGAGACCAGGAGCCGGAGAATGAGTGCTGCGCCTGACGTCAGCGTCATCGTTGCCGTCTACAACACGATGCCCTACCTGACGGAGTGCCTGAACTCGCTCCTCGGGCAGAGCATCGGACGGCACCGGCTGGAGATCGTCGCCGTCGACGACGGCTCCACCGACGACAGCGGCCGCGAACTCGACCGGTTCGCGGCCCTGTACCCGGACACCGTCAGGGTGATTCACCAGCCCAACTCCGGTGGCCCCGCCGCGCCCAGCAACCGGGCGCTGGAGGTGGCCACGGGCCGGTACGTGTACTTCATCGGCTCCGACGACTACCTCGGCGAGGAAGCGCTGGAGCGCATGGTGAAGTACGCCGACAAGCACGGCTCGGACGTGGTCGTCGGCAAGATGGTCGGCACCAACGGCCGGTACGTCCACCAGGCGCTGTTCAAGCAGAACGACCCGGACGTCAGCCTGTACGACTCGGCGCTGCCGTTCACCCTGGCCAACACCAAGCTGTTCCGGCGGGAGCTGGTCGAGAAGCACAAGCTGCGCTTCCCCGAGCACCTGCCCGTGGGCAGCGACCAGCCGTTCACCCTCGAGGCGTGCGTCCGCGCGCGCAGGATCTCGGTGGTGGCCGACTACATCTGCTACTTCGCCGTCAAGCGCGGCGACGCGAGCAACATCACCTACCGCGCCGACCACCTGGCGCGGCTGCGGTGCACCGCGGAGATCATGGACTTCGCGGCCGGCCTCATCGAGGCGGGCCCGCGGCGGGACGCGGTGCTGCGCCGGCACTTCACCTGGGAGCTGGCCAAGCTCGTCCAGACCGACTTCCCCGGCCTGGACCGCGAGCTTCAGCGGCAGATCTGCGCGGGCATCGCGCGGCTCGCCGACACCTACTTCACCGACGGCATCCGTGACGCGATGGACGTCAAGCGCCGGGTGCGGATCGCGCTGGCGCACGCCGGCGCGATCGACGAGCTGTGCCGGGCGATCACCTCCGAGCAGGAGCACGGGGCCCCGTCGTTCGTCCTCGAAGGCGAACACGTCTTCGCCCGTTACCCTGGCTTCCGCGACGCGCGCATCGGCCTGCCCGACCGCACCTTCCAGCTGCTGGAGGAGTCGGTCCCCGGGCAACTCGCCCGAGGGACCGAGTTGTTGGCCTCCGCCTGGGAGCAGGAGGGCGACGGGCTCACCTACACGGCGTCCGTGCGGGTGCCGGTCGTCGGCGACGTCGGGCGGGCCGGGGTCGTGCTGCGGCTCGTCGACGGCGCCATGCCCAAGTCGGCCGACAAGCCCGGCGCGCGGCGCCTCAAGCCTGGCCACACCCTGCCGGCCCCGGTGGGGGAGATGCGCGTGGAGCCCACCGAGGACGGCGCTGCCACCGTGCTCCACGCCCGGATCCCGCTCGCGTACGTCACCGCCAAGCGGGGTGTCCGGGTCTACCTGGACCTCGTCGGCCGGACGTACGAGATTCCCGTGCGCGGTGAGGGCTTGCCCATGCCGCTGGCCCGGCGCTGGGGCCGGGAGGCGGACCCGTACCGGGCGTCGGCCGTGGTGAACGACAAGGGCCGTGTGGTGATCGACACGGCCCGGATGTACCCGCCGAAGAGGGCGCTCGTCCTCAGGGTGCTGAAGGGCATCGCCGGGAAGGTGAAGTCCCGAGCCGTCGGCTTGAGGTCGATCGGTGCCAGGAAGTTGAAGTCCGCCGGTTTCAAGAAGCCGAACGGTTCGAAAAGGAAGTAGCGACCGTCCATGAACATCTGTGTAGTAGCGCTCGGCAAGATCGGGCTTCCGCTGGCCGTGCAGTTCGCGTCCAAGGGCCACCGGGTCATCGGCGCGGACGTCAACGAGAAGGTCGTCGAGCTGGTCAACGCCGGTGTCGAGCCCTTCCCGGGTGAGCACGACCTCGACGTCAAGCTGAAGCAGGCCGTCGACGCCGGGCTGCTGAGCGCGACGACGGACACCGCGTCCGCGGTCGCCGAGTCCGAGGCCGTCGTCGTGGTCGTCCCGCTGTTCGTCGATGCCGAGGGCACCCCGGACTTCGGCTGGATGGACTCCGCGACGAAGGCGATCGCCCAGGGCCTCAAGCCCGGCACGCTCGTGTCGTACGAGACCACGCTGCCGGTCGGCACCACGCGCACCCGTTGGGCGCCGATGCTGGCCGAGGGCTCGGGCCTCACCGCGGGCGAGGACTTCCACCTGGTGTTCTCCCCGGAGCGCGTTCTGACCGGCCGGGTCTTCGCCGACCTGCGCCGCTACCCGAAGCTCGTCGGCGGCATCGACGAGGCGTCCACGCAGCGCGGTGTGGAGTTCTACGAGCAGGTCCTCGACTTCGACGAGCGCACCGACCTGCCGCAGCCCAACGGCGTGTGGGACCTGGGCACCGCGGAGGCCTCCGAGCTGGCGAAGCTCGCCGAGACCACCTACCGGGACGTCAACATCGGCCTGGCGAACCAGTTCGCGCGTTTCGCCGACCAGAACAACATCGACGTCAAGAAGGTCATCGAGGCCTGCAACTCGCAGCCCTACAGCCACATCCACCAGCCGGGCATCGCCGTCGGCGGCCACTGCATCCCGATCTACCCGCGGATGTACCTGTGGAACGACCCGGCCGCGACCGTCGTGCGCTCCGCCCGTGAGGCGAACGCCGCGATGCCGGAGTACGCCGTGGACCTGCTGGCCGCCGCCTACGGCGACCTGACCGGCGTCAACGTGCTGGTGCTGGGCGCCGCCTACCGCGGTGGCGTCAAGGAGACCGCGTTCTCCGGTGTGTTCCCGACCGTCGAGGCGCTCAAGGCGCGCGGCGCGGTCCCGTTCGTCTCGGACCCGATGTACACGGACGACGAGCTCGTGGCGCACGGCCTCACCCCGCACAACGGTGAGAAGGTCACCGCCGCGATCCTCCAGGCCGACCACGCGGAGTACCGCACGCTGACCCCGGCCGACCTGCCGGACGTCACCGTCCTGGTCGACGGTCGCCGTACGACCGACCCGGAGGCCTGGAAGGGCGTCCGTCGCGTCGTCATCGGCGGCTGAACACCCGCATAGCAGACGGCTCCGGCCCCCGCCCCGTATCCGTACGGGGCGGGGGCCGGAGCCGTTCGCGGGGGGGGGGTGCCTCTATGTCCTTCGTCAAGCGAGGCGTGGGGTTCGGGGTTCGTAGAAGGTTCCGTCTCGAAGCATGGCGAACAGCACGTTGATCCGTTGTCTGGCCAGGCGGAGGAGGGCCTGGGTGTGGGTTTTGCCTCTGGCTCGGCAGCGGTCGTAGTAGCTGCGGGAGGCGGGATCGTGGAGGGCTGCGAACGCAGAGAGGAACATCGCGCGTTTGAGCTGTCGGTTCCCGCCTCGTGGAGCATGTTCGCCGTGGATCGAGGTTCCCGACGATTTGGTGGCCGGTGCAAGGCCGGCATAGGAGGCCAGGTGGGCGGCGCTTGGGAACGAGCTGCCGTCGCCGACGGTGGTCAGAAGGACTGCGGCGGTCCTGACGCCGATGCCGGGCATCGACGTCAGGACCTGGGAAAGAGGGTGGGCCTCCAGCAGGGCCTCGATCCGGGCTTCCAGTGCCCGGCGTTGTTCGTGGACGGCGGCCAGCGACTTGGCCAGCGACGGCACGATCACGTCCAGGGTGTTGGTGCCGGGAACGACCACGGTCTGTTCGTCGAGGGCGTTGAAGATGTCGTCGACGAGCCGCTGAGCCATGCGGGGCGCTTTGGGCCGGACGACCTCGACGAGCTTGCGGCGGCCTGCCTTTCGCAGGGCGGCCGGAGATCCGTAGCGCTCCAGCAGCCAGGTGATGGCGGGGTGGTCCAGGCGGGGGCCCAGGACGCGTTCGAGGCTGGGGTGGAACTGTGTGAGCAGGCCGCGGATGCGGTTGGACGTGCGGTTGGCCTCGCCGGCCAGGTCCTGGTCGAAGCCGACCAGCATGGTCAGTTCGGCGGTGATCTCGTCGGCGAGTTCCAGGGAGCGCAGGGTGTGGGGCATGGTGCGGGCGGCGTCTGCGATGACGGCCGCGTCGCGTGCGTCGGTCTTGGCCTCACCCGGGTAGAGGTCGGCGATCCGGCGCATCGCGAGTCCGGGCAGGTAGGCGACCTTGCAGCCGACGTCGCGGGCGACGGTCAGCGGCAGGGCACCGATGGAGGCGGGCTGGTCCACAACCACCAGGACAGTGCCGAACTTGGCCTTGAGCTTGTCGAAGACGGCCCGCAACTGGGGTTCGCCGTTCGGCAGGGCCTTGTCGAAGACCCTCTTCCCGGCCGGGGTGAGTCCGTGGCCGTGGTGGTTGCTCTTGCCGACGTCCAGGCCGAGGAAGACGCCCGTCTCGTCGATGTCGATCACCGTGCCCCCACATGCGTCGATGCTGTGCCGGCCTCGGCGGTGGGGCCGTTCGCGCGCATCCACGTTATGCAGACCTGCCGCCCGCGAGCTGCCCGGCATTGCGCCGGGCCGGGCAGCGGCCGGACCTCTGATCAGCGTCTCCGACGGCACCCCTCGGACCCGGTGACACCACCCCCCAGGTCATCCCATCGACAGGGGGCAACAGTCATGCCGGGCCCGGAGGCCAGCGGCCCTCTTGCAGGACCGCGAAAAAGATAACGGGGGAAGGGGGGCTAGCGTGCGCCCACGGCCGGCGGGGTCTCGGGCAGCGGGGCCCGGCGCACGGACGGTCCGAGGCGGCGCAGCCACCGCTCGGCGGGGTGCTCCACCCAGTGGTAGGCGGCGGCCGAGGCGGCCAGGCTGACCACCAGCACGCCCGCCCAGAACACGAGCGTCCCGGTGCCCGCGGCGGGCTTGCCCCAGTGGAAGACGGCGGCGCGGATCACGATCTCGTGCAGCAGGTACCAGGCGAACGACCAGTGCCCCAGCCGGATCATCCAGGCCCCGCCCAGTCCGGTGCGCCGGCCGTCCAGGTCGGCGCGGGCGGCCGCGCAGATCAGGGCGGCGAACAGGGGTCCGGAGAGCCACTGGGAGGCGGTGTAGGGGCTGTACCAGAGGGCGTCCGGTACCGCGTCGGACCAGGGGATCAGCACCAGGTGCCAGGCGATGACCAGCCCGATCGCCACCGGCAGGGAGACCGGCGGCCGCCAGCCGCGCTTGAGCGCGAGCCCGGCCACCACGCCCAGCACGAACTGGAGGGATCGGGTCAGCGGCAGGTAATCGAGGGCCCAGCTGCGGGTGGTGGGGGGCAGGCCGGACAGGGCGGGCCACAGGACCAGAGCGGCGCAGGTGACGGCGACCGCCGTCCACAGCCACACCCGGGCGCGGCGGCCGGCGAGCAGTGCCAGCAGGACGGGGAAGGTCAGGTAGAAGAACGCCTCGTCGGTGAGCGACCAGGCGGCCGGGTTGCCGCCGGTGAACATGACCGGTTGCGGGAACCAAGCGTGCACCAGCAGCAGGGTGGCGGCCACCGCCTTGAGCGACACGGCGCGGTCCATGAGGGCCCACACGGCGACCGAAAGGGCGACGCTGACCGCGAGCAGGGGCCAGATGCGGGCGAAGCGCCGCCACAGGAAGACCCGGGTGGGCACGCGCGCGCCGTCGTACGTCCAGGCGAGGACGACTCCGGACAGAACGAAGAAAAACGTTACACCACTGCGGCCGTACCAGACCGTCTCGCTCAGGCCGGGGACGGCCCCGACCTGACGGGACAGGTGGTACAGGACGACCAGCAGGGCAGCCCAGAAGCGGAGCCCGGTCAGCGAGGGCAGGCGGTCGCGACCGGGCGCCGGCACGGAGGTCAAGGTGTGATCCTTCAGTGGTCGGGGAGCAGGAGGCGGTCGAACTCCTCGCGGACGACCGGCCAGTCCCAGGCCGCCAGCGCGTGCGCGGACGCCGCCTGACCCGCTTTCAGCCAGCGCTCCGGGGTCGCGGTGACCTCCAAAATCCGGTCGGCCGCCTCCTGGGCCGTACCGACGACCCAGTCGGCCGGGAACAGCGTGCGGGCGCCGTTGGCCTTGCCCGCGAAGAACGGCCAGTCCCGGCCCACCGGTACGGCGCCGCTCGCGGCGCCCTCGACGAACCCGCAGTGGAAGCTCTCCCGCACGGAGGCGCTGAGGATGACGCCGACGTCGGTCAGCGCGGCGGGGACGTCATCCAGTTGGCCCAGCCTCCGGACGGCCCCCGAGGGCTCCAGCTCGGCCACGTCACGGCGGTACTGCCGGGCGTAGGAGCGGGCCGCGGCGCTGAGCTTCCCGTCCACGTCCTCGCCCAGCAGGAAGAGCCGGTAGCGGGAGTCCTCGGCGCGCAGGATCCGCAGCACCTCGATCGCCCACCGGGGATCCTTGGCCACCGACGAGATGCCCGTCAGGCCGAGGGTGAAGCGGGCGTCGTCCGACTTCGGGCGGACATGGCTCGCCAGGTCCATGGCGTTGGCGATGACGTGCAGCCTCGGTACGCGCTCCGACGACAGCTGCGGCACCGTCGCGACCGTCAGGTCGCGCAGGTGGGCGCCGACGAAGACGAGGTCGTCGACGCGGGAGAAGTCGACCAGGAACGGCCAGAGGCTGAAGGTCTCCGCGCTGTGCAGCCGCACCACGATCCGCGTGTCCCCCGGATCGACCGAGGTGAAGATCGCGGCGGGGCCGACGCACCAGTCGACGAAGACGGTGTCCGCCCAGTCCAGGTGGGGACGCAGGAGTTCCTCGGCCTGCCGGCCGAACTCGGCGTCTCCGCCGAGGCGGTGGGCGGCGATGCGGGCCAGTGAGGTGGCCAGCCCGTCGAGCTCCGGCTCGTCCTTCAGGTCCAGGGACCGGACCTCGACACCGGGGTGCGCCTCGTAGTGGTCGCGGATCTGCTGGAGGAAGTTCGCGTTGCCCCGGGTGACGAACAGCAGGCGCATCGGCCGGCCGGCCGGGGCGGCGGCGGGTTCGGTGGCCCGGCCCGCTCCCTCCGACAGCGCGCGGACGGTCGCGCTGCCCCGCAGCGGCGCCGTGTACGCCCGGGGGTCGTCGGCGAGCGGTGAGGTCGTCCGGTCGAAGTGCAGCACCCGGTGGAAGGCGAGCCGCAAGGCCCTGATCACGGAGGCCGCGGCCGCCTTCGTGTCACCGGCGGCCAACCGCGCGTCCCCGCAGGCGAGTTCGGCGGTGACCGCGGCCGTCAGGGCGCGCGGGACCCGGCCGCGGGCCAGCTCGATCCGGGCGGCCTCGCCGAGCAGGTCGGCCCGGTGGCGCGCCCCGGTGGTACGGCGTGCGGCGGAGCTGAGGGTGAGGACCGCGCCCTCGGGCCGGTTGGCCCTGTCGAGGCCGCCACCCACCCGGCGGGCGAGCCGGGAGCGCACGGAGTCGCTCAGACCGGGCGCGGTCACCACGAGCCGCCAGGCACGGGCACCCGCGCCGGTCCGCAGTACCTTCGGGTGCAGGGTCCCCCGGGCCACCGCTGCGGGCAACCCCAGCACCCGCCGCTTGACCGTCGTCATGCCGACGAACCCTCCGCGAGGAGCGCGGGGCGGACGGCCTGGGTCAGCTGCCGGGCGGCCGGGGCCATCAGCTCGCCGCGCGTGAACCTGTTGGCGTGGGCACGGGCCTCGGCCCGCTGCTCCGGGGTGGCCTCCACGGCCATCCGGGCCGCCTTCACGAACGACTCCGCGATGCCCTCCGCGTCCAGGCCGACGGCGCCGGTCCACAGCGGGTGTCCCGCGAGCACGTGGGAGGCGTCGTGGTCCACCTCGTGGCACGAGACCACCGGCAGCCCGGAGGCCATGAACTCGTAGACCTTGCCGGAGGTGACGAAACGGCCGCCGACGAGCATCAGGACCAGCGCGTCCCAACGGCCGTAGGTCGAGGCGACCTCCGCCTTCGGCACGGGGCCGCCGAAGAGCACCCCGTCGGACTCGGCCTGACGGATCAGCGTCATGTGGGCGTTGGCCTCACGGCTGGCGCCCGCGCCGATGTGCCCGCGGATCTCGAACCGGGAGCGGGCGAGGAGCGGGTCGCGTTCCCGGGCCGCCCGCCAGCCGTCCAGGACGGTGGCCAGGAAGGCGGGCTTGAAGTTGACCGACCCCAGGTAGCCGAAGGTCAGGCCCTCCTCCGGGTCCGGCTCGCCGTGCACCTCCGGGACGCTGTCCGGGTCGAAACCGTTGCGCACGACGTGGACCCGGTCGGCGAGCTCGGGGTAGCGCTCCCGATAGAAGTCCGCGATCGGATCGTTCACGCACCAGATCGCGACGGCCTCCGACAGGACGCGGTCCTCCCAGACGCCCGCCACGGAGTCACGCGTGAAGGCCTCCCCGCCGCCGATGACGTCGACCGACCAGCCGTCACGGAAGTCGATCGCGTAGGGGACCTTGTGGACCTCCCACAGCTTCCACGCGGCGGCCAGGTTGACGTACGGGGCGCAGCTCGCCAGCAGCAGGTCGGCCGGGAACTCCCGGTGGATGTCCAGGACGCCCTGCTCCAGGGCCGCGCGCCAGCCGCCGAACACCGGCTCGGGGAAGTGCTCCAGGTGCCGCTCCCGCTCCCGCTGCATCCAGCGGATCGGGTTCAGCGCCCGGTCCTCGGTGAACAGCCGGATGTCGGTCTCCAGGTCCTCACGGGCCAGGGGGAGTTCGACGATCCGCACCCGCGGGTCCACCGGGTCGGAGAGCGTGTGGTCGAGACCGTACTCGCGCTCCCAGGACTCCTCCGCGATGGTGAGCACGGTGACGTCCCAGCCGAGCTCGACGAACTTGTTCGCCGTCTCGCGCATCCGGTACGCACAGCTCTTCGCCGCCGGCGGGAAGCCGATGGCGAGGTAGATCATGTGCGGTCGGACTCCGTCGGGCCGCGGCCCCGTCGTCCGGGTGCCGGACGGGATCGCACCCGGAGCCGGCGGGCTGAGGCGCTTGATCACGTTTCGCAAAGGAGTGCTCCGAGAGACTGATGGAACGGTGACGGTACGGGCGGCGGATCAGCCCTCGACGATCGCCTGTACGGCCCGCACCGCGGCGTTGCCGTCACCGTACGGCGTGCCGCGCTCGGCCTCGGGCGCGGGGCGCGTGGCGAGCTCGGTGAAGTCGGGCCTCTCGTGCGGGTCCGGCACCAGCACGTTCCAGCCGCCCTCGAGGGTCTCGACCCACTCGGTCTCCGGACGGATCGTGGTGCAGGCGCGGCCCAGCAGGAAGGCCTCCTTCTGCAGGCCGCCGGAGTCGGTGACGACACCCGCGGAGCCGAGGACGGCGCCCACGAGGCCGGCGTAGGGGAGCGGGCTGCCGACCTTCACCGCACCCTGGTCGAGCTTGAGGCCGTGCTGCTCGGCGCGGGCCACCAGGCGCGGGTGCGCCAGCAGCGCCACCGGGACGGGCAGGGCGGCCAGCGAGTCGATGATGGCGGCGAGCCGCTCGGGGTCGTCGGTGTTGTCCGGGCGGTGCAGCGTCGCCACGAGGTAGGGGGCGTCGGCGTCGATGCCCTCGGGCAGCGCCGGGCGGGGGTGCTCACCGGCGAGGACGGCGTCGCGGATGCGCAGGCACACGTCCACCATGACGTCGCCGACGAGCGTGGAGCGTTCGGCCAGACCCTCGTTGGCGAGGTGGCGCATGGCCTCCTCGGTCGGGGCGAGCAGCAGGTCGGCGGCGTGGTCGGTGAGGACGCGGTTGTGCTCCTCGGGCATCCGCCGGTTGAAGGAGCGCAGGCCGGCCTCCAGGTGGGCGACGCGGTAGTGCAGCTTCACCGCGGAGAGCGCGCCGGCCACGGTCGAGTTCGTGTCGCCGTACACGAGCACCCAGTCGGGCTTCTCGGCCTCGAGCACCTTGTCCATGGCGGCGAGCACCGCGCCGGTCTGGGCGCCGTGGCTGCCGGAGCCCACGCCGAGGTGCACGTCGGGGTCCGGGATGCCCAGGCCGGAGAAGAAGACGTCGGAGAGGTTGGCGTCGTAGTGCTGGCCGGTGTGCACGATGACGTGCTGGTGGGGCGTGTCGGCGAAAGCCGCCGCGATGGGGGCGAGCTTGACCAGTTGAGGGCGTGCGCCCACGACGCTGATGACCTTCACGTGTACTGCTCCTGCCAAATTAGCGACTGACGGCCGGACCCCGATCATACGGGCGTGTCGGCGATTGACGGCCCGTGGCCATGGCGGGTAGCGGCCCGCACCGGGGGGCTGTGGCTCACTGACGGTATGCTTTGATGCGGGCCGGGTTATGTGGCCGTGCCGTCTGCGCGCAAGTGCAATGCACGAGACGCCCGCTTTGAACGGAACTGGTGTGCGAGCTCGATCCTCCGTGCGGGCTCCTGCAACGTGCCAGAAGCTTCAGATCACGAAAGGCACACGTATATATGGAGCTCGACAGCGCTGACGGGCAGCGCCGGCCCAAGGGAACCCGAGGCCGAATCGTGATGCTCGTGGACAACGGCGTCAGGAACGACTCCCGCGTCCAGAAGTCGGCCCGCTCCGCCGCCGCGGCGGGATGGGACGTCATCCTCTTCGGCATCTCCAACACGCGTGAGATGCAGACCTGGAACATCGGCGACGCCGAGGTCCGGCTCGTGCCCAAGCCGAGCCCGCTCGGGCCCCGCAAGACGGACCTGAAGGGGCTGCGCTACCGCAGCCCGCTCGCCTACCGTTCGCCCCAGATCGCCTCGTACCGCAAGCAGCAGGTCAAGGCGTGGCGTGCGGACCTGCGCTTCCGCGCGGCCGCCGCCAAGGCCGACGGCCCCGGCAAGCCGAGCGCCGGCGGCTCGGCCGCCCGGCTGGTCGTGCCGAAGGCCGCCGCGAAGGCCACCAGCAAGTGGGTCTCGCTGCGTTCCCGCGCGACGCGACGGGCGAAGCGGAAGCGCATGAAGTTCGACACCCCGTTCGACAAGGCGCTCATCAAGTTCTGGCAGGTCTCCATGGGCGAGCGCGCCTGGCGCCGCCTGCTGCCGTACCTGTGGGACTTCGAGCTGGCCTTCGCCAAGCACATCGACGAGCTCAAGCCCGACCTGATCCACGCGCACGACTTCCGCATGCTGGGCGTCGGCGCCCGCGCGGCCGTCCGCCTCCGGGGCGCCGGACACCCCGTCAAGCTGGTCTGGGACGCGCACGAGTTCGTCCCCGGCCTGCACTCCCACCACGAGCGCTGGCTCCCGGGCCACGTGGCCTGGGAGAAGGAGCACGCGGTGTTCGCCGACGCGGTGATCACCGTGTCGCCCTCGCTGGCCGAGCTGCTGGTGAAGGGGCACAAGCTCAAGGAGACGCCCTACGTCATCCTCAACGCCCCGGTGAAGAACCCGGCGCCGGACGAGGTGGCCGACGTCGACCCCACCCCCAACCTGCGCGAGCTGTGCGGGATCGACGAGGACACCCCGCTGCTGGCCTACTGCGGCGGCATCAACCCGGTGCGTGGCGTCGAGACCATGATCGAGGGCCTCACGCACATGCCCGACGTGCACGTCGCACTGGTCTCGCTGCCGCCCTCGGGCAAGCATTTCCCCGCCACCGCCAAGATCATCCAGTTGATCGAGGAGCTGGGAGTCGGCGACCGCGTCCACGTCTTGCCCTTCGTGCCGCACTGGCAGGTGCCCGAGTTCCTGTCCACGGCCGACGCGGCGGTCAGCCCGCTGCACCACCTGCCCAACCACGAACTGGCCCTGAGCAACAAGTTCTTCGAGTACTCGCAGGCCAAGCTGCCGCTCGTGGTCAGCGACATCCGCACCATGGCCGAGATGGTCGAGAAGACCGGTCAGGGCGAGGTCTTCAAGGCGCAGGACGTCGAGGACTACGTCCGCGCCGTCAAGGCCGTCCTCGCCGACCCGGAGCGCTACCGGAAGGCCTACGAGGACCCGGAGCTGCTGGAGAAGTGGACCTGGGAGGCGCAGGCCGTGGTCCTGGACGAGATCTACAGCAGGCTGCTCCCCGGCACCGAGGCGCCGGCCACGTCGCCGGTCCGCAACCGGCCGGCCCCGACGACGGAGCCGGAGGGCTCCGGGTACGAGAGCGCCGTGTGACGGGACGGCTGTGAACTCCCGCGTCGGCCCGGCGAGGACAGGCGGGGCAATCGCCCCCGGCCCCCCTCGCCGGGCCGACGCCCACAGCACGTCCCTGGAACGGAACGCAGAACAGGTGGAGGACCTCCTCGCATGACCCATGTACTCCTGATCGCCGGCTCGGCGCCGACGCTCTCGATGCTGAAAGCCGCTGTCGAGCAGTTGAGGGCTGCGGGAGCGACGGTGCGGCTGGCCGGCCTCTTCGACCGGGAAGCGGTGGACGGCGTCCTCGACGCCGCCGACGTGTGCTCGCTGACCGAGGTGACCGCGGAGCGCGGCACCGCCTTCGCCAAGCGCGTCGCGAAGCTCCCGCCGTCCCGCCGGACCTGGGCGAGCGCGGAACGCAGCCCGTTCGTGCGAGGCAACGCCCGCAAGGCGCAGGTCCTCGTCGCCCTGGACGCCAACGCCGTCTACACCGTCTGGCGGCTCGCCGAGCGCAACCGGCGGGCCGACGCGGTGTTCGGCGTCGCCCCCGCGCTGCGGGCGCTGCAGGCGCGCGGCGAGCACCGGATGCACTACGCCCTGCGCGACGCGGTCCGTACCGTCCCGTCCCCGACCGTGACGCTGCGCACGACGAAGCGTTCCGTGCGGCACGGCGCCGGCGCGGTGCTGCGCCGGGCCTCGTCGCCCGCCGTGATGCGCACCTCGATCGGCGCCAAGGCCTGGCGGACCGCGGTCGTCGCGCCGAAGGTGCCGGACGGCATGCGCGCCAAGCTGGCCCGCCGGGTCAGCCTGAGCATGGCCAAGGGCGGCCGCAAGACGGGCGCCACGCTCGTGCTGAACCAGGCCGCCGACCGCATCGCCAACCGCAAGCTCAGCGCGGCCCTGCTGGCCGACGCCGCACGCGCCGACCTGGGACGCGGCCACGACGACCCCAAGGTCCGCAACAAGGCCATCGAGGCCGCGCTGGCGCTGGCTGACCAGCGGTTCAAGAAGCAGGACTACTCGGCCACGGCCGACCACCTGTCCACCGCGTTCTCCCTCGCCTTCCACCGCGGCCTGCACTTCGACGGCGTGTCGTCGCCGATGGCGCAGGACCCCGAGGGATACCTCGCCGCCTTCCGCAAGAGCGTCGCGTTCAAGGCGCTGTCCGCGCCGCGCGGGCGTGCCCTGCCCGCCGCGCCGGCGCCGACCGGCACCCGCCCGCTGCGGCTGCTGGTCACGACGTACGCCAACCCCAGCTTCCTGCGGGCGATCCGGGAGCGCTACGAGAACCACCCCGACGTCGAGATCCGCTATCTCGACGTCAACGAGGACGACACGATCCGCCCGCTGGCCAAGGGCCTCAAGCGGATCATGGAGCACGCGCTGGGCGGCCGGCCGGAGTTCCGCACCCAGCTCGACGCGGCGCTGCGGCCCCACCTGGACTGGGCCGACGTCGTCTTCGTCGACTGGTGCACCAACGCGGCCGGTCTCTTCACCGCCGTCGACCCCGGCACCACGCGGGTCATCGTCCGGCTGCACAGCTACGAGGTGTTCGCCTGGTGGCCGCACGTCGTGGACTTCACGCGGGTCGACGACCTGATCCTGGTCAGCGACCACCTGCGGGAGCTCACGGAGAAGGTCCTGCCGCAGCTGGCCGGACCCGACACCGCCACCACGCACGTCATAGCCAACGCGATGGACCTGGCGCCCTTCCAGCGCGACAAGTCCGGCGCCGACGCGCGCTTCAACCTCGGCCTGGTCGGGGTGAGCGCGGTGGCCAAGGACCCGCGCTGGGCCCTCCAGGTGCTGCGGAAGCTGCGGGAGAAGGACGAGCGCTACCGCCTGGTCATCATCGGCGAGGGCCTCAACCGCAAGGCCGGCGCCGCGGTCCGCGCCTACGACGACCTGCTCCAGCCGGAGCTGGAGGAGCTCGAGGCGGTCGGCGCCGTGCACCGCGTGGGCCAGACGGACGACGTGCCGGCGGCGCTCACCGAGGTCGGCGTCATCCTCAGCAGCTCGGTGCGCGAGAGCTTCCACTGCGGCCTGGTCGAGGGCGCGGTCAGCGGAGCGCTCCCGGTGGTCCGCGACTGGCCGTTCTTCGCGTCGCTGGAGAACGGGCCGCGGACGCTCTTCCCCGCCGACTGGGTCGTCGGCACGCCGGAGGAGGCCGCGGAGCGCATCCTGGCGCTCACGCAGTCCGAGGAGAGCTGGCGCGCGGCCACGGAGCCCGCGGCCAAGCACGCGCTGGCGATGTGGGACTGGTCCGTGGTGGGCCTGGAGTTCGACCGGCTGCTGCTGGGCGAGAAGGCGTAGCGCGCGGCGGACGCGCACACGAGAGGGGGCCGGCAGCGTGTGCTGCCGGCCCCCTCCGTCGTACGTGGCGTCAGACCGCCCGCTCCACGAGGACGCCGTCCTTCTCGTCGTAGAGCTCGCCGGACTTCGGGCACTCCCAGACCCCGGTCTCCCCGTCCCGCTCGACCAGCCGGACGCCGGCCCGGCCGACCCAGCCGACCTGGCGGGCGGGCACGCCCACGACCAGGGCGAAGTCCGGAACGTCCTTGGTGACGACGGCGCCGGCGGCGACCATGGCCCAGCGGCCGATGGTGATCGGTGCGACGCAGACCGAGCGCGCCCCGATCGACGCCCCGTCGGCGATCTTCACACCGACGGCCTCCCAGTCGCCGCCGCGCTTCTGCTTGCCGTCGGGGTCCACGGAACGCGGGTTGTGGTCGTTGGTGAGGACCACGGCCGGGCCGATGAAGACACCGTCACCGAGCTCGGCCGGCTCGTAGACCAGGGCGTAGTTCTGCAGCTTGCAGTTGTCGCCCATGCGCACGCCCGAGCCGACGTAGGCACCCCGGCCGATCACACAGCCCTCGCCGAGACGGGCGCCCTCGCGGATCTGCGCGAGGTCCCAGACGCTGCTGCCGGCGCCGATCTCGGCGGTGTCGTCGACCTGGGCGCTCGGCTGGACCCTGTAGTTCACTTCGTTCTCGCTTCCGGGGGGACTGCTACGGCCTGTGAGCATACGCGTCCGGTGCCCGCGAGGGGACCGGTGTCTGTAGGGACCGGTGGATGCGACGGACCGGTGATGCCGGGGTGACCGGTGGAGGGAAGGGGATCGGTGCCCGGACGGTCACCGGTCCCCTACGGAGGACTAATGCCCGTCGGTCAGGACCGGACCGGCCGGCGCCCAGTACCCGGTCAGTCCGCCCGCGGTGATGTGGACCATGGGGCGGCCGTTGACGATGGCCCGGCGGTCGAACGGGGCCTTCGAGCTCTTGGCGAACCTGACCGTCTTGGTGGTGCCGGTCTGGCCGTCGCTGCCGAACTTGATGCAGGTGATCGAGATGTCCGGCGGGAACGTGGCGGTGCGCTGCGGGCGGTACGTGGTGGACACGTGCACACCGCGCAGGAAGACCTTCGGGTAGTACTCGCCGACCCAGTAGCCCGCGTAGGCGCCCGCGCTGATGCGGTAGTAGATGCCCCGCCCCTCGATCCGGCGGCGGATGTCGACCGGAGCCTGGGTGGCCTTGGTGAACGTCACCTTCTTCGTCGCGAGCTGGGCGTCGTGCATCGACGGGGACCAGCCGTAGAGGGGCGCGCCGGCCGTCTTCAGCTTGTAGAGGGTGTGCGTGCCGGCGGCAAACGCGGCGACCGAGCCCTTCGGCAGGAGGAGGGCGTTGGGGTAGTCGTTGATCAGCGTGTCCTGCTGGTGGGCGAGGACGGGGCTGCCGGTCTGCCAGTGGAGCTGGCGGAACAGGTTGATGTGGTGCTGGTGGTAGCCCTTGGTCGGGACCCGGTGGGTGTGGCAGTAGTACGACAGCCACTTCGCCTGGCGCAGCCGTCCGAAGTGGTCCCGCATGGTGGTGACCGCGCCGTCGTACAGCTTGAGGGCCAGTTCGTTGCCGGTGGCGACGTAGTAGTCCCACAGGCCGAAGGTGGCGAAGATCATGCCGTTGAAGGTGTAGTCCCCGGTGCCGGGGGTGGCGCCCGGGTACTCCTGGATCCAGAAGTAGCCGTTGGCGTCCTTGTTGACGACCCAGGGCTTGGCGTTGTCGCCGCGCAGCAGCGAGGAGAACGCACCATCGGCCGCGGCCTTGTAGAGCGTCCGCTCCTCCTCCGTGACCCCGTCCAGCTGCGACAGCTGGATGAAGAGGCTGATCGCCTCGCCCTGCGCCATGCCGGAGTACCAGGGGGCCTTGTAGGAGACGCCGCTGTGCTCGGGGTGGTACCAGTCGAAGGGGTACGGGAAGTACCAGGCGCCGCGCGTCTCCACGCGCTTGTCGATGAGCCGCTTGGCCTGCGCCTTGGCCCGCTTCAGGAAGAGCGCCTTGCGCTCCGGGTCGGTGGCGACGCGGTAGCTGGTGATGCAGCCGAGCGCGAACTGGATCTGCGTGACGGGCTGGTCGTAGCCCGGCGTGTTCCAGTCGGGCCGGTACTGGATGACGCCCTCGTCGTCGAGGTAGACGTTCTCGGTGTTGGGCGTGACGTTGGACCAGGTGGTCGGGCGGTCGCGCCAGGGGCGCATGTACTCGGGCAGTTCGGTGTCGATCCGGTAGCCCGACGTCTTGAACTCGAACGGCAGCGTCGTGGGGATCGAGTCCTCGACGGTCTGCGGGTCGACGGTGCCGCCGGTGAAGGGGATCCGGGTCCCCGGGGCCGGCGGGCTCATGACGCCCTCGGCGAGCTGGTCCGGCATCGGCGGGAGCGGCTCCACGCTCTGCGGGGTGTCGGGGAGGCTCAGCACGAGGGAGCGCGGCACTCCGTCGAGCGTTTGCGGCGAAGGGCTGTCCAGCACCCCGGTCGCCAGCGCCGTGAAGGTCCCCCCACCCACGACGGCGGCGCCGGCGACGGTGCCGCCCGCCACCCGGATGAACCGTCTGCGTCCTACCTCGACACGTCTCTTGCCAGCCATGACTTGCCTACCCCCCACGGGTGTTGACGGACCGTCCGGAGTTGCGGCGCGGCGCGTTGCGGCGCGCGGACCCGAAACGCGGACCAAAGGAAAAGTTCAACTGAACGACCAGTGCACGCGATTGGGGCAGACAGTGATAAGGCCGGGTAATTGGACAGGGTTGGGAGATTTCTGTGATGGAACTGTGATCAATCGAATGAGGTCAAGTCGGACTTGTGCTCAAGGGTGAGCAGAGGGTCCAAGGTGTTCGATCGCCTGTCCGAAGGTGGGGGATCTTGACGGTCGGGGGAGGCGGGCGGTGCGGAGCCGGCCGGCCGTGGGCGCTGATCGCGATGGGGTCCGGTGGGATCGCTTCGATACCGCCTTCCGGCGCAGACACGCTCCCTTCCGGCGCGGACACGCTCCGTAATCGCTGGGGGGTCGTGGTGACCGTCATGGTCGACCGGCCTGAGGCCAGGGATGCCCCTTCGGGCGGAGTCGTCGCCCCGGCCCGGTTTGACCCCTCAAGCCCGGCCCCGTAACCTTGAGCGTCGGCATGTCCATAGACGCGCCACATCCCCGTAAACCTCTTCCTCCCGGGTACCTCGGTGGTCGGGAGAGGCCGTCCGTGTCCTTCCCGGGCGGCTGGACTGCGGGGGTGCCGTTCCCGAGCGAGAGAGTGAGATCCGCGTGTACGCCATCG
The DNA here is from genome assembly GCF_044548445.1 of Streptomyces sp. NPDC052016. Lineage (NCBI taxonomy): Bacteria > Bacillati > Actinomycetota > Actinomycetes > Kitasatosporales > Streptomycetaceae > Streptomyces > Streptomyces sp. NPDC052016. Next base: position 64,884 of record NZ_JBIUBX010000002.1, read on the forward strand.
TGCGCAGCGGTGGTCGCCAGCACAAGGTTGCTGTCGGCGACATCGTTGAGGTTGACAAGATTTCCACCGCCAAGGTTGGCGACACGGTCGAGCTCTCGACCCTGCTCGTTGTCGACGGCGACGCTGTGACCAGCGACCCGTGGGTGCTGGCCGGCATCAAGGTCCAGGCCGAGGTCGTGGACCACCACAAGGGCCAGAAGATCGACATTCTGCGCTACAAGAACAAGACCGGCTACCGCCGTCGTCAGGGCCACCGCCAGCAGTACACGGCGATCAAGGTCACTGAGATCCCCGCGGCTGCGAAGTAAGGGACTGAGGAGACATGGCACACAAGAAGGGCGCATCGTCCACCCGGAACGGTCGCGACTCCAACGCCCAGCGGCTCGGCGTGAAGCGCTTCGGCGGTCAGGTCGTCAACGCGGGTGAGATCCTGGTCCGCCAGCGCGGCACCCACTTCCACCCGGGCTCCGGCGTCGGCCGCGGCGGCGACGACACGCTGTTCGCGCTGCAGGCCGGTGCGGTGGAGTTCGGTACCCACCGTGGCCGCAAGGTCGTGAACATCGTTCCGGTCGCCTGACCCGAGCGAGTCGTTCGATCTTTTCGCGAGGCGGACCTCACTTCCCTTCCGGGAAGGCGGGTCCGCCTTTCGCGTGTTACGTCAGAGACAGTTCCGCACTCCCCCGGCCCCGGCCGGGGGGACCCCCAGGAGGCACCCACCATGACCACCTTCGTGGACCGCGTCGAACTCCATGTCGCCGCGGGTAACGGAGGCCACGGCTGTGCCTCCGTCCACCGTGAGAAGTTCAAGCCGCTCGGCGGGCCCGACGGCGGCAACGGCGGGCGCGGTGGGGATGTGATCCTCACCGTCGACCAGTCGATCACCACGCTTCTCGAGTACCACCACTCCCCGCACCGCAAGGCCACCAACGGCAAGCCCGGCGAGGGCGGCAACCGTTCCGGCAAGGACGGCCAGGACCTCGTCCTCACCGTGCCCGACGGGACCGTCGTCCTCGACAAGGCGGGCAACGTGCTGGCCGACCTCGTCGGGCACGGCACCTCCTTCGTCGCCGCCCAGGGTGGTCGCGGCGGGCTCGGCAACGCCGCCCTGGCCTCCGCCCGCCGCAAGGCGCCCGGATTCGCGCTGCTCGGCGAGCCGGGGGACCTGCGGGACATCGTCCTGGAGCTGAAGACCGTCGCCGACGTGGCGCTGGTGGGCTACCCGAGTGCCGGGAAGTCGTCCCTGATCTCCGTGCTGTCCGCCGCCAAGCCGAAGATCGCCGACTACCCGTTCACCACGCTCGTCCCGAACCTGGGCGTCGTGACCGCCGGGTCCACCGTCTACACCATCGCCGACGTCCCCGGTCTCATCCCGGGCGCCAGCCAGGGCAAGGGCCTCGGCCTGGAGTTCCTGCGGCACGTGGAGCGGTGCAGCGTGCTCGTGCACGTGCTGGACACGGCCACCCTCGAGTCCGAGCGTGACCCCGTCTCCGACCTCGACGTCATCGAGGAGGAGCTCAAGCAGTACGGCGGGCTCGACAACCGCCCCCGCATCGTCGTCCTGAACAAGATCGACGTACCGGACGGCAAGGACCTGGCGGAGATGGTCCGCCCCGATCTGGAGGCGCGCGGCTACCGCGTCTTCGAGGTGTCCGCCGTCGCCCACATGGGACTGAAGGAGCTGTCGTTCGCGCTCGCCGACCTGGTGGCGAGGGCGCGGGCCGCCAAGCCCAAGGAGGAGGCGACCCGGATCGTCATCCGGCCCAAGGCCGTGGACGACGCCGGCTTCACCGTCACGCGCGAGGAGGTCGGCGGCGAGCCGCTGTTCCGCGTCCGCGGCGAGAAGCCCGAACGCTGGGTGCGGCAGACCGACTTCAACAACGACGAGGCCGTCGGCTACCTCGCCGACCGGCTCAACCGCCTCGGCGTGGAGGAGGAGTTGATGAAGGCGGGCGCCCGCTCCGGCGACGGTGTCGCCATCGGGCCCGAGGAGAACGCCGTCGTCTTCGACTGGGAGCCCTCCGTGACCGCCGGTGCCGAGATGCTCGGCCGCCGCGGCGAGGACCACCGCTTCGAGGCCCCGCGGCCCGCCGCCCAGCGCCGGCGCGACCGCCAGGCCGAACGCGACGAGGCGGTCCAGGAGTTCGAGGGCTTCGAACCCTTCTGAGCCGGCCCCATCCCTTCCGAGACCCGCCGCGGTACACCAGCGGCGGGTCTCTCTTCGCATCCGCGTCCGTCGCGCCTCCGCGTCCGTGCCCGTCATGGAGACTCATCCGGGCCCAAGGCTCCTCTCATGGTCGCCACAGAAAACGCTCTTACCGTCCTCTGACCATGGAGACGGACTGTACGAACAACGAAGCCCGGGTGAACGACCCCCGGGCGACCGCCGGCCACCCCGCCGCGCGGTCCCTCACCACGGCCGGCTCCCGGCCGCTCACCCCGCCCACCCCCCTGCCCGCCGGCACCCGCCTGCTGCACATCGGCCCGCACAAGACCGGCACCACCGCCATCCAGGGCGCCCTGTTCGCGGCGAAGGAGCGGATGCCGGCGTACGGCGTCGAGTTCCCCGCGACCAGCAGGCACCCCATGCAGGCGGTGCTGGCCGCCTGCGCCCGCCCCGGGATGATCGGTGACACCAGGCCCACCGAGGGGCACTGGAACCGCCTCGTCGAACAGGTGAACGCCACCGGGCGGAGCACCTCGGTGATCAGCAGCGAGTTCTTCGCCGACGCCCCCGACGACGCGACCATCGCCCGGATCGTCGAGCAGCTCGGCGGGGACCGGGTGCACGTTCTGGTGACGCTGCGGCCGTTGGTGCGGATCATGCCCTCGCAGTGGCAGCAGTACGTGCAGAACGGGCTGCGCATGGGCTACGAGGAGTGGCTGGAGCACATGCTCCGCAAGGCGCCGTACGAGAAGCCCAATCCGAGTTTCTGGCGGCGGCACCGGCACGACCGGCTGGTCGAGCGGTGGGTGCGGGTGGTGGGGGCCGAACGGGTCACCGTCGTCGTGGTCGACGACCGGGACCGCGAGGGGCTGATGCGCACCTTCGAGGGGCTGCTCGGACTGCCCGCGCAGCTCCTGCGGCCCGTTCCCGACACGGCGAATCGTTCGCTCACCCTCGCCGAGACCGAAATGCTGCGGAACCTCAATAAGGAATTCCGTGACAATGCCCTCCCCGACGAGCTCTATTCCAAGCTGGTTCGCAACGGCGCGGTCATGCATATGAAGAACACGTGCAGCCCCACGTCCCGCGACGTGAAGATCTCCACACCGGCCTGGGCCGTCGAGGCGGCCGTCGCGATCGGCGCCGAGATGACCGGGCGTATCGAGGCGATGGGGGTGCGCGTGCTCGGCGATCCCGGTCTGCTGTCCGCCCTGCCGAAGCCCGCCGGGCAGGCCGGCGCACAGCCCGTCGAGGAGGCCCGCATCGCCCCCGAAGTGGCCGCTCAGGCGCTGTACGGCGCGCTCGCGGCGGTGGCCGGCGGGGCCGGGCGGCAGCCCGCGCGGCCGGTGCACCAGACGTCGTCGAAGGAACTCGTCAAAGTGCTGGGGCGGCGCTGTCTGAAGCGGCTGCGGCGCCACTGAGCCGCATTCCCGTCACTCTCGGCAATCCCCTATAGGCTGTGCACTTACTCACAGGATTTAGCGGGAGCATCCGAGGAAGGCGCGGTCGTGTCTCGTCAATCACCGGCACGTCCAGGTGAATGACAGGTGGCGCGCACATATGCACTGAAGGGCGCTCACCTTGCATCGCGGTTACCGCAAGTGGGACCATTTCCCCGTTCCCTGTCGCCCCAAGGTAGGTCACCTGTGTCCCAGCACATAGCCAAGCCCCGTACCACCGCAGTGATCCTGGCCGGTGGCACCGGTCAGCGGGTGGGTCTGTCGATTCCCAAGCAGTTGCTGAAGATCGCAGGCAAGGCCGTCATCGAGCACACCCTGACCACCTTCGAGAAGGCCGACTCCGTCGACGACGTCATCGTGCTGATGGCGCCGGGCTATGTGCCGGACGTCGAGAAGATCGTGGCCAGGGCCGGGTTCAGGAAGGTCTCCCGCATCATCGAGGGCGGCGCCACACGGAACGAGACCACCGAGCGCGCCATCGCGGCCCTCGGCGAGGGGCTGGCCGACGGCGAGGACCTCAACGTCCTCTTCCACGACGCCGTGCGCCCCCTGCTCTCGCGGCGCGTCATCGACGACTGCGTGGCCGCGCTCGAGCGCTACCAGGCGGTCGACGTCGCCATCCCCTCCGCGGACACCATCATCGTCACGCGCACGCACGGCGAGGACGGCGAGTTCATCACCGAGATCCCGGACCGCTCCCGGCTGCGCCGCGGCCAGACCCCGCAGGCCTTCAAGCTGTCGACGATCCGGCGGGCGTACGAGGTCGCGGCGGGCGACCCCAACTTCCAGGCCACCGACGACTGCACGGTCGTCCTGCGCTACCTGCCGGACGTGCCGATCCACGTGGTCGCGGGCGACGAGTACAACATGAAGGTGACGCAGCCCGTCGACGTCTTCATCGCCGACAAGCTGTTCCAGCTCGCCTCCACCGCAGCGCCCGAGCAGAACGGCGAGGACGCCTACCGCGAACTGCTGACCGGTAAGACCCTGGTCGTCTTCGGCGGTTCGTACGGCATCGGCAAGGACATCGCCGAACTCGCCGAGTCCTACGGCGCGACGGTCTACGCCCTGGGCCGCTCCACCACCGGCACGCACGTGGAGAATCCGGAGGAGGTCGACGACGCGCTGTCCAAGGCGTACTCCGAGACCGGCCGGATCGACTACGTCGTCAACACCGCCGGTGTGCTGCGCATCGGCAAGCTCGCCGAGACCGACAACGCGACCATCGAGGAAGCGCTCAAGGTCAACTATTTGGCCCCCGTGCAGATCGCCCGTTCGGCCTACAAGTACCTCGCCGAGACCAAGGGGCAGCTGCTGCTGTACACCTCCAGCAGCTACACCCGCGGCCGCGCCGAGTACAGCCTCTACTCCTCGACCAAGGCCGCCATGGTGAACCTCACTCAGGCCCTGTCCGACGAGTGGGCCGGCGACGGCATCCGCGTCAACTGCATCAACCCGGAGCGCACGGCCACCCCGATGCGCACCAAGGCCTTCGGCCAGGAGCCGGCGGGCAGCCTGCTGTCCTCGGAGGCGGTCGCCCGCACCTCCCTCGACGTGCTGCTGTCCGAGCTGACCGGGCACGTCATCGACGTCCGCCAGCAGGACCCGACCGCCGACGCCAGCCGCGCCTCCGGCTTCGAGCAGGCCCTGGCGGGCGTGCTGGACCGACAGGACGGCATGGCATAATCAACCGCCATTAGCCATTGGAATTCAGGCCTCTGTCGCTCCCGGTTTACGGAGAATTCACAGGGGCCTGAATCCGTAAAATTCCCGAAACCACACCACAGGGGATTTTCCGGACTCTCATGATTCTATGACCGGCAACCCTCCCAGAGCAGGTTCCTCCGTGATAACCACCGCCATTCGCGTCGCCCGGGTGGGCAACGCGGCCGAGCTGGCCGCGGCGGCCCTCATGACGCTGGGCTACCCCGGCCTCATGCTGGCCGCGCTCGTCCCGAGCGTTCCCGCCTTCGCCGCCGCGGCCGCCGTGACCTACCTTGCGGACCTCTACCTCCACCGCAAGGGCAGTTACCTCATCAGCCTCCTGGGCAAGGTGAGAGCCGGTCTGTCGACGCGCTTCCTGGTCCGGGAGCTGCTGCTGATCCTGCTGCTGGCCAGACTCGGCCTCTCCGAGGAGGCGGTCTTCTACGCGGCGATCGCCTGCTTCACGATCTTCTTCGGTCTGCAGGCCCCGCACGGCGCGCTGGTCACCCTGATCGGCAACCGCCGCCAGATGCCGGTCGTCACCCGCAACGTCGACATGGTCTCGCGGATCCGCATCCCGGACGCCCCGCCCCGCCTGCTGCTGCGCCGGGCCGGCGTGAAGATGCTCCACCTGGACCTCGCGGCCGTCGTGGGCCTGCTCGTCTACGCCCTCACGGACGTGACGCAGGCCGGCTTCGTCGGCGTCGGCGTCACCCTGGGCCTGGGCGCGGTGTACGTCCTGGCGCTGGTGCCCCACCTGCGGGCCCGCCGCATCCCGCCGAAGGCGGACAAGGTGCTGAAGAGCATCAGCGCCTGGCTGCGCGAGTACCGGCCGGAGACGGTGCTCTACTTCTCCGGCTCGCCCGACTCCGCCTACCAGGTCAACATGTGGCTGGAGACGATGGAGCAGCTGGACTCCCGTCCGCTGATCATCCTTCGTGAGCGCGAGATCCTGGCGAAGATGGCGCCCACGACGGTCCCCGTCATCTGCGTGCCCGGGGGGGTGCACCTGATGAACCTGGACCTGTCCACGGTGCGGGTCGCGCTGTACGCGGCGAACGTCGGCAAGAACATCCACCTGCTGCGCGTGCCCACCATGAAGCACGTCTTCATCGGCCACGGCGACAGCGACAAGGCCGCCAGCGTCAACCCGTTCAGCAAGGTGTACGACGAGGTGTGGACCGCCGGACGCGCGGGCCGCGACCGCTACGCCATCGCCGACGTCGGCATCCGCGACGAGGACATCGTCGAGGTCGGTCGCCCGCAGCTCGCGCCGATCAAGCCGTGGCGGGGCGCGCCGGAGGACCGCATCCCGACGATCCTGTACGCGCCCACCTGGGAGGGCTGGGACGACAACCCGGGCAACACCTCGCTGCTGCTGGCCGGCGAGAACATCGTGAAGAAGCTCGTCTCGGCCGAGCCCCCGGTCCGCGTCCTGTACAAGCCGCACCCGTTCACCGGCACCCGCAGCGCCAAGGCCGGCGCCGCCCACCGCCGTATCACCGCCCTGGTGAAGAAGGCCGCGGCCGAGCGCGCCGCCGACCCCCGTTTCACCGCGGACCCGGCCGCCCAGGCCCGGGCCAAGGCCGAGCTCACCCGTCTCAAGACCCGTCTGGACGCGCTGTCCCTCGCCTTCGACGAGAAGGCCGACGAGGCCGTGACCAGCCGTGACGGCCTGGTCGACATGCGCAGGCACGAGGAGGCCGCCCGGCTGCGCGCCGAGTGGAACGACGCCTACTGGCGCTCCTTCCCCTCCTTCGAGCACCGCGTCATCACGGGCACCGAACCGCGCCTGTACGACTGCTTCAACGCCTCCGAGGCGATGGTCTCCGACATCTCCAGCGTCGTCTCCGACTTCATCGCCAGCGGCAAGCCGTACGCGGTCACGGACTCGGCCGAGGTGGGCGCGGAGGAGTTCAAGCGGCAGAACACCGCGGTGCGCGCGGCCGTGCTCCTCACCAACAGTGCGGCCGAGCTGGATCAGTTGCTGGACGCCGTGCGCGATCCGGCCGCCGATGCGCTGGCCGAGGACCGCAAGGAGCTCAAGGAGTACCTGCTCGGTCCCGACGAGCCGACCTCCATCGAGCAGTTCAACACCGCTGTGGCCAACCTCGCGTTGAAGGCCGAGGCGCGCAACGTCAGTCAGGAGTCCCGGGCCGGCACGGCGGTCGGCGGGGCGGAACTGGCGGACGGTCTGACGACGGCGTGAGCCCCGCCGGGCGCGGTCCCGGCACGGTTCCGACACCGACGGCTCGGCCCCCGGAGAGTGATCTCCGGGGGCCGAGCCGTTTCCGCGCGTGGTGACGCGGCACACATTCAGGGGTGGAGGTAACAGAAGCAACCCCCTTCCGACATCTCCCGTCTATCGGATTGCCGAACTATTGACGAGGCGGACATGTTGCGTTACGAGGGGGAGAAGTGACCCAGGCGGAGCCCGATGTCACCGTGATCATCGGCGCCTACGAAGCCATGCCGTACCTGGTCGAGTGCCTGGCATCGGTCGAGGCGCAGTCGATGGACCCGGCGCGCATCGAGGTCATCGCGGTCGACGACGGCTCGCGCGACGGCACCGGGGACTGCCTCGACGAGTTCGCCGCCCGCGCTCCCATGGCGGTCACCGTCATCCACCAGGAGAACTCCGGTGGTCCCAGCGGCCCGCGCAACGTCGGTCTTGCCAAGGCCACCGGCCGCTACGTCTTCTTCCTCGACGCCGACGACCGGCTCGGCCCCGAGGCCCTGGAACGTATGGTCGCCATGGCCGACAAGAACGGCACCGACGTGGTCCTGGGCCGCGTCGAGGGCATCAACCGCAAGGCGCCCCGGTCGATGTGGGGGACGACCCTCGACCGCACCGACGTCTTCTCTTCCAACATCAAGTTCACGCTCAGCGCGCAGAAGCTGTTCCGCCGCGCGCTGTTGGACCGGCACGGCATGCGCTTCGACGAGTCCCTGTGGACCGGCGAGGACGCGCTGTTCACGATGGAGGCCTATCTGCGGGCCGACGGCGTCTCCGTGCTCGCCGACTACACCTGCTACTACCTGGTGGGCCGCACCGACGGCAAACACGTGACGAAGAGCGGGAGTTACACCCTGCGCTTCGACTCCGCGCGCGCCCTGATGGGACTGCTCGAGCGGATGCTCCCGCCCGGCGCCAAACGGGACGTCCTCATGGTCCGCCCCTTCCTCGTCACGGTCCTGCCGCAGTTCGGGCCGGTGTTCCTGCGCGACGACGAGGAGACCCGGCGCACCAAGCTGGAGCTGGCCAGACCGCTGATGGACGCCTACTGGAACGAGGGCGTCGCCCACCGCCTGAGGGTCCACGAACGGCTGCGCCTGCACCTGGTGGCCCTGCAGCGCCCCGACCTCCTCGCGGACGTGATCGAGTTCATCAGGGACAAGCGGGAACCCTCGCCCGTCCTGGAGCGGCGCGGCACCCGGCTGTACCTCGCCTATCCCCACTTCCGTTCCGCGGCGGCCGGCATACCGGATCGCGTCTACCTCGCCGAACCTCGCGAGGCCAAGGCCTACCCCGGCTGGCGGCAGGGCCCGACCGAGTCCTTCCTGCGGCGGGCGACGCGGAAGCTACGGCGTGTGGTGTCCCGGCGACGGGTGACGCCGCGGAGCGTGACGACGGCGTGAGTGACCCCGCGTGGGGAGGGGCCGGACCGCTCCGCGGCTGAGCCGCGCGGGCGTGTCCGGCGCGGCTGAGCCGCACGGGCGTGTCCGGCCACCGCGGTCCCACCCGGCCAAGGGAGGCGACCGCTCCGGCGTCACCCGCGCCCTTCCCCCACGCAGTTACTTCGTCTGCTTCAGCGCCCGCCGCAGCGGCCCGCCCACCACACGCCGCGCCCGGCGGTAGATCGAGGGCGTCGGAAGCGCCGCCCTGGCCGCCGCGGCCTTGGCGACGACCTTGGACCTGGCCAGCTCGCGCTTCAACTGGGCGTTGTGGTTGTCCAGCTCGGTGATGCGCTGGTGCAGCCACCCGAACCGGCTGGTCAGGGAGTCCAGGTCGACGTCGGTCCACGGGCGCACGCCCGGCGGGAAGGGCAGGGACCGCAGCTTCTTCTCGAAGGCCTTGCCGCCGTCGCCGTGCGTGAAGGTGTTCTCCAGACCGTTCTTGTCCAGGAAGGCCGTGAAGCGGTCGAAGCGCTCCTTGTGGTTGCCGGTGAGCGGGCCGAAGTCCGCCTCCTCGTACAACTCGGCCGGGTCCAGGTCCGGAGGCACCTCGCTCAGCAGCCGGTGCGGGATCTCGAAGTAGCGGCACAGCTCCAGCGTGCGCGAGTCGAAGGCCAGCACGGTCGCCGGCGTGCCCGCCAGCAGCGCCGCGATGTTGCCGTGGATGCGCGAGCCGAACGAGTAGTCGTAGTCCCGCAGGTCGCCGATCCAGGTGGCCGGGTCCACGTACACCCGGACCTTGCCCTCCTGGTACATCGGGTGGTCGGGATGGGTCGGCATCTCGGTCATGCGGCCGGCCGGGGAGTTCAGGTCGCGCCAGTGCAGCTGCCGGGCGTCGGTGAGGTTCTGGCCGATGTACAGGAGGTTCGGGTACCGCGCGTGCGCCCGGTTGATGATCTTGTGCAGGCCCCCGCCGCGCACCGCGGTGTGCGAGCCGTTGACCGCCACCCGCGCGTCCGTGGTCAGCGTCGCCGCCCGCTTCTCGACGGTGAGCCGTTCGCCGAACATGAACATGGACGGGCAGCCGATGACCTCGACGTCCTTGAAGCCCATGTCGTTGAGGTACTTCTCGGTGAACTCGCCGCGCACGCCGATGGACGCGCTGTGCTCGAGCACCGCGGCGCAGAAGGCGCGCACGCTGGGCTCCATGGCCTTCAGCCGTGTCGGGTCGTAGGTCACACCGAACTGCGCGCCGACACCCAGGACGACGACCGGGATCTTCAGCTTGCCGATCAGCCGGGTCAGCCGCTGCAGCGCGGGCTCGAACGTCGGCCGGAAGGCGTTGGCCAGCGGCACGACGAAGGCGTCGTACTCGTCGTTGATCTTCCCGGCGGCGGTGGCGTCGGTCCGCATGCCGTTCGAGAAGACCTCGACGTTCGGCGTGGTGAGGATCTTGTGGGCGGCATCGCTGAAGATCAGGTTGCCGGAGTTGGTGGCGATCACGTCGCGGTGGAGAGCTTCCTCGACGGGGAGGACGTCGAAGGGGCTCTTCCCCGATCGCAGGAGTATGCGCTTCACAGTGCGAACTTTAAGTGACCCAACCTTCAAAATAAATTTCTGGCCTCTTCAACTGCCATGTGAAACCCATACAACCACTTTGCCGTGCGCAAACAGTGAGCGAACGGCCGAGATCCGTGACTGTCCGGAGACTGGAACTCAGGAGCGGCCTCACCCGCGTTCGCGTAGATTGCCTGGTGGGGAGCCGTGACCTAGGCGAGGGGACGAGGAGCAAGGTGGCAGGGGCAAGGCAGGCCGTACACGAGGCCCGCAGGATCGTCGTCAAGGTGGGCTCCTCGTCGCTGACCACCGCCTCGGGCGGGCTGGACGCGGACCGGGTCGACGCGCTCGTCGACGTCCTCGCCAAGAGCCGCAGCGGGGGGGAGAAGGAGATCGTCCTCGTCTCCTCCGGCGCCATCGCCGCCGGCCTCGCGCCGCTGGGCCTGCGCCGCCGCCCCAAGGACCTCGCCCGCCAGCAGGCCGCCGCCAGCGTCGGCCAGGGCCTGCTCGTCGCCCGCTACACCGCCTCCTTCGCCCGCTACGGCGTCCGGGTCGGCCAGGTGCTCCTGACGTCCGACGACATGAGCCGCCGCGCCCACCACCGCAACGCCTCCCGCACCCTCGACAAGCTGCTGGCGATGGGCGCCTTCCCGATCGTCAACGAGAACGACACCGTCGCCACCGACGAGATCCGCTTCGGCGACAACGACCGCCTCGCCGCCCTCGTCGCCCACCTCGTCCACGCCGACCTGCTCGTGCTGCTGTCCGACGTGGACGGTGTCTACGACGGCGACCCCAGCAAGCCGGGGACCTCCCGGATCGCGCAGGTGCGCGGGCCGGAGGACCTCGCCCACGTCGAGATCGGCAGCGCCGGCAAGGCGGGCGTCGGCACCGGCGGCATGGTCACCAAGGTCGAGGCCGCCCGGATCGCGGCCGCGGCCGGCATCCCCGTGGTCCTCACCAGCGCCGTCCACGCGGCCGACGCCCTCTCCGGCGGGGACACCGGCACCTACTTCCACCCCACCGGCCGGCGCTCGGCCGACCGGCTGCTGTGGCTCCAGCACGCCTCCACCCCGCAGGGCTCGCTGACCCTTGACGACGGGGCCGTGCGCGCGGTCGTCGAGCGGCGCAAGTCGCTGCTGCCGGCCGGGATCGCCGGAGTCGAGGGCGAGTTCAACGCGGGCGATCCGGTCGAGCTGCGCGACGGCCGGGGGCGCGCGGTGGCCCGCGGTCTCGTCAACTTCGACGCCAAGGAGATCCCCCAGCTCCTCGGGCGGTCCACCCGCGAGCTGGCGCGCGAGCTGGGCGCCGAGTACGAGCGGGAGGTCGTCCACCGGGACGATCTGGTGATCCTCCACCCGTAGGAGGAGTCCCACGCCTCCTGCCGGACGTGCTCGAACGCCGTGCCGGTGGGGGACGTTCCGTGAAACCGCCCCATGAAGCCTTGCGGCCTGCTCCACTTTGTCTCTGGGACACATCCCGCACGAGCGCTGCGAAAAGGAGGCCGTCGTGAGACGAGTGCGCCCTGGGGTGGCAGCGACCCGTGGGAGTACCGGCGGGACCGGCAAGGCGTCCTCGGCCGCGAAGCCGTCCTCCGCCGGGAAGCCGGCCTCGCGTGCGGCCGGTGAGGAGCGCGCCCTGACCAGCGTGGCGGCCGGGGACCGGTACCGGGAGCCGGAGGGCGACGGACCGGAGGGCACCCGGCCCGAGGATCTGCCCCGCCTGTGGCACGTCACCCTCAGCGTCTCCGGCGAGGAGGCCGACCTGCACGAGCTGCGGCGTGCCCTCGAACAGCTCGCCCACGACCATCCCTTCCTCCTGACCAGCCGCTACGCCGTCGACCACGCGGAAATCCGCTACTGGGAGGAGGCCCGCGACCTGCACGACGCGGCCGCGGTCGCCCTGCGCCTGTGGGGAGAGCACCGCCAGACCGCCGGACTGCCGCCCTGGGAGATCGTCGGCCTGGAGGTCATCGACCGCCAGACCTACCACCAGCGCATCGCCGAGGGCTACGGCCCGCCCCCGGCGGCCCCCGTCGGAGTTCACCCCTTTTGACCCCACCCGATGACGCGTCCCGCGGTGTGTCTCGCGGTGTGGAACGAGCGGTGAACGGCTCGGTCCGGCCCACTACCCTTCCCGTATGACCACGCTCTCGCCGTACGACGCCCTCTCCCCGGTCACCCAGGCCGCCTACCGCGCCAAGGCGGCCGCCGCCGACCTCGCGCCGCTTCCCCGGGCCGCCAAGGACGACGCGCTGCTCGCCATCGCGGACGCGCTGGAGGTCCGTACGAGCGAGATCGTCGAGGCCAACGCCCAGGACATCGCCAAGGCCCGTGAGGCCGGCACCAGCGAGGCCATCGTCGACCGGCTCACCCTCACCCCGGAGCGGGTCCGGGCCATCGCCTCCGACGTACGGGACGTCGTCGCGCTGCCCGACCCCGTCGGTGAGGTCGTGCGCGGCTCGACCCTGCCCAACGGCATCGACCTGCGCCAGGTCCGCGTCCCGCTCGGCGTCGTCGGCATCATCTACGAGGCCCGCCCGAACGTGACGGTGGACGCGGCCGCGCTCTGCCTGAAGTCCGGCAACGCGGTCCTGCTGCGCGGCTCCGCCTCCGCCTACGCGTCGAACACCGCCCTCGTCCGGGTGATCCGTGACGCCGTCGGCGGCGCCGGTCTGCCCGCCGACGCCGTCCAGCTCGTGCCGGGGGAGAGCCGGGAGAGCGTGCGCGAGCTGATGCGCGCCCGCGGTCTCGTCGACGTGCTGATCCCGCGCGGCGGCGCCTCGCTCATCCGGACCGTCGTCTCCGAGTCCACCGTTCCGGTGATCGAGACCGGCACGGGCAACTGCCACGTCTACGTCGACGCCCAGGCCGACCTCGACATGGCCGTCGAGATCCTGATCAACTCCAAGGCCCAGCGGGTCAGCGTCTGCAACGCCGCCGAGACCCTGCTGGTCCACCGGGACATCGCCGCCGAGTTCCTGCCCCGCGCCCTCGACGCCCTCGCCGAGGCCGGGGTCACCGTCCACGCCGACGAGCGCGTGCTGGCGTACGCCAAGGACTCCAAGGCGACCGTCGTCGAGGCGACGCCGGAGGACTGGGAGACGGAGTACCTGTCGTACGACATCGCGGCCGCGGTCGTCGACTCCCTGGACAAGGCCGTCGAGCACATCCGGCTGTGGACCTCCGGCCACACCGAGGCCATCGTCACCACCTCCCAGCAGGCCGCCCGCCGCTTCACCCAGTTGGTCGACTCCACCACGGTCGCGGTGAACGCCTCCACCCGCTTCACGGACGGCGGCCAGTTCGGCTTCGGCGCGGAGATCGGCATCTCCACCCAGAAGCTGCACGCCCGGGGCCCCATGGGCCTGCCGGAGCTGACCAGCACCAAGTACATCGTCACGGGCGACGGGCACGTGCGGCGCTGACCGGCGGATCCGGCGCCCCGCGGCACGCACGACGCTGACGGGGCGCACGGCCCCGGCCGGAACGCACGGCCCCGGCCGGAACGCACGGCCCCGCAACGGACCGGACGGCTCCGCAAGGGGGCGTACGGCCGGGAACGGGGCGCACGGCTCGGAAGGGGGCGTGCGAGAGGCCGTGCACCGTGTCTCATCAGGCGGATGAATTTCCATACCGTCTGCCCAAATTGACCCCCCAGGTCTACTCTGGATTCGTGCCGGAGGACGTGGGGGGCACGCCGTTCCCTGACGGCTGGGAGCCCGACGACGACCACGACCGCGGGGTGTCGGACGAAGAGTTCGCCTCCGTGGTCTTCGACGAGGCCTTCGTGCAGGCGGCCGTGGTGCACGAGCCGACCGCCGTCGAGCGTCTCCTGGCCGCCGCGAAGGCGAGAGCCGAGGCCTCCGAGGCCGAAGCCCGCCGCGCCCGCGCCCGGGGCGACCGCTACGACGACCCGTACGGCCCCGACGGCCCCGGCGATTTCGGTCATGATCCGGACTACGACGACCTGGACGACGGCGACGATCCCGACGCCTGGGACCGCCGCTACGGCGCCTTCGGGCCCTATGGCAAACAGGTCCGCTGGCACCGTCCCGTCGCCTGGGTGCTCGCCCTCGTGATGGGTATCGGCATGGTCGCGCTGGCCTTCGCGGCGGTCTACCGGGGCGCCTCCTCCGGCAGCCGGGAGCAGGTGCCGCCGCCCGCCTCGACCGGGCTCGAGCAGGGAAGCGGACTCGCCCCGTCGGCGTCGGCCGACCACTCCCAGCCACCCGTCTCCGCGGTCCCGCCCGCGCCCTGACCTGAGCCTGCGGGAGGACCGGGCAGAGGGCTTCCCGTCGATGAGAAGCTGTCAGAACTTGTCACGGAGCAGGGCGTTTACCCGCGCTCCCCACGACCTACTCTGAAAGTATGGGCGGGCCCGGAGACCCACCGGAGGGGACACCCGAGGGAGCTCCCGGTGGAGGAGAGGACGAGTACCGATCCGTCGTCTTCGACGAATCGTTCGTGCGCGCTGCCCGCCTTCAGGAGTACTCCGCCGAGGAGCGCATCGCCGACCACGCGCCCGCCGTCCGCCGCCGCCCGCCCCTGCGCCGGGGCCTGTCCCGGCAGGCGCTCGTCCTGGTCGTCCTGATCGCCCTCGCCTTCGGCACCGCGATCTACATGGGCGTCCGCCACCCGTACCAGAACCCGGCCGCCCGCCGGCCCGTCGAACCCCTGCGGATGACCGTGATTCCGCTCGCCCCGCAGGGCGCCGTGCCCGGCACGGCCGACCCCGAGTACCTGTACGGGCACAGCCCCGCCGCCCACTACCGCGTCGGCGCGGCGGGCATCCCGCTGCCCGCTTCCCGGCGCACCGCGCACTTCTCCGACAGCCAGGTCGTCACCGCCCTGATCACCGCCAGGGACTACATCGTGCGCTCCTCCCTCGACCCGGAGGTGCTCACCGGGCAGCAGGTGCGGACCGTGCGGGTGCTGATCGGCCCCGACCAGCTCGACCAGTTCGACGAGAGCTTCTCCCACCCGGCGGCGGACGGACGGCACGCGCCGACCGGATGGCTGGTCCGCTTCGACCCCTCCCGGGCCGAGCTGGCCGACCGCCGGATCCGTGTCCACGGCACGCTGCAGGCCGCCGAGACCGACGCCTCCACCCTCGAGGTCACCGCCGACCACACCTTCGTGTACGCCCTGCGGCCGGCCGGTTCCGACGCGAAGGCGCCGGCCTCGCTGTTCACCGTCCGCCGCGAGCTGCAGTTCCGCTTCGACCGCGACGACCTGCGGCTGCGCCAGACCCAGCTGATCGTCTCCTACGTCCAGGCCGGGCCGCTGTCCTGCTCCGAGGACTCCACGAACCATCTGCGGCCCCTGCTGGCCGGCCAGACCGCCAAGGAGGGCGGCCCGGCCGGCACGGACCCGTACGCGACGGGCGGGGCGCCGGCGCTGTGCGGAGCGCTCGCGGGGAGCGCCCAGCCGAAGGTGTGAACCGGTGACGGCGCCCAGCCGGGAGCCGGTGGTCGCTCCGGGCCGCCCTCCCTGGCGGTCGGGCCGGCCGGGGGGCAACCCGGTGAGGTGCCCCGGGCCGCCGGCCGGCTCCAGAAGGCACACCGGCCGGTCCGCCGCAGAACCAACGGTGCCGAACGCATCGGACCGTGATGGTCGAAACGCCGGGTCAGTCGTCCCCGCGCGGGGGGGCGTCCGCCGGGTGGTCCTTCGGGGGCGCCGAGCTGGTGAAGCCGTCGAAGCCGCGCCGGACCCGGCCGCCCAGGTTGCCCGCGCCGCCCGCTATGTCGGTGACGAGCTTCATCAGCGGGTCCTTGGAGCTCTTGACGTGGTCGGCGTAGTGCGAGGCCGACTCCCGGAAGGAGTCCGCGACCGAGGTTTCCTTGTCCTCGGTGCGCCGCGGGTAGTGGCCGTCCAGGATCCGCTGGTAGTCCCGGGACTCCGACCACTTCTTCAGCTCGGCCGCCCGCACGGTGGTGAACGGGTGGGAGCGCGGCAGCACGTTGAGGATCTTCAGCACGGAGTCGCGCAGGTCGCCGCCCGCCTCGTACTCCTCGGCCTGCCGCAGGAACGCGTCCACGTTCATCTCGTGCAGGTGGTTGCCGCCGGCGATCTTCATCAGGCCGCGCATCGAGGCCTTGAGGTCCTGGCCGACGAGCAGCCCGGCACGGTCGGCGGACAGCTCCGACTTGCGGAACCACTCGCGCAGGGCGGTCACGATCGCCATGATCGCGAGATTGCCCAGGGGGATCCAGGCGACCCGGAGGGCGAGGTTGGTCAGGAACAGCAGGATGGTCCGGTAGACGGCGTGGCCGGACAGGGCGTGGCCCACCTCGTGGCCGACGACCGCCCGCATCTCCTCCTCGTCGAGCAGCTCGACGAGGCCCGTGGTCACGACGATGATCGGCTCGTCCAGGCCGATGCACATCGCGTTGGGCTGCGGGTCCTGGTTGACGTACATCGGCGGGACCTTCTCCAGGTCCAGGATGTAGCAGGCGTCCCGCAGCATGTCGTTCAGGTGGGCGAACTGCTGGTCGGAGACGCGGACCGAGTCGGACAGGAACAGCAGTCTCAGGCTCCGCTCGGGCAGCAGCCCGCTGAGCGCCTTGAAGACCGTGTCGAAGCCGCTCAGCTTGCGCAGCGCGACCAGCGCGGAACGGTCGGCCGGGTGCTCGTACGCACGCGAGGAGATTCCGGGGAAACGCTTGCGCTGTCTGCTCGGCACGTTCTCGTGGCCCGTCTGCTCGTGGCCGTCTTCGGACATGTCTTCCCCCACTGCGTCTGTGTGGCCCTCGTATGTCTGGTCCTTTGCGGACCTTTGTGCAGCCCTTTGCGCCCCCCGAGCGGGGCCCAGCCTAGGCGGAGTTACGGTGGACGGGCACCACACCGAAGGAGTCCCGAGCCATGGAGCACAACCCCGCAGCCCCCTGGATCGCCCAGGCAGCCGATGCCGCGCAGCAGCAAGGGGCGGGGAACCTGCTCCGGATCGTCCTTGTCGTGATGGTCCTGGGCTGCGTGCTGACCGCCTGGTTCCTGCTGCGAGGCTACAAGCGGAAGGACGACTGACGGGGCGGGAAGGTTCCCCGGGCCTGCGCCGCGCCGCCCGTACCTCCGCCACGCCCCTTCCGCCGCCGGGACGCGGACTCCCCAACCGCGGAGTCGGCGTGATGGCCGGTGAGGCGCCCGCTTACCATGGGCCGACATCTTTATCCCGCCCACACCGGATAGGTCCTGCCGAGATGAGCTTCCACAGCGCCGCTGCCCAGTTGGTCACCCTCGCCGCCGAGGGCGAGCAGCACGGTGGCAACCACGAGAGCCTGAACCCCCTGGTGACCGGCGGTGGTGCCTTCGTGATCCTGATGCTCCTGTTGTGGGTCACCACCCGCTTCAACCGCGACCGCTGAGGCGGACCATGCCCATACCGGGGTGCTTCGGACATCCGTCGGCCGGTGCCCTCGGACGAGGCCGGTAGGGTCTGCACGCATGGGAGAGCAGGACATGCCTACCGGCCCGTCGAACCCGGGCAAGCGCCGCCTCGGCGTCATGGGTGGAACGTTCGATCCGATCCACCACGGGCACCTCGTGGCGGCCAGTGAGGTCGCCGCGCAGTTCCACCTGGACGAGGTCGTCTTCGTCCCGACCGGTGAGCCCTGGCAGAAGAGCCACCGCAGGGTCTCCCCGGCCGAGGACCGCTACCTGATGACGGTCATCGCGACCGCCGAGAACCCCCAGTTCTCGGTCAGCCGCATCGACATCGACCGCGGCGGCCCCACCTACACCGTGGACACCCTGCGCGACCTGCGGGCCCTCAACCCCGACACCGACCTGTTCTTCATCACCGGCGCCGACGCCCTCGCCCAGATCCTGACCTGGCGGGACAGCGAGGAACTGTTCTCCCTCGCGCACTTCATCGGGGTCACCCGGCCGGGACACCACCTCAACGACCCCGGACTCCCGGAGGGCGGCGTCTCCCTCGTCGAGGTCCCCGCCCTGGCCATCTCGTCCACGGACTGCCGCGCGAGAGTCGCCAAGGGCGACCCCATCTGGTATCTGGTGCCGGACGGAGTCGTGCGCTACATCGACAAGCGCGAGCTGTACCGCGGCGAGTGAGCCGAGAGGGGTACCGGTGAACGACCGATACGACGCGGGCTACGGGGAAACCCCGTACGAGCTCGTCGGCTACGACGAGTACGGGCAGCCGGTGTACCGGCAGGTGCCGCCCCAGCAGGTCCCGCAACAGGCCTACGACCCGTACGGGCAACAGCAGGGCTACGGCTACGACCCGTACAGCACGCCCGGGCAGCAGCAGACGCCCGTGTACGACCCGTACGACACCGGCCGGCAGGCGCCGGTCCACGATCCCTACGACACCGGCGCCTACGCCCCACAGGGCGGTGCCCAGACCTCTCCCTCCTACGACCCCTACGGGCAGACCGCGACCAGCGGGCAGCAGCCCCGGGTCGCGGAGCAGACCGCCTACATCCCCCAGCAGGCCGGACCGGCCGCGCCGGAGACGGCGGCGACGGCCGACCGGGACGACCCCACCACCCGGCCCGAACGCGACTACCACACCGAGCAGTTCGCGTTCGTCGAGGAGCCCGACGCGGACTCCGAGGACGTCATCGACTGGCTGAACTTCACCGAGAACCGCACCGAGCGCCGCGAGGAGGCCAAGCGCCGCGCCCGTAGCCGCCTCGTCGCCCTGGCCGTCGTCCTCGCCCTGGTCGCGGTCGGCGGCGTCGGCTACCTCTGGTACGCCGGGAAGCTGCCCGGTCTGTCCTCGTCGGACTCCAAGTCGACCGGCACCACGACCGCCGGCGCCGCCCAGAAGCGCGACGTGATCGTCGTCCACCTTCACGACACCGCCCAGGGCGGCACCTCCACGGTGCTGCTCGTCGACAACACCACCACCAAGCGGGGAACCTCCGTCCTGCTGCCGAACTCCCTCGTCGTCACCACCGACGACGGCACCACGACCACCCTCGCCAAGTCCGTCGACGAGGACGGCTCCGCCGGCACCCGCGAGGCGCTGGACACCGTCCTCGGCACCGACATCGAGGGCACCTGGCGGCTGGACACCCCCTACCTGCAGAACCTCGTCGACCTCGTCGGCAACATCGAGGTCGACACCGACACCGCCGTGCCGGACCCGGACGCCAAGAAGAAGGGCCAGGCCCCTCTGGTCAACAAGGGCGAGGACCAGACCCTCAGCGGCAAGATGGCCGTCGCCTACGCCACCTACCGCGCCGAGGGCGAGGCGCAGAACGCCCAGCTGGAGCGGTTCGGCCAGGTCATGCAGGGCGTGCTGCGCAAGGTGTCCTCCGACGCGCAGGGCGCCACGGTCACCGTCCAGACGCTGGCCCAGATCCTCGACCCCTCGCTCACCGACAAGGACCTCGGCGCCTTCCTCGCCAAGCTTGCCGACCTCGCCAAGGGCGGCGACTACAAGACCGCCCTGCTGCCCGTCGAGGCCGACGGCACGCTCAGCGCCCAGGCCAGTGAGAGCGTGGTCAAGGACGTCCTCGGCGGCACCGCGAAGAGCCCCGACAAGGACGCGGCCGTCAGCGTCTCCGTGCAGAACGCCAGCGGCACCGAGGCCAACACCGAGGACGCGCGCGTGGTGCTCCTCAACGGCGGCTTCACCTTCCTGGAGGGCGGTACGCCGTCCGGCACGCAGTCCGCGTCGAAGGTGCTGTACGCGGACGCCGCCCAGAAGGAGAACGCCACCGAGGTCGCCAAGACCCTGGGCCTGCCCACCAGCGCCGTGAAGAAGGGCACCGTCGCCGCCAACGCGGACGTCGCCGTCGTCCTGGGCGACGACTACGAACCGTCGTCGTCCTAGGCGGCCCGGCGGAAGCCGCCATCAGGGAGTGATCCCTTGATGACATGGGGTGCCGTCGGCGGTCCGTGAGACCCTTGAGGTCAAACGACCGCCGACGGAAAGCCATGTAGTGACCGCCACCGACCGCTCTCTCGAGCTCATCACCACCGCCGCGCAGGCGGCCGCCGACAAGCTCGCGCACGACATCATCGCCTACGACGTCAGCGACGTCCTGTCGATCACGGACGCCTTCCTGCTGGCCTCCGCCCCCAGCGACCGCCAGGTCAAGTCGATCGTCGACGAGATCGAGGAGCGCCTTCTGAAGGAACTCGGCGCCAAGCCGGTGCGCCGGGAGGGCGACCGCGAGGCCCGCTGGGTCCTGCTCGACTACGTCGACATCGTCGTGCACGTCCAGCACAGCGAGGAGCGCGTCTTCTACGCGCTGGAGCGGCTGTGGAAGGACTGCCCCGAGCTCGACCTGCCCGACGACGCCAAGGCGACCCGGGGCAAGGCCGCCGAGCACGCCAAGCTGCAGGCCGAGGAGGACATCACCGGCTTCGGGGATCTGCGGTGAGCGCCTCCTCCCAGGCCGCCGCGGGCCGCACGCCGCGCCGCGGCCGCCGTGTCATCCTCTGGCGGCACGGCCAGACCTCCTGGAACGTGGAGCGCCGCTTCCAGGGCACCACGGACGTCCGGCTGACGGAGACCGGTGTCGCCCAGGCCCGCCGCGCAGCCCGGCTGCTCGCCTCCCTCAAGCCCGACGCGATCGTCGCCTCGGACCTCTCGCGCGCCGCGAGCACGGCCGCCGAGCTGGCCGCGCTCACCGGCCTGGAGGTCACCCACGACGAGGGCCTGCGCGAGACGTACGCGGGCGTGTGGCAGGGGCTGACGCACGAGGAGATCGTCGCCCGGCACGGCGAGGAGTACGCGGCGTGGAAGCGCGGCGAGCCGGTCCGCCGCGGCGGCGGCGAACTGGAGACCGAGGTCGCCGACCGTGCCGCCCCCGTCGTGCTGCGGCACGCCGAGAAGCTCCCGGAGGACGGCACCCTCGTCGTCGTCAGCCACGGCGGCACGATCCGCACCACCATCGGCCGTCTCCTCGGCCTGGAGGCCCACAACTGGGAGAGCCTCGGCGGCCTCTCGAACTGCTGCTGGTCCGTCCTCGGCGAGGGCGCCCGCGGCTGGCGCCTCCTCGAGCACAACGCCGGCACCCTGCCGGAGCCGGTGCTCGGCGACGACGACTGAGCGCGGGGCCGGCGGCGGCCCCGGGCGCCGATCGGGCGTCGTCGAGCCGCCGGAGATCCGGATTTCACTTTCCGGCAGGTCACAGGCTAAAGTTCTTCTTGTTCGCCCCGCCGAGCGGGAAGAACACCAGGGGCTATAGCTCAGTTGGTAGAGCGCCTGCATGGCATGCAGGAGGTCAGGAGTTCAATTCTCCTTAGCTCCACTGGTCGACACTCTGTGGAGTTGTCAAAGATCGGAGAGAAGATCCCGTTCCTCAGGGGGCGGGATCTTTTTCATTGCCTCCGCAGCAGCGCCGCACGGCGTGCCGTCTCCTCGTCCTCCGGCGTGTAGACGACGATCATGTTCGTGCTCACCCTGCACGTCCAGGGCGGCCTGGGCTACAGCGCGCTGCGCGCCGGGCTCACCTTCGCGCCGACGGCGGTCGTCTTCAACGCGGTCGGCCTGACCTGGCGCAGATGGCCCGCCGCCTGGCAGCGGGCGCTGACACCGGCCGGGTTCGCGCTCACCGCTTTGTTCGTGGCCGCGGTGGGCCTGGCCTTCAAGGACGGCGACCAGGGCGGAGCCCGGCTCTACGGCGCGTACGCCGGCGTGGGCGTCTGGCTCGCGCTCGCCTTCAGCCCGACACTGACCCGGGCGCCGGCCGGGGTGCGGCCCGAGGACGCGGCGGACGCCGGCGGGCTGCTGGCCACGGTCACCCAGCTCGGGCAGCCGATCGGCGTGGCGGTCTTCGGCACACTGTTCTTGAACCGGCTTGAGTCACTTGGCGCCCCGCAGGCGTATACCTCTTCGGAAGCGCTTCTCACATGCATGTTCGCGCTCGCTGCGACAGCCGCGCCGGGTGCCGTGTCCGGACTGGTACTGAGGCGTCGCTGACCGTATCGGCCCGGCCGTGGCAGAATCAAACGGCCGGAAGGGGGCGCGGCCCGACGGGAGGGAGTAGCGATGCCTGCGAGCATCCTCGGAGAGGTCGGCCACCTCTCCGAAGCAGCGTTGACACGGGAAACGGCCACCCGGCTCAGCTGCCCTTCCTGCGGTTCCGCTTTCGTGGCCCAAGTCCTCGGGGACAACGGCGGGATCTCCTACGTGTGCACGGCCTGCGGCCACAGCTGGAGCTGATCGATGGGTGCACACAGGCGAAAGTGCGACTGGTGCGGCAGCGGCACCCCGATCGTCCGCGACATGGAACCGGTCAACCCCGACTACCAGTACTGGTGCGAGGAATGCGCGCGGGCGCTGATCATAAAGGGCGACCCGATCGAGACGTACCGCGAACTGGAGGGCGAGCCGATCTACGGCCGGCTCCTGGAGGAGCACTGCACGCTCAAGCGGTTCTACTCGTTCGTGACGGCCTGACCTGACTTTCCGCCCCCAAAGCGGACAGAACGGAAACGATTTGGTGGTCCACCCCCTGGACCGTGTAATGTTGGCGTCGCCGCCGGGGAAACCCGACGGAACGCCGCAAGGGGCTATAGCTCAGTTGGTAGAGCGCCTGCATGGCATGCAGGAGGTCAGGAGTTCAATTCTCCTTAGCTCCACAGCAGATCCCGCCGGATCGGAATGATCCGGCGGGATCTTTTGCGTGTGCGCACATGGTCGGGCATCGGGAAATCGCGTAAGGCCGGGGAACCGCGAACGCACAAGGGGCCGCCTGTTTCCAGGCGGCTCCGTCGTCGTACGGGCTCAGCGGCCGAGCGCGCGGCGGCCGCGGCCCTGTGAGAGGACCGGGAGGTTGCGGGAGGGCACCTGCGCGCGCGTGTCCTCCTCGATGCGCAGAGCCAGCGCCGGGCAGCGGCGCACCGCGCGCAGCGCCTTCGCCTCCGCGTAGCGCGGGACCCTCGCCTGCGCCACGGTCGGGAAGCCGTCGGCGCCGAGCTGGAAGACCTCCGGCAGGATGTCCGCGCACAGGCCGTGGCCGCGGCACAGCGTCCAGTCCACGAAGATCTTCTGGCGGCTGTCGCCGGTGTCCGCGGGCTCTCCGCCGCCCGCGATGCCCGTCGGGGCGCTGCCTCCCTCGAAGAGCGGCAGAACGCCCTCCACGGGCCGTCCGCAGCCGTTCCCGAGGACGTGCGCCGCCAGGTCGTCGGTGAACGCCTTGATGGTCGACTCCAGGAACATGGCGGAGCCGTCCGGGTGGGAGCAGGCGCCGCGCCGCTTGACGTTCTTGGCGACCTGCTTCAGCGCCTCCAGGGCGGCCGGGCCGCCGCCGTTGAGGATGTCCTCCATGCCGCGCGCCGCGGCCGGCAGTCCCAGGTAGCAGGGGCCGCACTGGCCCGCGCTCTCCTCCGCCAGCCACTGGGCCACGCGCAGCGACTCGCCCAGCGGGCAGGTCTCCTGGCTGATCGGCAGGATCGCGCCGGCGCCGAGCGAACCGCCCACCGCGTCCAGGGAGTTGCGCGAGACGACCGCCTCGTTGACCGTCGCGGCGTCGATCCACTTGCCGTGGTAGCCGCCGGTCAGCACGCCCTGGGGGACCGGCGGGGCGCCGGCGAGCTGGAGGACGTAGCGCAGCGGGACGCCCGTGGGGACCTCGATCACCATGGGGCGGGCGACCGCGCCGGAGACCGTCAGCATGACGGTGCCGGGCTCGTCGTACAGGCCGGTGTTGCCGTAGCGCTCCGGGCCGATGCGGGCGGCGATGGCCAGTTGGGCGAAGGTCTCGGCGTTGGACAGCAGGGTCGGTGCGCCGCCGACGCCGTTCTGCGAGGCGCTGACCTTGCGGCCGGGCGGGATCGCCGGGCCGCCGTCGATGGAGCGGATCAGCGACGCGGCGGCGCCGGTGACCATGCGGATCGGGTTGCGCTGGACGAACGCCTTCAGCGCCGAACGGCGGCCGTTGCTGAGGCCGCGCTCGGCGAGGGCGGCCTCCATGGAGCGCTGTGTCGATTCGCGGGTGACCCCCACCACGAGCGTGCGGGCACCCAGCGCCTCGGCGACCAGCAGCGCGCCGTCCAGGATGAGGTGCGGGGCACGGTTGATCATCACCGTGTCCTTGCGGCAGGCCGGTTCGTCCTCACTGCCGTTGACGACGACGACCGGCCGTACGCCGCGCTTGATCGCCGCGTCGGCGACCGAGCGCAGCTTCTTGTGGAAGGGGAAGCCCGCGCCGCCGCGGCCCTTGAGGTTGATGCGTTCGGAGAGCTGCGCGAGCTTCTCTCCGCCCATGGGTTCAAGCGGCCCGTGCACCTTCAGGTGCATGGGCAGATCGAGTCTCTCGACAAGGTCGAAGCCCGACGTGAGCTGCGGAAGGCCGACCACGCGGACTTCTGGGACGTCGGGCAGGGCCTCGTTCACCTATAGCCTCCGGAAGGCGTGTTCCAAGGTTCGCCCGAACCCGGTGCGTCGAAGGACGCCCCGGGCGATGGTTCATCGGCGGGACCGCTGTTGTACGTGTCGTTCGAGTTGTACGTGCCGTAGAGGGTGTTCGTCTCACCGGTGTCGTACACATCACTCCCGCCGTAGCCGCCGGTGCCCGAATTGCCGTAGACCGGGATGTTGAAGCCCGTGTCCTGAAGCGGGTCGTAGGCGGAGGGGGGAGCCTCGCCGACCGGCGGCGGGGACGGTATCGGCCAGTTGCCCGACGTGCTGCCGCCGCTGTCGACCCGCGGGATCGCCTCCGTCGCCTGCGTGTCGAACGGCAGGTCCATGCGCGTCGTCTGGTCGGCCGCGAACGGCTGCTGCCCGCGCGGGGGCGTGGAGACGGCGCGGTAGGCGGCCGCGAAGCCGTTCGCCGGCTCGGGCGTGGCGGGCGTGCCGTACAGGGGCGACGACGACTGCGGTGCCCTGCGCGGGGAGCTCGTCGTGTCGGCCGTGGACGACCGGCCGGAGCGGCTCTCGTAGCCCGGGAGCGCCGAGGTGGCTTCGGCCATGCGCGCGCGGCTCGCGTCCAGCGCGTCACGGCCCGTCGGCTCGTCGCTGCCCAGGACCGCGGCGATCCGGTCGGCCACCTGGCGCTTGACCGGGCGCGGCGCGGCGCGCAGCGCGAGGGCCGCCATGACGCCCACCAGGCACAGGCCGTAGAGGAACACGAAGACCGGCTTCGCCTGGCGACCCGCGTAGAGTCCGTGGATCAGCGCGGCGCACCAGGCCGGGTAGGCCAGCATGTGCATGGCCCGCCAGCGGGCCGCGACCGGCGCCGGGGAGGCGAACCTGCTGCGCAGCGCGCCGGTGATGCCTACGAAGATCATCAGCAGGCCGGCCAGGGAGCCGAGGCCGATCAGCCCGGCGGTTCCGGTGACGCCGAGCGAGAACGGGATGATCGCGGCGATGAACTGGGTGTGCTCCAGCGCGATCTTCGTGGTGATGTGCAGCAGCAGGAACGCGATCGAGGCGACCGCCGTCGTCCGGTGCACGGCCTGGCCGATGAGCCGCTGGCGCGTGTTGAGGAAGATCCGGTCCTGGGCGACCAGGCCCCAGATCACCGAGCAGCTGAGCGAGACGAGGGACAGCACGCCCGCGCCGAAGTTCAGGAACTCGCGGAACTGGTCGCCTCCCACCAGCACGACCACGGGTATGAGGATCAGGACGACAGCGGACGCCACCCCATAGGCCGACCGGCCGGGCTGGGGCAGCGAGCTGTTACTACGACGAGGGTTCATGGGGGCAACTCCGAGCAGTTCGGGAAAGCGGTCCCGCTGCCGAACTCTAAGTGGGCGCCATACCGACGGGTACGAGGTTTGAGTTATTGCGTTGTTATCAAAGGACAATGCGACTCGTTCACTGTCCTTTAGTGGCTGTTACGCGAAGTAATCTTTGACTTGAGTTCAAGCTAGGGCTCGGTTCCGGTCGTGCCGGCGCCGGCGGCGCCGTGTCCCCCAGGCATACGGAAGCGCGTCGCGGCGTGCTCAAGGGCTGCGGTACCCTGAGCCCATGCGTGCCGTACGCCTTCTGCTTAGCGAGCCGCGCTGATCAGTCCCGACCGCCGGTGGACCGGACGGTTCGGAATCGGCGCGGCGTCCCCTCCTGTGCGAGGGGATTTTTCGTTTCCTGAGTGTGACAGCCGCTGGCAGAGACGATCGATGGAGCTTTGAGGATCATGAGCGAGACGAACCCCGCTGCCACCGCCGAGGTGGCCGCGCCGCACCGCTACACGGCCGCCATGGCAGCCGAGATCGAGGCACGCTGGCAGGACGTCTGGGACGCCGAAGGCACCTACGCGGCGCCCAACCCCAAGGGCGACCTGGCGGGCGACCCCGAGCAGGTCGCACGGCCCAAGAAGTTCATCATGGACATGTTCCCGTACCCCTCGGGTGCGGGCCTGCACGTCGGCCACCCCCTGGGCTACATCGCCACCGACGTCTTCGCGCGCTTCCAGCGCATGACCGGCCACAACGTCCTGCACACCCTGGGCTTCGACGCCTTCGGCCTGCCCGCCGAGCAGTACGCCGTGCAGACCGGCACGCACCCGCGCGTGTCCACCGAGGCCAACATCGAGAACATGAAGGCCCAGCTGCGCCGGCTGGGCCTGGGCCACGACAAGCGCCGGTCGTTCGCCACGATCGACCCGGACTACTACAAGTGGACCCAGTGGATCTTCCTGCAGATCTTCAACTCCTGGTACGACGACGAGGCCCGCACGGCCCGCCCGATCTCCGAGCTGATCGCGCAGTTCGAGTCCGGTGAGCGGCCCGTACCCGGGCACACGCGCGCGTGGAGCGAGCTGAACGCCACCGAGCGCGCCGACGTCCTGGGCGAGTACCGCCTGGCCTACGCCTCCGACGCGCCGGTCAACTGGTGCCCCGGGCTGGGCACGGTCCTGGCCAACGAGGAGGTCACCGCCGACGGCCGCTCCGAGCGCGGCAACTACCCGGTCTTCAAGGCCAAGCTGCGCCAGTGGAACATGCGCATCACCGCCTACGCCGACCGGCTGCTGGAGGACCTGGACGCGCTGGACTGGCCCGAGGCCATCAAGCTGCAGCAGCGCAACTGGATCGGCCGCTCCGAGGGCGCCCGCGTCGACTTCCCGATCGACGGCGAACGCATCACCGTCTTCACCACCCGCCCGGACACCCTGTTCGGCGCGACCTACATGGTGCTGGCGCCCGAGCACCCGCTGGTCGAGAAGTTCACCCCGGACGCCTGGCCCGAGGGCACCCACGAGGTGTGGACCGGCGGTTATGCCACCCCGGCCGAGGCCGTCGCCGCCTACCGCGCGCAGGCCGCCTCCAAGTCCGACGTCGAGCGGCAGGCCGAGGCCAAGGACAAGACCGGCGTCTTCATCGGCGCGTACGCCACCAACCCCGTCAACGGCGACCGGATCCCCGTCTTCATCGCCGACTACGTCCTGATGGGCTACGGCACCGGCGCGATCATGGCCGTCCCGGCGGGCGACCAGCGCGACTTCGAGTTCGCGCGCGCCTTCGAGCTGCCGATCCACTGCATCGTCGAGCCGACCGACGGCCGGGGCACCGACACCTCGACGTGGGAGGACGCCTTCGCCTCCTACGACGCGAAGATCATCAACTCCTCCAACGCCGAGGTCTCCCTGGACGGCCTGGGAGTCGTCGAGGCCAAGGCGCGCATCACCGAGTGGCTGCAGCGCAAGGGCATCGGCGAGGGCACCGTCAACTTCCGCCTGCGTGACTGGCTGTTCAGCCGCCAGCGCTACTGGGGCGAGCCCTTCCCCATCGTCTACGACGAGGACGGCATCGCCCACGCCCTGCCCGAGTCGATGCTGCCGCTGGAGCTGCCCGAGGTCGAGGACTACTCCCCGCGCACCTTCGACCCGGACGACGCGAACACCCAGCCCGAGACGCCCCTGTCGCGCAACGAGGAATGGGTCAACGTCACCCTGGACCTGGGCGACGGGCCGAAGAAGTACCGCCGCGAGACCAACACCATGCCCAACTGGGCCGGCTCCTGCTGGTACGAGCTGCGCTACCTGGACCCCCACAACAGCGAGCAGCTGGTCGACCCGGCCATCGAGCAGTACTGGATGGGCCCGCGCGAGGGCATGCCGCACGGCGGCGTCGACCTGTACGTCGGCGGCGCCGAGCACGCCGTACTGCACCTGCTGTACGCCCGCTTCTGGTCCAAGGTCCTGTACGACCTGGGGCACGTCTCCTCCGCGGAGCCGTTCCACAAGCTGTTCAACCAGGGCATGATCCAGGCCTACGTCTACCGCGACAGCCGCGGCATCGCCGTGCCGGCCGCCGAGGTGGAGGAGCGCGACGGCGCCTACCACTACCAGGGCGAGAAGGTCTCCCGGCTGCTGGGCAAGATGGGCAAGTCCCTGAAGAACGCGGTCACCCCCGACGAGATCTGCGCCGAGTACGGCGCCGACACCCTGCGCCTGTACGAAATGGCCATGGGCCCGCTGGACGTCTCCCGCCCGTGGGACACGCGCGCGGTGGTGGGCCAGTTCCGCCTGCTGCAGCGGCTGTGGCGCAACGTCGTCGACGAGAACACCGGCGAGGTCACCGTCGTCGACGCCGAACCCGACGAGGACACGCTGCGGGCGCTGCACAAGGCCATCGACGGCGTGCGCGGGGACCTGGAGGGCATGCGGTTCAACACCGCCATCGCCAAGATCACCGAGCTGAACAACCACCTGACCAAGGCGGGCGGCCCGGTGCCGCGGCCGGTCGCCGAGTCGCTGGTCCTGCTGGTCGCCCCGCTGGCCCCGCACATCGCCGAGGAGCTGTGGCGCAGGCTGGGCCACAGCGACTCCGTCGTCCACCGGGACTTCCCGGTCGCCGACCCGGCGTACGTCGTCGACGAGACCGTGACCTGCGTCGTCCAGATCAAGGGCAAGGTCAAGGCGCGGCTGGAGGTGTCGCCGGCCATCTCCGACGAGGAGCTGGAGAAGGTGGCGCTGGCCGACGAGAACGTCGTCAACGCGCTGGGCGGAGCAGGGATCCGCAAGGTGATCGTGCGGGCGCCCAAGCTGGTGAACATCGTCCCGGCGTAACGCCTCCCGCCCGCTGCCGGGCTGGTCCGGGTAGTCCCCTACGGGCAGGTTCGGGGTTCTTCTGGAACCTTGGACCTGCCCGTTGCGTTTACCGTTGAAGAGCGGCGCGTGGTGTGCCGGAACCGGTTCCGGAGGAGGAGCTCGTGGAAGCAGTGATCGCAGTCCTCGCCCTGCTTTTCGTGCTCTTCGTGGCGCTCGGCGCCTACGCCACGGTGAAGGCGGTCGGCGCCGCCAAGCGCAGCGTGGACCGCACCATCACCAGCGCCCGCCGCACGGTCGAGGACCACACGCTGCGCGCCAAGTCCTTCGCGCAGCTCGGACCGGCCGGCGAGATCGCCCAGCTCCGCCTGAAGCTGCGCACCTCGATGCGCGCCACCCAGGACGCGCTGCACGCGGGCGTGGCCGAGGACGAGTCCCTCAAGGAGTCCCTCGGCCTCTTCCAGCGCCTCAGCGCGCACGGACACGAGCTGGACGGCGAACTCAAGCGCCTGGAGTCCGAACCCGACCGGGCCACACTCGCCGAGCGGCTGCCGTCGCTGCGCGAGCGGACCGAGCGCATCACGGCGTCGGCGGACTCGCTGCGCTGGGCGGCCCGGGACCGCGCCCGCCGCTTCGCGGACGAGGACCTGGACACCCTCAGCGCCCAGATCGACGTCGAGGCCGGTGCCCTGCGTCACTGGACCACCCCGGAGCCCGGACCGACGCCGCCGTGGCCCGAGGCACCGGCCGCCGACAGCGCGACAGGACAGCAGATCTGGTCGGAGAAGTCCGACTCACGCACGGCTGAGAACACGGCGGAGCAGCCGACCCGGCCCGCCATCACCCCGCCCGGACCGCGCCCCACCTACCCCTGGCAGAAGAAGCCGCGGCCCGAGAGCACCACCTGACGCCGCGCTCGATCCCGTTCGGCCGGGTGGCCGAGGAGGGGCCGGGCTGCCGCACGGACGCTACGCCAGGTAACCTCCAGCTCATGTCCCGCCATGTCGCGATCGTCACGGATTCAACGGCCTACCTGCCGCAGCGGACGATGGAGCGCCACGGCATCACCGCGGTGCCCCTGACCGTCGTCCTCGGCGACCAGGCACTCGACGAGGGCACCGAGATCTCCACCCGCTCCCTCGCCCAGGCACTGCAGAAACGACGCTCCGTCACCACCTCCCGCCCCAGCCCCCAGCTCTTCGCGGAGACCTACCGCAAAGTCGCCGAGTCCGGCGCCACCGACATCGTCTCCCTGCACCTCTCCGCCGAGTTGTCCGGCACCTACGACGCGGCGGTCGTCGCGGCACGCCAGGCGCCCGTACCGGTGCGGGTGGTGGACACCGGCATGGTCGCGATGGCCCTCGGCTTCTGCGCCCTCGCGGCGGCCGCGGTCGCGGAGTCCGGCGGCACGGTGGACGAGGCCGTCACGGCCGCGGAGAAGCGGGCCTCCGGCACCTCCGCCTTCTTCTACGTCGACACACTCGACTACCTCCGCCGTGGAGGCCGCATCGGCGCCGCACAGGCCCTGTTGGGCTCCGCACTCGCCGTCAAGCCCCTGCTCCAGCTCGGTGGGGGGCGCATCGAGCCCCTGGAGAAGGTGCGGACGGCCTCGAAGGCGATCGCCCGCCTCGAGGAACTGGTCGCCGAGCGCGCCGGCGGCGCGCCGGTCGACATCGCCGTCCACCATCTCGCCGCGCCGGACCGGGCGTCCGCCCTCGCGGAGCGTCTGCGGGGACGTCTGCCGGGGCTGGGCGAACTCCATGTGAGCGAGGTGGGCGCGGTGATCGGCGCCCACACCGGGCCCGGACTGCTGGGGGCCGTGGTCTCCACACGCTGAGCGCCTGATCGGCCCGCACCCGTGTGGGTGGCGAAGTTGTCCACAACCGGGCCGTTGTCCCCGAAAAACGAGCAAGATCATCGCGCTTGGGCGAAGTGGCCGATCCTCGACGCATGGCACTTGTATCACGCTCACGTACGACGAATCCGACCAGCGGACCCGGGCGGGGACCCGGCTCCGACGGGCGCGTCCGACACCGACGGCCACCTGCGCGGGACCGGTTGAGGAACCGTCATGCCCCGGCCGAGGAACTGCGCCTGCGGGCGGAGGTGCTCTTCGGCGAAAGGGGTGGACAGCGGGGGGAGTTGGGGATGGGGCCGCCGCGGGATGGCGGTGAGGCCGGGGCCGGAGCCGGGGTCGGGGCCGGGGCCGGGGCTGGGGCCGGAGACGAGGACGGCCACCTGCATGCGTATGGGGGTGGGCATGCGTATGAGGGCGAGCAGGAGGGGCAAGGCGGGCACGGGGATGCAGGCGGGCGCGGGGGTCCGGGCGGGCACGGGGATGCAGGCGGGCGCGCGGTTCCTGGCCGGCGCGAACAGGAACAGGGCCACTGGGGCGAGCATGGGCACGGGACTCAGGTCGCCGAGGCGTATGCGCCGCGTGCCGGGGGCCGTGAGCTGCATGGCGGGGGAGGTGAGCCGCCTGGTGGGGGTGGTGAGCCGCCGGACGAGGTAGGCGAGTCGGGTGCCGGTGTCGGTGGGCTGCCTGCTGACGTCGGTGAGTCGCCTGTCGCTGGGGACGATGACGTCGGCGTCGGCGTCGGCGTCGGCGGTGCGCGGTCCCCGCGCGCCGCGGGAGACCGGTGGAATCGCGCCGGGCTCGCTCTGCGGGAGCGGATGCCCGTGTGGGTGCAGACGCGCTGTGGCCTCGAACGCAGGAACGTGCTCGCGTTGGCCGTGGTGGTCGTTGCCGTGGCGGCTTTCGCCGTGCAGCACTTCTGGGCCGGCCGGACCCAGTCCGTACAGCCACCGGAGGTGGTGCGGGCGGCGGCTCCCTACGGAGTGGAGGAGCGCAGCGGGGCGTCCGAGCCCGCAACCTCCGCAACCTCCGCGACCTCGCCGGGCACCGGGGCCACGGGTGGCACCGCGGGCGGACCAGCGGCAGAGATCGTCGTGGATGTCAGCGGCAAGGTGCGCAACCCCGGCATCCATCGGCTTCCCGCTGGTTCACGCGTGGTCGACGCACTGAGCGCGGCCGGCGGGGTGCGCCCGGGGACGAACACCGACGGCCTCAATCGGGCCCGGTTCCTCGTGGACGGCGAACAGGTCGTCGTCGGCGCGCCCGCGGTGGGCGGAGCCACGGGGGCGGGTGCGGCGGCGGGTCCCGCAGGCGGTGCGGTCGGAGCGGCGCCGGCAGGCCCGGTCCTGCTGAACACGGCCACGGTGGAGCAACTCGACTCGCTGCCGGGCGTCGGGCCGGTGCTGGCGCAACACATCGTGGACTACCGGACGCAGCACGGCGGTTTCCGCTCGGTGGACGAGCTGCGTGAGGTGAACGGCATCGGCGAGCGGCGCTTTGCCGACCTGCGGAACCTGGTGCGGCCATGAGGGACGACGACAACGCCTCGCCGGGGTCCACCGGAACTGGCAGCGGTAATGCCAGCGGTACCGGCAGGGTCGACGGTGGGAACCGCCGCCTCTCACGCCAAGCCGTGCACATCGCGTCCGGGAAGCGGCTGGGGGCCGCGCACCCGCGCCAGGAAGGTCCGGTGGACCTGCGGCTCGTGCCGCCGGCGCTGGCGGCCTGGGCGACGGCGGCGTACACCCTGGACGCGTCACCGGACGTGGTGATCGGCGTTGCGGTGGCGTGTGTGATCGCGACCGGGACTCTTCTCGCCGTCGGATGGCACGGAGCGAGGCGTGGGCGGTCGTCATCACGAGGGCCGGAGGAGAACCCGACAGGATCGCGGAGCAGTTGGGGGCGGGCGACCGTCGCCGCGGTGCTGCTGTGCGCGGCCGCGGCCGCCGCTTCGGCCGGACTGCACGGTGCCGACCTGCGCCGGGGGCCCGTGCCAGGGCTGGCACGGGAGTACGCCACCGTCACCGCCGACGTGCGGCTCACCTCCGATCCGCGGCTCACTCGGCCAAGGGTGCGAGGGGATCACATGGCCCCGGACTCCGTGCTGATCGAGGCGGAGGTGCGAGGCGTCGAGGTCCGGGGCGGGACGGCGGTGGCCACGCGGACACCGGTACTGCTTGTCGTGGATGTCGGCGAGGACCCGAGAACGGGCGGGAAACCCCAGGACGCGGCTCGCCGTCCCGCCGAGGCGGAGTGGCTGGGGCTGCTGCCGTCCACCCGGCTGCGCGTGACCGGACGACTGGCACCGGCGCTGACGAGAGGGGACCGGATCGCGGCCGTACTGCGGGTGCGGGACCGGGCCGGACCGACGGTCGTGCGCGAACCGTCGGCGGTACAGCGGTTCGCCGGCCGGCTGCGGGCCGGGCTGCGGGAGGCCACCGACGGGCTGCCCGCCGACGCACGGGCGCTGCTGCCCGGGCTGGTCGTCGGGGACACGTCACGGATCACGCCCGAACTGGACGAGGCCTTCAAGGAAACCGACCTCGCCCACACACTGGCCGTGTCCGGCAGCAACCTCACGATCATGCTCGCACTGCTCCTCGGGCCACCCGGCCTGGCCCAGCACGTCGAGCGCCGTGGCCTGGCGCCCCGGATCGGCATCCCCCTGCGGACGACCGCGCTGCTCGGCGGGGTGCTCACGCTCGCGTTCGTCGTCGTGTGCCGGCCCGACCCCAGTGTGCTGCGGGCGGCGGCCTGCGGAGCCGTCGTCCTGCTCGCCCTCGCGACCGGCCGCCGCAGATCCCTCATCCCGGCGCTGGCGACGGCGGTCCTGCTGCTGGTGCTCTACGACCCCTGGCTCGCCCGGAGCTACGGGTTCCTGCTGTCGGTCCTCGCCACGGGAGCGCTGTTGACGCTGGCGCCACGCTGGAGTGCCGCGCTGCGGCGGCGCCGGGTTCCGCCCCGGCTCGCGGAGGCGCTGGCCGCCGCGGGCGCCGCGCAGGCCCTGTGCGCGCCGGTCGTGGCGGTGCTGTCGGCCCGGGTGAGCCTGGTGGCGGTGCCGTGCAACCTCCTCGTGGAGTTCGCGGTGGCGCCGGCCACGGTGCTCGGATTCGCGGCGCTGGCCACGGCGCCGGTGGCCATGCCGGTGGCGGAGGCGCTGGCATGGGGCGCGAGTTGGCCCGCCGGATGGATCGCGGGCGTCGCCCGGACGGGCGCGGCGCTGCCCGGGGCGGGGGTCGACTGGCCCGGCGGTTGGGGCGGGGCGTCGCTGCTCGCCCTCGCCACGGCCGGTGCGGTGCTGCTCGGGCGGCGGATGCTGCGGCATCCGGTGCTGTGCGCGGCCTGCGGGGCACTGCTCCTCCTCGTCGTGGTGCAGCCGCCGCCGTTGACCAGGGTCATCACAGGATGGCCGCCGCCCGGCTGGAGACTCGCGATGTGCGACGTGGGGCAGGGCGACGCGACGGTGCTCGCGGCGGGCGAGGGCACCGGCGTGGTGGTGGACGCCGGACCCGATCCCGCCCTGGCCGACCGGTGCCTGCGCACGCTCGGCATCACGAGGATCCCCCTCGTCGTGCTGACCCACTTCCACGCCGACCACGTCGCGGGACTGCCGGGGGTGCTGCGGGGACGGGCGGTGGGCGCGATCGAGACGACCGGGTTCGAGGAACCGGTGGACCAGGTGGAGTTCGTACGGAACGAGGCGCAGGAGCGGCGGGTTCCGCTCGTGCGGGCCGTGGCGGGGGAGCGCAGGCGTCTCGGTGGGCTCGACTGGGAGGTGCTGTGGCCTCCACCGAGCTCCCGGGTTCGCTCGGGCGGGACGGTACCGCCGGCGCCGCCGGTGCCCGAGCCGGAAGGGCCGAACGACGCGAGCGTGACCCTGCTCGTGCGGTCGGGCGGACTGCGGATGCTGCTGCTCGGGGACCTGGAGCCCCCGGCGCAACGGGCGCTGGCGCGGTCGCCGGCGGCCGCGCTGCTGGGCGGGGTGGACGTGCTGAAGGTGGCCCACCACGGGTCGGCCTACCAGGACCCCGATCTGATACGGCGGGTCGCACCGCGGCTGGCGCTCATCTCGTGCGGCGAGGACAACCCGTACGGGCATCCCGCACCCGGCACGGTGGCGGCCCTGCGGGCCACGGGCGCGGTGGTGATGCGGACCGACCTGGACGGGGCACTGGCGGTCGCAGGTACGGGCGCGGAGCTGCGGGTGGCGGGAGACTGAGGGCATGGATGCCGCACAGGTGGACACCTCGCCGCTCGACGCCCGTCTGCTGGACGCCTATCTGCACCGCCTCGGGGTCGCCTGTCCGGCGTGGCCGACCGTCGACGTGCTGCGGGAGCTGCACTTGCGGCACCTGCAGACCGTCCCCTTCGAGAACCTGTCGATCCACCTCGGCGAGGAGATCGTGCTGGAGGAGAAGCGACTGGTCGAGAAGGTGGTCCAGTCGGGGCGAGGCGGCTTCTGCTACGAACTGAACGGGGCCTTCGGGGCGCTGCTGCGGGCGCTCGGGTTCGATGTCACGCTGCTCGCGGGGCGGGTGTACGGGGAGGGGGGCCGGCTCGGGATCCCGTTCGACCATCTCGCGCTGCTCGTACGGACGGTGGACGCGGGCGAATGGCTGGCCGACGTGGGGTTCGGGGCGCACAGCCACTACCCGCTCCGGTGGGAGCGGCGGGGCGACCAGGAGGACCCCGGGGGCCTGTTCCGGATCGTGGAGGCCGGACCGGACGCGGCCGGCGTCAAGGGCGGTGCGGGACGGCACCCCGCGACGGGGCGGACAGCAGGGCCCGCCGACATGGACGTCCTGCGGAACGGCACCCCGGAGTACCGGCTGGAGGTGCGGCCCAGGGCGCTCCGTGACTTCCTGGCGGGGGCCTGGTGGCACCGGACCTCGCCGGACTCGCACTTCACCCGGTCGCTGGTCTGTTCGCGGATCACGGAGGACGGCGGGAGGATCACGCTCAGCGGGCGCCGCTTGAAGGTGACGGCTGCCGACGGAGCGCGTGAGGAGCGGGACTTGACGGAGGACGCGGAGGTACTGGCGGTGTACCGGGAGCGGTTCGGGATCGAGCTGGAGAGGGTGCCGGTGGTGCGGGGGGCGGGGGCGGGCTTGTAGAGGGGGCGGGGCGGGCGGGAGGGGGGAGGGGGAGGGGGAGCCCCCCAAGGAGAGATCCCCGAGGACATCTCCCACGCGCAGTCCCCCGGGCCAGGCCCCACCCACCCCAACCCGTCCCGGAGAATGGCCGCGTGAGTGATGTGAGACATGTGCTGGTGCTGCCCGATCGTGATGCAGCCGAGGAGGTCGTCGAGGCGCTCGCGGAGCGGTTCGGGGTGTGGGAGGAGCCTCAGGTCGTCCGGGAGGCGCTGGCCGGGGAGGACGACGCGGAGGACGCGCAGTGGCTGGTGGTGCTGCGGGACGAGGAGGGGCGGTTCGACGCGTCGGAGCTGGACGCCTTCGCGGGGGAGTGGGAGGGGTGGCGGGAGGAGCCGTAGGCGCTCCGCAGGGGCAGCGGGTGTCCGAGGGGCGTCGGCTGCCGACTGCCGACTGCCAGCTGCCAGCTGCCGGCAGCCGCCCGTCGTCCGCCGCCCGCCGGCAGCCGGCAGCCGGCTGGCGATGGCGAGGGGCGGCGATGTCAGTGGCTCGTGGGATCCTTTCAGGGATGGCCAAGAAGACCGCCCATGACGACCCCCTCGCCCCCGTGACGCTTGCCGTGGGGCAGGAGGACCTCCTGCTCGACCGTGCCGTGCAGGAGGTGGTGGCCGCCGCGAGGGCCGCCGACGCCGACACGGACGTACGGGACCTGACCCCGGACCAGCTGCAGCCCGGGACGCTCGCCGAGCTGACCAGCCCCTCGCTCTTCGCGGAGCGCAAGGTCGTGGTCGTCCGCAATGCGCAGGACCTGTCCGCCGACACGATCAAGGACGTGAAGGCGTATCTCGGGGCGCCCGCCGAGGAGATCACGCTCGTGCTGCTGCACGCGGGCGGGGCCAAGGGCAAGGGGCTGCTGGATGCCGCGCGCAAGGCCGGGGCGCGGGAGGTCGCCTGTCCGAAGATGACCAAGCCGGCGGACCGGCTGGCCTTCGTGCGGCAGGAGTTCCGGGCGACCGGGCGGTCCGCCACGCCCGAGGCCTGCCAGGCGCTGGTCGACGCCATCGGCAGCGACCTGCGGGAGTTGGCGTCCGCGGTGTCGCAGCTGGTCGCGGATGTCGAGGGCACCATCGACGATGCCGTCGTCGGTCGGTATTACACGGGGCGGGCCGAGGCGTCGAGCTTCACCGTCGCCGACCGGGCCGTGGAGGGGCGGGCCGCCGAGGCGCTCGAGGCGTTGCGGTGGTCGCTGGCGACCGGTGTCGCGCCTGTGATGATCACCAGTGCGTTGGCGCAGGGCGTCAGGGCGATCGGCAAGCTGTCCTCCGCGCGCGGGGGTCGGCCGGCCGATCTCGCTCGTGAGCTCGGCATGCCGCCGTGGAAGATCGACCGGGTGCGCCAGCAGATGCGGGGCTGGACGCCGGACGGGGTGGCCGTCGCGTTGCGCGCGGTGGCCGAGGCGGACGCGGGGGTGAAGGGCGGCGGGGACGACCCCGAGTACGCCTTGGAGAAGGCGGTGGTGGCGATCGCGAGGGCGGCCCGGTCCAGAGGACGTTAGCCGCGCGCGGGAGGAGAATCGTGCCTGTCAGCCGTCCGTCGTCGGGGCGGAACCGGACCAGGAAAGGTGGCGATCGCCATGGCTGGACACCCGCACGCAGCGCTCGTCCGCCGGGGATACGAAGCCTTCCAGCGCGGGGACATGGAAACCCTGCGCGGCTTGATGACCGGGGACTGTACGCATCACGTGCCCGGTTCGCACAGCCTCTCGGGACACTACAAAGGCATCGACTCGATCATCGAGGGGTACTACGACCGGCTCTTCTCGGAGACGGCCGGTTCCCTGCGGGTCGAGCTGCGCACCGTCCTCGTCGACGGCCGTGGGCACGCCATCACCGTGCACCGCATCACCGCAGACAGGGGCGGCAGGCACTTGGACCAGACGGGAGGCATCGTCTTCCGGATCGTCGGAGAGAAGATCACCGACCTCGACGAGTGTGTCGAGGACATCGACCAGGCCGACGACTTCTGGTCGTGATCTGTGCCTTTGACCGCTTCCGGTAGTGACCGGCATCTCTGGCCGCTTCTGGTGCGCGATCAGTCTCTTTCGTCGCTGGTAGCGACTGGCGCCTGTGGTCGCGCCGCTTCTGCTCGCACCCGGTACCTCTCGCCGCACCCGGTACTTCTGCCGATACCCGTGTTCGCGAGGCGGATTTAGGAGCGGCCGCGGCCATGCCGAAGGCCCCGGCTGCCGCCCTGGGGAAGGGCGGGGCGCCGGGGCCTTCGGATCAAGCGTGTGAGCTCATACCCGCGTGGCGAACGCAGGCCGCGTATGAGCTCGGGGTGCCGGTCGGGAGCGGATGAGAGAGGGCCCGCTCTGGGTCCTTCCGGCGGTTCGGTCCCCGGAGACGTCCCGGGACCGGTCAGATCAAGAAGGAGGTTCAGCCCTTGAGGGACGCGACCTTGGAAGCAAGCGCCGACTTCTTGTTGGCGGCCTGGTTCTTGTGGATGACGCCCTTGGAGACGGCCTTGTCGAGCTGACGCGCGGCAGCGCGCTGCAGCTCGGTGGCCTTCTCGACGTCACCCGCGGCAGCGGCCTCACGGGCCTTGCGGATCGCGGTCTTCAGGGAGGACTTGACGGCCTTGTTGCGCAGCCGAGCCTTCTCGTTGGTCTTGATCCGCTTGATCTGGGACTTGATGTTCGCCACGAATGAGCCTTTTCAGGTTCAGGCACGGGGCCGCACGGGTCCCGTACCAGGTGATTTCTTGAGAGGTGCCTCGCGCTGAGAGGGCATGAGGCACAGCCACCCAGAGTACCAGTGGGCCCGAGAGCGGCCCAAACCGGTCCCCGGTCGCCGCGCGTGGGACCATGGAAGCTACGTATCGATCCGACCCGAGGCATAAGGCGCCTCAAGAGACAGGACCCTGCGTGCCCGCGACCCCTAACAATGTGCCCGAGCCGAGCCGTACCGACCCGGCTCTGATCCGCAATTTCTGCATCATCGCGCACATCGACCACGGCAAGTCCACGCTCGCCGACCGGATGCTCCAGCTGACCGGTGTGGTCGAGCAGCGGCAGATGCGTGCTCAGTACCTCGACCGCATGGACATCGAGCGTGAGCGCGGTATCACGATCAAGTCCCAGGCCGTGCGTCTGCCCTGGGCGCCCACCCAGGACCCGGGCAACACGCACATCCTCAACATGATCGACACCCCGGGGCACGTCGACTTCACCTACGAGGTCTCGCGGTCGCTCGCCGCCTGTGAGGGGACCATCCTCCTCGTCGACGCCGCCCAGGGCATCGAGGCCCAGACCCTCGCCAACCTCTACCTGGCGATGGAGAACGACCTCACGATCATCCCCGTGCTGAACAAGATCGACCTGCCGGCCGCCCAGCCGGAGAAGTTCGCCGAGGAGCTGGCGAACCTCGTCGGGTGTGAGCCGGACGACGTGCTGCGCGTCTCGGCCAAGACCGGTGTCGGCGTCGACGCGCTGCTCGACAAGGTCGTGCGGGAGGTTCCGGCGCCGGTCGGGGTCGCCGACGCGCCCGCCCGCGCGATGATCTTCGACTCCGTGTACGACTCGTACCGGGGTGTGGTGACGTACGTCCGAGTCATCGACGGTCAGCTCAACAAGCGTGAGCGGATCAGGATGATGTCGACGGGCGCGACGCACGAGCTGCTGGAGATCGGCACGAACTCGCCCGAGATGCTCCCGGCCGACGGCCTGGGCGTCGGTGAGGTGGGTTACCTGATCACCGGTGTGAAGGACGTCCGCCAGTCCAAGGTCGGTGACACCGTCACCAGCCAGCACAAGGGCGCCACCGAGGCGCTCGGCGGCTACAAGGACCCGAAGCCCATGGTCTTCTCGGGTCTGTATCCGCTGGACGGCTCCGACTACCCCGAGCTGCGTGAGGCTTTGGACAAGCTCCAGCTGAACGACGCCGCGCTGGTCTACGAGCCGGAGACCTCCGCCGCCCTCGGCTTCGGCTTCCGCGTCGGTTTCCTCGGCCTGCTGCACCTGGACGTGATCCGGGAGCGGCTGGAGCGCGAGTTCGGCCTCGACCTGATCGCCACCGCGCCCAACGTGGTGTACCGCGTGATCATGGAGGACGGCGAGGAGGTCGTCGTCACCAATCCGAGCGAGTTCCCCGAGGGGAAGATCGCCGAGGTCTACGAGCCGGTCGTACGGGCGACGATCCTCGCGCCCACCGAGTTCATCGGCGCGATCATGGAGCTGTGCCAGACCCGGCGCGGCACCCTGCTCGGCATGGACTACCTCTCCGAGGACCGCGTCGAGATCCGCTACACGCTGCCGCTCGCGGAGATCGTCTTCGACTTCTTCGACCAGCTGAAGTCGAAGACCCGCGGGTACGCCTCGCTCGACTACGAGCCCACCGGGGAGCAGTCCTCGAGCCTCGTCAAGGTCGACATCCTGCTGCACGGCGACAAGGTGGACGCCTTCTCGGCGATCACCCACAAAGACCAGGCGTACGCGTACGGTGTGCGGCTCGTCGCCAAGCTCAAGGAGCTGATCCCGCGGCAGAACTTCGAGGTGCCGGTCCAGGCCGCCATCGGCTCGCGGGTCATCGCCCGCGAGACCATCCGCGCCATCCGCAAGGACGTCCTCGCCAAGTGCTACGGCGGTGACATCTCCCGTAAGCGGAAGCTGCTGGAGAAGCAGAAGGAAGGCAAGAAGCGGATGAAGATGGTGGGTTCGGTGGAGGTTCCGCAGGAGGCCTTCATCGCGGTCCTGTCCAGCGACGACAGCGCGGGGGCGGGCAAGGGGAAGAAGTAAAGCGGACGATACGGGGTGCACGGGGCCCGTCGCGCTGTTGCGCGGCGGGCCCCGTGCCTGTGGTCTGTAGGAAGTGACAGTACGTGACCCCTTACGTGCCGGGCGGTCGCCCTCTACTCTGATCCCTGCTCGATAGTTACTCGCGAGTTAAACAACAGCCGCACTGAGCCAGCCGCATCGTCGCGGGCCCCGGAGGATGTCGTGAGCGACACACAGACACTGATCGAGAACCGTCCGCCGTCCGTCGCGGGCCTCTTCCTGGAGCGCGTTGCGGCCACGCCGGACGCGGAGGCGTACCGCTACCCGGTGCCGGCGGCGTCCGGTCAGGGCCCGGACGACTGGAAGTCGCTGAGCTGGGCACAGGCCGCCGAGCGGGTGTACGCCGTCGCGGCCGGTCTGATCGAGCTCGGGGTGCAGCCCGAGCAGCGGGTGGCGCTCGCCTCGTCCACCCGCATCGAGTGGATCCTCGCGGACCTCGGCATCATGTGCGCGGGGGCGGCCACCACGACCGTCTATCCGCAGACCAACGCCGACGAGTCGGCGTACATCCTCTCCGACTCCGAGAGCCGGGTGCTGATCGCCGAGGACGCGACCCAGCTCGCCAAGGCGGTGGAGAAGCGCGCGGAGCTTACCGACCTCACCCATGTGGTCGTCATCGACCCGGCGGGCCTGGAGAGTGTGGAGACCGGCGACTGGATCCTCACCCTCGACGAGCTGGAGAAGCGCGGCGCCGCCCGTCTGGAGAGCGACCCGGAGCTGATCAAGGGGCGGGTCGCGGCCCTCACCAAGGACCAGCTCGCCACCCTCATCTACACCTCCGGCACCACCGGCCGCCCCAAGGGCGTGCGCCTGCCGCACGACAACTGGTCGTACATGGC
This sequence comes from Streptomyces sp. NPDC052016, assembly GCF_044548445.1. Classification (NCBI taxonomy): domain Bacteria; kingdom Bacillati; phylum Actinomycetota; class Actinomycetes; order Kitasatosporales; family Streptomycetaceae; genus Streptomyces; species Streptomyces sp. NPDC052016. Next base: position 106,909 of record NZ_JBIUBX010000002.1, read on the forward strand.
GAAGGCGATCGCCGCGACCGGGCTGGTCAGCGGCGAGGACGTGCAGTACCTGTGGCTGCCGCTCGCGCACGTCTTCGGCAAGGTGCTGATCTCCGGCCAGATCGAGGTCGGGCACGTCACCGCCGTCGACGGCCGCGTCGACAAGATCATCGAGAACCTGCCGGTGGTGCAGCCGACGTACATGGCGGCCGTGCCGCGCATCTTCGAGAAGGTCTACAACGGCATCGCGAACAAGGCCCGGGCGGGCGGCGGCGCCAAGTACAAGATCTTCCAGTGGGCGGCGGGCGTCGCCCGCGAGTACGCCAAGGTCTCCCAGGACAACTTCCGGCGCACCGGCACGGCTTCCGTGCCGTTCGGACTCGGCGCCAAGCACAAGGTCGCCGACACGCTCGTGTACGCGAAGATCCGTGAGGCGTTCGGCGGCAACCTGCGGGCGTGCGTCTCCGGGTCCGTGGCGCTCGCCCCCGAGATCGGCTTCTTCTTCTCCGGCGCCGGCATCCACATCCTGGAGGGCTACGGCCTGACGGAGTCCTCCGCGGCCTCCTTCGTCAACCCCGGTGAGGCGTACCGCACCGGCACGGTCGGCAAGCCGCTGCCCGGCACCGAGGTCCGCATCGCCGAGGACGGCGAGATCCTGCTGCGCGGCCCCGGGATCATGGAGGGCTACCACGGGCTGCCCGAGAAGACCGCCGAGGTCCTGGAGCCGGACGGTTGGTTCCACACCGGCGACATCGGGGAGCTCTCCCCCGACGGCTACCTGCGCATCACCGACCGCAAGAAGGACCTCTTCAAGACCTCCGGCGGCAAGTACATCGCGCCCACCGAGGTCGAGGGACAGTTCAAGGCGGTGTGCCCGTACGTGTCGAACATCCTGGTGCACGGGGCCGACCGGAACTTCTGCACCGCGCTGATCGCCCTCGACGAGGTGTCCATCCTGGGGTGGGCCGAGGAGAACGGCCTCGGGGGCAGGACGTACGCGGAGGTCGTGGCCGCGCCCGAGACGGTCGCGCTCGTCGACGGCTACGTCCAGCAGCTCAACCAGGGGCTGCAGAAGTGGCAGACCATCAAGAAGTTCCGTCTGCTGCCCCGGGACCTGGACGTGGAGCACGGGGAGATCACACCGAGTCTGAAGCTGAAGCGACCGGTGGTCGAGCGGGAGTACAAGCATCTGCTCGACGAGATGTACGCGGGGACGCGGGAGGCGTAAGGAGTGCCCGGGGGCGCGGGCGGTGGCGGTGTCGTCGCGGCCGCCCCGCCCACGCGGCGAAGCCGCGGCCCGGCACGACCCGGTGCCTCTGAGCCGGCCGGCAGCTCTGAGCCGGCCTCGGCGCCTCCCTTTTCTCGTTCACGTATCTCCTTCACGCCCGGCCCGAGCCGCCGCTGATCGCCGTGCGACGGCGGGCCGGGCGCCGTTGTGCGGACCTGCCCGCGGGGTGGGACCGCCTCGGCCCCCGCCTCCTGTCACCGCGTCCAGCACGCCTGTCGCGTCGGCCGCCGGGCCATCAGGTGTCCGGGAACTGGTCCACGCCGTCCATATCATGGTCCCGGTGCCCTGGCCGCCGGGGCCGGCCATAAGCCGCCGCCCGCCGCCCGCCCCGCAGGCGCAGCCGCCGTCGCGGCCGTCCGTCGCAGGCGCAGTCACCGTCGCGGCCGTCCGTTGCAGGCGCAGCCGTCGTCGCGGCCGCCCGCCCCGCAGGCGCAGCCGCCGTCGCAGGCGCCGCGCAGCCGTAGCCGCAGCCATAGCCATAGCGGCAGCAGCAGCCGCAGCCGCAGTCGCGGATGGTGGTTGTCGCGGGCGGCCGTCGTCGCGCGGGCGAGCCGCGGGCACCGCTCGGATGATCCGATCCTGGTCGGGAAACGTCCCTTTTCGAGCACATGTGAAGCGCTGTTCTCACTCTTGACGGTCCACTTCGATAACTCGGCGCTTATGAGCGGGTTCGGTCTGTCACGCTGTCGCTGTCGCTGTCGGCGGAGGAGTCGGTCGGCCGACACGGACACCATCGTCCGGAGACCCGGATCAGGAAGTCCGGGGCCCAATCGTCAGACCGTCCGGGGAGCTGCCCATGGGGGCCATTCCGACGCAACGGGAGACCGTGTCCCGGCCCGGTGGTGCGCCCGCGCACGCGGACGGGGACCCGCAGACGCGCGCGACCCTGACCGGCGGTTCCCACGCGCCCGGAGCCGCCCGCGACCTCGTCCGCGCCGCGCTGACGGAGTGGGCCGGCCTCAACCTCGCCGAGGACCTCGGCGAGGCCGCCATACTCGTCGTCAGCGAGCTGGTCACCAACGCCGTCGTGCACGCCGGCACCGACGTCGACCTGGTCTGCCGGCTGGAGCAGCCGCCGGAGCCCGAGACCTGCGCACTCGTCGTGGAGGTCACCGACCACCACCCCTCCCGCGCCCCTCGCGACGGCATCCCCGAATCCGCGTACGAGATCCCCGAGTACGGCCGCGGCCTGCGTCTGGTCGCCGCGCTGGCCGACGCCTGGGGAGTGACGTACCGCCGGGGCACGAAGACGGTGTGGGCGCGCCTGCTGTCCGGCGGGGCGCACGACGAGGGGCAACCCGGGGAGCCCCGCACGGCGGCCGACGGCACTCCCGCCGCCTCCCTCGTCTTCGCCGAGGCCCTCGCCCCCGACCCCCGCCCCTCCGCCCGCGACGGCGACTGGCTGGGCCGCGGCGCCCTCTCCTTCCTCGCCGAGGCCTCCGACCTGCTCGCTGGGCAGCTCGACGAGGACCTGGTGGCCGCGCTCACCGGCCAGCTCCTCGTGCCGCGTCTCGCGGACTGGTGCGCGGTGTGGCTGGAGGACGAGTTCAGCGGACGCTGGGGGTCGCCCCGCTCGGGTGGAGCCGGGAGCGGCGGGGGCTGGGAGGCGGGCGGTCCGGGGCCGCGGCTGGCGCGCGTCTGGCACGTCAGCGAGAACCAGATCGAGGACCTGCGCCGCGCCCTGGAGAAGGACCCGCCGCACCCGCTCGACCACCCGCGTTCCGGGCCCGCGGTCCAGCCCGGGCCCGCCGCGCACCCCTGGCCCGCCACCGCGCTCGGCCCGCACGGCGCGGCCCTCGCCTACCGGCTGATCGCCGGAGGCCGCCCGCTCGGCACGCTCGTCATCGGACGGGCCGGGCTGCTGCGCTTCCCCGACGAGGTGACCGGGCTCGTGGAGGACCTCGGCCGCCGGGTGGCGCTCGCCATCGGCGCGGCCCGCCAGTACGCCCGCCAGGTCACCATCAGTTCCGTCCTCCAGCGCGGACTGCTGCCCGGCGCGGTGGCCGAGATCCCCGGACTGCGCAGCGCCCTGGTGTACGAACCGCGCGAGCAGGGCGGGCCGAGCGGCGACTTCTACGACCTGTTCCCCGCGGGCGACGGCCGCTGGTGCTTCGCGGTGGGCGATGTGCAGGGCAAGGGCCCCGAGGCGGCCGTCGTCATCGGTCTGGCCCGCCCCTGGCTGCGGCTGCTGGCCCGCGAGGGGTACGGCGTCGCCGACGTCCTCGACCGTCTCAACCAGCTCCTCCTCGACGACGCCACCGAAGCCGCCGACGCCGCCGCCCGCGCCTTCGTCGGACCCGCAGGGCCGGGTGAGGGCCCGCAGACCCGCTTCCTCTCCCTCCTCTACGGCGAGCTGGCCCCCTTCGAGGGCGGCGTCCGCTGCACCCTCGCCTCCGCCGGCCATCCCCTGCCGCTGCTGCTCGGCTCCGACGGCAGCGTGACCACGGCCGCGCAGCCGCAGACCCTCCTCGGCGTCGTCGAGGACGCCACGTACACCAGCGAGACCCTGGACCTGCGCCCCGGCGACAGCCTGCTGTGCGTCACCGACGGCGTCACGGAGCGGCGCTCGGGCTCCCGCCAGTTCGACGACGGCGACGGCCTCGCCGCCGCACTGGCCGGCTGCGCGGGCCTGAACGCGGACCTGATCGCCGAACGCATCCGGCGGCTCGTCCACGAGTTCGGCGGCGAGCCGCCCGAGGACGACCTGGCGCTGCTGGTGCTCCAGGCGGAGTAGGGCCGGCCCCATCAGGCTGGGCCCTGGAGGTGCGGTCGGGCTGCGCCCCAGGACGGGGCCGGGCTGGGCCCCAGGATGCGGCGGGGCTGGGCCCCGGGGTGCGGTCGGGCTGGGCCGCCCGGGGACCGCGCGGACGTACGGGACAATGGGAGACATGCCTTCCGCACTCCCCGACGGCGAGCCCGTCCCCGCCGACGGCGCGCTGCCCGCGTCCGCGCTCGCCGGGGCCGCCGGCCGGCCCCTCGGGTTCTACCTGCACGTCCCCTACTGCGCGACCCGCTGCGGCTACTGCGACTTCAACACCTACACCGCCACCGAACTGCGCGGCACCGGCGGTGTCCTCGCCTCCCGCGACAACTACGCCGACACCCTGATCGACGAGATCCGACTCGCCCGCAAGGTCCTCGGCGACGACCCGCGCGAGGTCCGCACGGTGTTCGTCGGAGGCGGTACGCCGACCCTGCTGGCCGCCGGTGACCTGGTGCGGATGCTGGGCGCGATCCGCGACGAGTTCGGGCTGGCGGCGGACGCGGAGGTCACGACGGAGGCGAACCCCGAGTCGGTCGACCCGGCCTACCTGGCCACCCTCCGCGAAGGCGGCTTCAACCGGATCTCCTTCGGCATGCAGAGCGCCAGGCAGCACGTGCTGAAGATCCTGGACCGCACCCACACCCCCGGCCGCCCCGAGGCCTGTGTGGCCGAAGCGCGGGCGGCCGGCTTCGAGCACGTCAACCTCGACCTGATCTACGGCACACCGGGTGAGTCGGACGACGACTGGCGCGCCTCGCTGGACGCGGCCCTTGGCGCCGGCCCCGACCACATCAGCGCCTACGCCCTGATCGTCGAGGAGGGCACCCAGCTCGCCCGCCGCATCCGCCGGGGCGAGGTCCCGATGACGGACGACGACGTCCACGCGGACCGGTACCTGATCGCCGAGGAGACCTTCTCGGCGGCGGGCTTCGACTGGTACGAGGTGTCGAACTGGGCCACCTCCGAGGCCGGCCGCTGCCTGCACAACGAGCTGTACTGGCGCGGTGCCGACTGGTGGGGCGCGGGGCCGGGCGCCCACTCGCACCTCGGCGGGGTGCGCTGGTGGAACGTGAAGCATCCGGGCGCGTACGCGGCGGCGCTGGCGGCGGGCAGGTCGCCGGGGGCCGGGAGGGAGCTGCTCTCGGGGGAGGACCGGCGCGTCGAGCGGATCCTGCTGGAGCTGCGGCTGCGGGAGGGGGTGCCCCTGTCGCTGCTGCGGGAGGAGGGGCTGGCGGCTTCTCGCCGGGCGCTGGCGGACGGCCTGCTCCAGGAGGAGCCGTACGGCGCGGGCCGGGCCGTGCTCACCCTGCGCGGGCGGCTGCTGGCGGACGCGGTGGTGCGGGATCTCGTGGACTGATCACACAGGTGGGTGAATCGGTGCGGAACGCCGACTCGCTCCCTACCCTGGTTCGTAGGCTGCCGCCGACAGTACGCGGCGGATGCGGAGGGCCACGGAGATGACCGCTGTGGATGATCGCCGGGTGCATGAGGCATTCGAGAACCTCGAGGTTCCCGAGGGCTTCAAGGCTGAACTCATCCGGGGGGAAATCGTGATGATGGCGGGCCCTGACAAGGTCCACAACCGCATCGTGCAGGCCGTTCAGGATCAGATCCCCTCCGACCGGTGGGAGCGGCTGCAGACGCAGGACGTGGCTTTCCCCGGTGAGGACAGCGAGCCCCAGCCGGATCTCGTCGTTCTGGAGATCGGTGCCGACGACAGCCCGGGGCGGCTCGTACCCGCCCCCGCCGTGACGATGCTGGTGGAGGTCGTTTCCAGGACCAGCGCCCACCGCGACTACGTGGAGAAACGGTCGATCTACGCCGCCGGCGGCGTACCGGTTTACCTGATCATCGACCCCTTCGAGGGCAAGTGCCTGGTGCTGTCGGAACCCGCCGGGAGCGGTCTGACGGCGGACTACCAGTCGAAGCGCACTCGGAAGTTCGGGGACCCGGTGCCGCTGCCATGGGTGGGGATCGAATGGGACACGAGCAGGTTCGGCACGCTGCCACCGCTTACGGCTGTGCCGTGACGAAGTCGATCAACTCCTCCACCCTCCCCAGCAGCGCCGGCTCCAGGTCCTTGTAGGACCCCACCCGCGCCAGGATCGCCTGCCACACCGCCCCGGTGTTGTCCGACGGCCACCCCAGCGCCCGGCACACCCCCGTCTTCCAGTCCTGCCCCTTCGGCACGCGCGGCCACGCCTCGATGCCCAGGGACGACGGCTTCACCGCCTCCCAGATGTCGATGTACGGGTGGCCCACCACCAGCGCGTGCTCGCTCGTCACCGACTGCGCGATACGCCACTCCTTCGTGCCGGGCACGAGGTGGTCCACCAGGACGCCGAGCCTCGCGTCCGGGCCCGGGGCGAAGTCCGCCACGATCGACGGGAGGTCGTCCACGCCCTCCAGGTACTCCACGACCACGCCCTCGACGCGCAGGTCGTCGCCCCAGACCTTCTCCACCAGCTCGGCGTCGTGGCGGCCCTCCACGTAGATGCGGCCGGCGCGGGCCACGCGGGCGCGGGCGCCGGGAACGGCGACCGAACCGGAGGCGGTACGGCTGGGCCGTACCGGACCACCCGGCGACGGCCGGACCAGCGTCACCGCCCGGCCCTCCAGCAGGAAGCCCCGCGGCTCCAGCGGGAACACCCGGTGCTTGCCGAAGCGGTCCTCCAGGGTGACCGTGCCCGCCTCGCAGCGGATCACCGCGCCGCAGAAGCCGGTGCCGGACTCCTCCACCACCAGGCCGGGCTCCGCCGGTACCTCCGGGACGGGCTGCGGCTTCTTCCAGGGAGGGGTCAGATCGGCGGAGTACTGGCGCATTCGGATGACGATAGGAGAAGCCCGCACCCGATCACGGCGACACGCCGAAACGCACCGCCAGCGCGTCGCGCTGCGCCCGGACGAACGCCGCGTCCACCACCGCCCCGTGACCGGGCACGTACAGCGCGTCCTCACCGCCGAGGCCGAGGAGCCGGTCCAGGGCGTCCGGCCAGTGGGTCGGCACGGCGTCGGGGCCGGCCTGCGGTTCGCCCGACTCCTCCACCAGGTCGCCGCAGAACACCACCTCCGGCGAGCCCGGCACCAGGACCGCCAGGTCGTGGGCGGTGTGGCCGGGTCCCACGTTCGCCACCAGGACCTGCCGGCCGCCGCCCAGGTCGAGGGTCCACTCGCCGGAGACCGGATGGCGGGGGCGCACCAGCGTGTCCACGGCCTCCGTGGCCGCCGCCTCGTCCAGGCCGTGGCGCACCGCGTCCGCACGCAGTTCCTCGGCTCCGCGGCTCCTGCGGGCGAGCAGCGACTCCGCGCCCACCGCCGCGAACACCTCCGCGCCCGCGAACGCCGCCGCACCGAGGACGTGATCGAAGTGGGGGTGGGTGAGCGCGAGATGGGTCACACGGTGACCGGCGAGTTCCTCCGCCCGCATCCGCAGCCGCGCCCCCTCCGCGAGGCTCGATCCGGCGTCGATCACCAGGGCCGCGCCCGCCCCGACGACCAGCCCCGCCGTGCAGTCCCAGCGCGGCAGGCGGCACCGGCCGACCCCGGTGGCGATCCGCTCCCACCCCAGCTCTTCCCAAGTCACCGTCATACCGCGACGCTATCGGGGGCAGCCGTTCCCGGCAGGGCGGCACCGGACCGACCTTGCCCCCGGTGTACCCCACCGCCGTACACTGGGCCGGGGAACGCTGGCACTCGGAAGTGAAGAGTGCCAGGCAAGGCGCCAAGGGGACGACTTTCTGGAGGTGTGCGCGAATGCTGAGTGAACGACGGCTCCAGGTGCTGCGCGCCATCGTCCAGGACTACGTGGGCACCGAGGAGCCGGTGGGCTCCAAGGCGCTCACCGAACGGCACAACCTCGGCGTCTCCCCGGCGACGGTCCGCAACGACATGGCGGCCCTGGAGGACGAGGGGTACATCGCCCAGCCGCACACCAGTGCCGGGCGCATCCCCACCGACAAGGGCTACCGCCTGTTCGTCGACAAGCTGGCCGGCGTCAAGCCGATGACGGCCCCCGAGCGGCGGGCCATCCAGAACTTCCTCGACGGCGCCGTCGACCTCGACGACGTCGTGGCGCGGACGGTACGGCTGCTCGCGCAGCTCACGCGGCAGGTCGCCGTCGTGCAGTACCCGTCCCTGACCCGGTCCACCGTGCGGCACGTGGAGCTGCTGTCCCTCGCCCCCGCCCGGCTGATGCTCGTGCTGATCACGGACACCGGCCGGGTCGAGCAGCGGATGGTGGACTGCCCGGCGCCGTTCGGCGAGACCTCGCTGGCGGACCTGCGGGCGCGGCTGAACAGCCGGGTCGCCGGCCGCCGGTTCACGGACGTGCCGCGCCTGGTGGAGGATCTGCCGGACGCCTTCGAGGCGGAGGACCGCGGCACGGTCTCGACGGTGCTCTCCACCCTGCTGGAGACCCTCGTCGAGGAGAACGAGGAGCGGCTGATGATCGGCGGCACCGCCAATCTCACCCGCTTCGCACATGACTTCCCTCTCACCATCCGGCCCGTCCTGGAGGCCCTCGAGGAGCAGGTCGTGCTCCTCAAGCTCCTGGGCGAGGCGGGGGATTCGGGCATGACCGTGCGCATCGGGCACGAGAACGCCTACGAGGGGCTCAACTCCACTTCCGTGGTGTCGGTCGGCTACGGTTCGGGCGGCGAGGCAGTCGCCAAGCTCGGCGTGGTCGGACCGACCCGCATGGATTACCCGGGAACGATGGGAGCGGTACGCGCAGTGGCACGGTACGTCGGACAGATCCTGGCGGAGTCGTAAGTGGCCACGGACTACTACGCCGTTCTCGGCGTGCGCCGCGACGCGTCGCAGGAAGAGATCAAGAAGGCCTTCCGGCGGCTCGCACGCGAGCTGCACCCGGACGTCAACCCGGATCCGAAGACCCAGGAGCGGTTCAAGGAGATCAACGCCGCCTACGAGGTGCTGTCGGACCCGCAGAAGAAGCAGGTCTACGACCTCGGCGGGGACCCCCTCTCGCAGGCGGGCGGCGGCGCGGGCGGCTTCGGCGCCGGCGGCTTCGGCAACTTCTCCGACATCATGGACGCCTTCTTCGGTACGGCGTCCCAGCGCGGGCCGCGCTCGCGCACCCGTCGCGGCCAGGACGCGATGATCCGGCTGGAGGTCGACCTCGACGAGGCGGCCTTCGGCACGACGAAGGACATCCAGGTCGACACGGCGATCGTCTGCTCCACCTGCAACGGTGAGGGCGCGGCGCCGGGCACCACCGCCCAGACCTGTGACATGTGCCGCGGCCGCGGTGAGGTGTCGCAGGTGACGCGGTCCTTCCTGGGCCAGGTCATGACCTCGCGTCCCTGCCCCCAGTGCCAGGGCTTCGGCACCGTGGTGCCCACCCCCTGCCCGGAGTGCGCGGGCGACGGGCGGGTCCGCTCGCGTCGCACGCTCACGGTGAAGATCCCGGCCGGTGTCGACAACGGCACCCGCATCCAGCTCGCCGGCGAGGGCGAGGTGGGCCCGGGCGGCGGCCCCGCCGGTGACCTGTACGTCGAGATCCACGAGCTGCCGCACCCCACCTTCCAGCGGCGCGGCGACGACCTGCACTGCACGGTGACGATCCCGATGACCGCCGCGGCCCTGGGCACGAAGGTGCCGCTGGAGACGCTGGACGGCCTGGAGGAGGTCGACATCCGGCCCGGCACCCAGTCCGGCCAGTCGATCCCGCTGCACGGCCGGGGTGTGACGCACCTGCGCGGTGGCGGGCGGGGCGACCTCATCGTCCACGTCGAGGTCCAGACACCGACGAAGCTGGACCCCGAGCAGGAGCGGCTGCTGCGCGAGCTGGCCAAGCTGCGGGGCGAGGAGCGGCCGCAGGGGCAGTTCCAGCCGGGGCAGCAGGGGTTGTTCTCGCGGCTGAAGGACGCGTTCAACGGTCGCTGACCGGGGGTGGCCGCGGGGGGCGTTCCCGCCCCCGCCGCCCTTGCCCGTCCCGTCTCCGGGGGCTGCCGCCCCCGGGCCCCGCTCCGGCCCCGAACGGGCCTCGCCTCCCAGCACCGCACGGGCCGGAGAGGCCGGCGCTCGTCGACGGGTCACCGAGCGGAAGACCCGATTCGGACTTGTTCGGGGGACGTGACAACATGCCGTCATGTCCTCCGCGCTGACCGATCTCTTCCCCTATCCGATCGTGCAGGCCCCCATGGCGGGCGGCGTCTCCGTCCCGCGGCTCGCCGCCGCCGTGTCCGAGGCCGGCGGGCTCGGGTTCCTGGCCGCCGGGTACAAGACCGCCGACGGCATGTACCAGGAGATCAAGCAGCTGCGGAGCCTCACCGCCCGCCCCTTCGGCGTGAACGTGTTCATGCCGCAGCCGGAGTCTCCCGGTGCGAGCACCGGCTCCACCGGAGCGGCCGGCGCCGCGCCCTTCGACGCGGGCGCCGTCGACATCTACGCCCACCAGCTGGCCGGCGAGGCCGCCTGGTACGAGACGGAGCTGGGCGACCCGGACAGCGGCCGGGACGACGGCTACGACGCCAAGCTCGCGGTGCTGCTCGACAACCCCGTACCGGTGGTGTCGTTCCACTTCGGCGTCCCCGCCCGGGAGGTGCTGGACGCCCTGCGCCGCGCCGGGACGCTCACGCTGGTCACCGCCACCACCGCCGAGGAGGCCCTCGCCGTGGAGCGGGCGGGCGCGGACGCGGTGATCGTGCAGGGCGTGGAGGCTGGCGGTCATCAGGGCACCCACCGGGACGTCCCGGAGAACGACGGCGGCGGCATCGGCCTGCTGTCGCTGATCGCCCAGGTCCGCGAGGCGGTGAACCTGCCGCTGGTGGCCGCCGGCGGCATCATGCGCGGCAGCCAGATCGCCGCGGTCCTCGCGGCCGGCGCGAGCGCCGCGCAGCTGGGTACGGCCTTCCTGGCGACGCCCGAGTCCGGCGCGGCCGCCGTGCACAAGCAGGCGCTGACCAACCCCCTGTTCGTGCGCACCGAGCTGACCCGTGCCTTCTCCGGCCGCCCGGCCCGCGGCCTGGTCAACCGCTTCCTGCGCGAGCACGGCCCGTACGCGCCCGCCGCCTACCCGGAGGTCCACCACCTCACCTCGCCGCTGCGCAAGGCGGCCGCCAAGGCGGGCGACGCGCAGGGCATGGCGCTGTGGGCGGGACAGGGCCACCGCATGGCCCGTGAACTGCCGGCCGGACAGCTCGTGGAGGTGCTGGCGGCCGAACTCGACGCGGCGTGGACAGCGTTGTCGGGCGGCGGCGCCGAGGGGAGCGGTGTCCGATGACCGCGCCCGTGTTCGTCGTCGAGGAACTCCCCGCCGCACGTGGCGCGTTCGTGCTGGACGGGCCCGAGGGGCGGCACGCCGTCTCGGTGAAGCGGCTGCGGCCCGGTGAGGCGGTCGTCCTCACCGACGGGGCCGGCCGCTGGGCGCCGGGCGAGGTCGTCGCGGCCGAGGGCAAGGACCGGCTGGTGGTGAGCCTGACGGACGTGGTGGAGGAACCGGCGGAGTCGCCGCGGATCACCGTCGTGCAGGCGCTGCCCAAGGGCGACCGGGGCGAACTGGCCGTCGAGACGATGACCGAGACCGGCGTCGACGCGATCGTGCCGTGGGCGGCCTCCCGCTGCATCACGCAGTGGAAGGGCGAGCGCGGCCTGAAGGCGCTCGCGAAGTGGCGGGCCACCGCCCGTGAGGCCGGCAAGCAGTCCCGCCGGGTCCGCTTCCCCGAGGTCGCCGACGCGGCCACCACCCGGCAGGTCGCGGCCCTTCTCGCGCGGGCCAACTTCGCCGCCGTGCTCCACGAGGACCGCGACTACGGCAGTGAGCCGCTCGCCACCGCCCCACTCCCCGGCGAGGGCGAGATCGTGCTCGTCGTCGGACCCGAAGGGGGCGTCTCCCCCGAGGAGTTGGCGCTCTTCGCGGAGGCGGGCGCGAAGGCGTACCGGCTGGGGCGGACCGTGCTGCGCACCTCGACCGCCGGGACGGCGGCCGCGGCCCTGATCCTGGGGCGGACCGGCCGCTGGTCCTGACCCGTCGGCCCGCCCCCCGTGACGTCGGGGGCGGAGCAGGGTCCGTACGGGAGGTTCTCGCTCTCGACCGGATCGGCGGATCAAGGACCCGGAGGGCGATCTCGCGGCACTTCAGGAGTGGTTGCTGCCGCGCGGCTGACGGCGACGGCCCGGAACAGCTCCCAGCCGTCCAGTTCGCCGTCGTGCGGCAGCAGTCCGCGCCGCCGGGCCTCCTCCACGAAGGCGCGCACGGTGCCCGGCTCGTGCAGGTTGAGGTGGTGGTCCCGGTCGCCCACGCCGCCCGAGTGGGTGGGGTAACCGCCCCCGGCGTACCGCCCCTCGCCGGACCGGAAGACGATCCGGGTGCGGACGCCGTCCTGGTGCAGGGTGAGGATCTCGGCGCAGCCGGTGCCGTCCTCGTGCCGGTGACGGATCGTCCACATGTACGTGGTGGAGTCGTCGACGACGAGTCGTCGCAGGCGGCGTCGGTCGCTCATCGGGCCACGGTAGCGGGCGGGCCACGAGTGGCGGTAAGTGCCCTACCGCGGTCGCCGCTACGGTGGCAGGCTGCCCCTCATGGGGGCTTCGAGGCGGATTCGGGTGCGGGTGCACGGGATGCGCGCGGTGGCCGTCGCGGGACTCGCGGTCGGCGCCGTGGCGGGGGTCGTGGCGTGTGAACCGGGTGGGCTCAGCGCCGCGACCGTGGCGTACACCACCGACGAGACGGCCACGGCCGAGATCGAGCGGCGGGACGTCGACGTGCAGTGGCTGACGTGCACGGCCGACTACGGCGAGGGGAACGGGAGCACCTCCGGCGAGGAGACCGTCGCGTCCGTCGACTGCCAGGGGGAGACCGCCGACGGGCGGGACATCACCGTCGACGGGCAGGTCACGCGCGCGGTCGACGGCTCCTGTGTGCGGGGGGACTTGAAGGCGGACGTGGGGGACGAGCAGCTCTTCCGGGTCAGCGGACTCGGCGACTGCAAATCCGCGACGCCCTCACCCGTCGACCCGCCCGGCTCCGGGCAGCCGGCGGAGCCGGGGCGGCCCACCGTCACCGTGACCGTCACCGAGACCGTCTGGTGCCCGGGCGACCGGGACTGCGGACCCGTCGAGGGCAAGTGAACACGGGTGAGCAGGGCGGCAAGTGATCCCGCCCCCTGTCCGTGCGACCCGCCCTTGCTTAGAGTGATCGGGTGACACAGTCCGCGACGCCTGCTGCGTACTTCCGTTTCCCGCACCTGCACGGCGAGTTGGTGGCCTTCACCGCCGAGGACGACGTGTGGCTCGCTCCCCTCGACGGCGGGCGCGCCTGGCGGGTCAGCGCCGACAACATGCCGGTCTCCCTGCCCCGCATCTCGCCCGACGGCACCACCGTCGCCTGGACCTCCACCCGCGACGGCGCCCCCGAGGTGCACATAGCCCCCGTCGACGGCGGACCGTCCACCAGGCTGACGTACTGGGGCAGTCACCGCACCCAGGTGCGCGGCTGGACCCCCGACGGTCGCGTGCTCGCGCTCGGCGCCCACGACCGGGCGAGCCTGCGCCGCACCTGGGCCCGCGCGGTCCCGCTCGACGGCGGACCGGCGACCACCCTGCCCTACGGGCCCGTCGGCGCCGTCGCGTACGGCCCGCACACCGTACTGCTGTCCGCGCCCATGGGCCGCGAGGCCGCCCACTGGAAGCGCTACCGGGGCGGTACGGCGGGCAAGTTGTGGATCGACCGAAACGGCGACGGGGAGGGCGCCGGGGACTTCGTGCGGCTGCACGAGGAGCTGGCCGGGAACATCGAGTACCCGGTGTGGGCGGGGGAGAGGATCGCCTTCCTGTCCGACCACGAGGGCACCGGGGCGCTGTACTCGTCCCTCGCCGACGGCTCGGACCTGCGGCGGCACACCCCGCTCGACGGCTTCTACGCCCGGCAGGCCGCCGGTGACGGGCGGCGGGTCGTCTACGTCTGCGCCGGTGAGCTGTGGATCCTCGACGACCTCGACGGGGCCGAGCCGCGCCGGCTCGAGGTGCGGCTCGGCGGGCAGCGCACCGACCGGCGGCCGCGTCCGGTGTCCGCCGCCCGGTGGCTGGGGTCCGCCACCCCGGACCACACCGCGCGCGGCAGCGCCGTCGAGGTGCGGGGCGCCGTCCACTGGATCACCCACCGCTCCGGTCCCGCCCGCGCGCTGGCCGCCGAACCCGGGGTGCGGGCCAGGCTGCCGCGCACCTTCCGCGCGGACGGCGAGGAGTGGGTGGTGTGGGTCACGGACGCCGAGGGCGAGGACGCCCTCGAGTTCGCCCCGGCCACCGGACTCGCCCCGGGGGCCACCGCCCGCCGGCTCGCGGCCGGACGCCTCGGCCGGGTCCTCGAACTCGCCATGGCACCCGACGGCAGCCGGGCCGCCGTCGCCGCGCACGACGGTCGGCTGCTGCTCGTCGAGCGGGAGACCGGCGAGGTCCGCGAGGTCGACCGCAGCGACGACGGCGAGGTCAGCGACCTGGTCTTCTCACCCGACTCCGGCTGGCTCGCCTGGTCGCACCCCGGCCCCCGCCCGCTCAGCCAGCTCAGGCTCGCCCACACCACCGACCTGTCGGTCACCGAGGCGACCCCGCTGCGCTTCCGCGACTACTCGCCCGCCTTCACCCTCGACGGCAAGCACCTCGCGTTCCTGTCCACGCGCGCCTTCGACCCGGTCTACGACCAGCACGCCTTCGACCTGTCCTTCGTGGCCGGCGCCCGCCCGCACCTGATCACCCTGGCCGCGACCACGCCGTCGCCGTTCGGCCCGCAGCGGCACGGCCGCCCCTTCGAGGCCCCCGACAAGGACGAGACGCCCGACAGCGAGGGCACCCCGGCCACCCGCATCGACCTCGAGGGCCTGGCCGACCGGATCATCCCGTTCCCCGTCGAGGCCGGCCGCTGCTCCACGCTGCGCGCCGCCAAGGACGGCGTGCTGTGGCTGCGCCACCCCGTGCGCGGTGTCCTCGGCGCCTCCCGCGCCACGCCCGACGACCCCGACCCGCACACCGAGCTGGAGCGCTACGACCTCGCCCAGCACCGCCTCGAGCACCTCGCCTCCGACGTCGACGACTTCGACGTCAGCGGCGACGGCAAACGGCTGCTGCTGTGGTCCGACGGCAAGCTCAGGGTCGTCCCCAGCGACCGGCGCGCCTCCGGCGACGAGGACAGCGACACCAACGTCACCGTCGACCTCGGCCGCATCCGCCAGACCGTCGACCCGGCCGCCGAGTGGCGGCAGATGTACGACGAGACCGGCCGCATCATGCGCGACAACTTCTGGCGCCCCGACCTGGGCGGCGTCGACTGGGACGGCGTCCTCGACCGCTACCGGCCCGTCCTGGACCGCGTCGCGACCCACGACGACCTGGTCGACCTGCTGTGGGAGGTGCACGGCGAACTCGGCACCTCGCACGCCTACGTCGTACCCCACGGCAGCCACGGCGGCGGCCGCCAGGGCCTGCTCGGCGCCGACGTCTCCCGCCACGAGGACGGCAGCTGGCGCATCGACCGCATCCTGCCCACCGAGACCTCCGACCCCGACGCCCGCTCCCCGCTCGCCGCGCCGGGCGTCGCCGTGCGGGCCGGCGACGCGATCGTCGCCGTCGCCGGACATCCGGTGGACCCGGTCACCGGTCCCGGACCGCTGCTCGTCGGTACGGCGGGCAAGGCGGTCGAGCTGACGATCTCGCCGTCCGGCGGCGGCGAGCCGCGGCACGCCGTCGTCGTGCCGATCGACGACGAGGAGCCGCTGCGCTACCACGCCTGGGTCGCGGACCGGCGGGCCTACGTGCACGAGAAGTCCGGCGGCCGGCTCGGCTATCTCCACGTTCCCGACATGGTCGGCTCCGGCTGGGCACAGCTCCACCGCGACCTGCGCGTCGAGGTGGCCCGCGAGGGGCTCGTCGTCGACGTGCGGGAGAACCGGGGCGGGCACACCTCCCAGCTGGTCGTGGAGAAACTGGCGCGACGGATCGTCGGCTGGGACGTGCCGCGCGGGATGCGGCCGTACAGCTACCCGGAGGACGCGCCCCGGGGGCCCGTGGTCGCGGTCGCCGACGAGTTCTCCGGGTCCGACGGGGACATCGTCAACGCGGCGGTCAAGGCGCTGGGGATCGGGCCGGTGGTCGGCACGCGGACGTGGGGCGGGACCATCGGCATCGACAGCCGGTACCGGCTGGTGGACGGGACGCTGGTCACCCAGCCGAAGTACGCCATCTGGCTGGAGGGGTACGGGTGGGGCGTCGAGAACCACGGCGTCGATCCGGACGTGGAGGTGGTGATCCGGCCGCAGGACCACGCGGCAGGGCGGGACGTGCAGCTGGACGAGGCGGTGGCACTGGCGCTGGCGGCGCTGGAGTCGACGCCGGCGAAGGTACCGCCCGCGTTGCCGTGACCGGCGCTCGCACGCCTGCCCGTGCGGGCGCGACGCCCGCGCCCGGGGTGTGCCGCCCCGGCGCCGTGCCGGCGGACGGGCGCGGCCGGTGCGGGACGTCCGCCGTCGGGTGATGCCGTGCGTGATCGCCCTGGGAGACGGCGGCCGCCGTCCTGGGCGCGGCGGCCAGTCGCAGGCCGACCTCCACGAGGGTCCGGCCGAGGCGGGTACGGAGGTCCCGGCGGCGGGCCGCGGCGGCGAGACGGTACGCGTCGGCCTCGGCGCGCAGTTCGGCGGCGCGGAGGTGGTGTAGGGCGAGGTGCGTCTCGGGATGCATCGGGCCGTGGCCTCTCATTCGGTGGTGAGGGGGAACGCGTGCGTGTGGATGCGTACCTGAGCGGTGTGGGCGTCGTCCTCGCCGGCGGCCCGGTCGCGGTAGGCGTCGACGAGCGCGTGCATCTTCTCGACGAGTTCCCGGGTGAGTTCGGGCGTGAGCCCTAGCGTCGCGCTGCTCATGTCCCAGGTACGGTTCCACTCCTCCGGCCATGTCGGGCGGTTTCCCAGCCATGTCGACAGGTCCCGGGTCTGGGTGGTCGCGACCTGGTGGACGTAGGTGTCGGCGGCGCCGCGTACTTCCGGATCGGCGTCCGTGAGCAGGGCGTCGTCGAAGCGCAGGCCCTGGTGGACGGCCTTCGACCACCGTTCCCGCCCGTTGCCCCGATCGGGGGCGTCCTCGATGAAGCAGTGCGCGGCGAGCTGTCGCAGGTGGTAGCTCGTGGCGCCGCTCGACTCGCCCAGCTTCTCCGCGCGTTGCGACGCGGTCGCCGGTCCGCCGAAGCGCAGGGCGTCCAGCAGCCGCATGCGCAGGGGGTGTGCGAGGCCGCGCAGGGAGCGGGCGTCGAGACCGCGGACCTGCGGGTCCCGGGGCTCGTTCATGAAAACGGAGGCAGCCTTGCAAAGGGATCGTTGCAACGCTTTTTCGCAACCGGTTCTTTGGAAGGGCCGGTCCTCGGCGCACCCGCGGGAAGCGACGTCGGTGAGTGCCCGGAACCGACGGCGCTACCATGCCCCCGTACGCGATCACCGTCCGGAGGAGGCCGTATGTCGGGTGAGCCGCAGGAGGACTGCCTGTTCTGCAGGATCGTCGAAGGACACGTCCCGGCGACGATCGTGCGGGAGACCGGGACGACCCTCGCCTTCCGGGACATCAACCCCCAGGCGCCCACGCACGTCCTGGTGATCCCCAAGGCGCACCACGTGGACGCCGCCGCCCTCGCCGCCGAGGCGCCGCAGCTCGCCGCCGACGTCCTGCGGGAGACGAAGGCGGTCGCCGACGAGGAGAAGCTGGAGAGCTACCGCATCGTCTTCAACACCGGCAGCGGCGCCGGCCAGACCGTCTGGCACGCCCACGCGCACGTCCTCGGCGGCCGTGGCCTGCACTGGCCCCCCGGGTAAGCCGCCGTGTCCGTACGCGAGTTGGTCGTCCTCGGCACCGCCAGCCAGGTCCCGACCCGGCACCGCAACCACAACGGCTACCTCCTGCGCTGGGACGGCGAGGGCTTCCTCTTCGACCCCGGGGAGGGCACGCAGCGCCAGATGCTGCGCGCCGGGGTCGCCGCCCACGACCTGAACCGGATCTGCGTCACCCACTTCCACGGCGACCACTCCCTCGGTCTGGCCGGGGTCATCCAGCGCATCAACCTCGACAAGGTCCCGCACCCGGTCACCGCCCACTACCCGCGTTCCGGGCAGCGCTTCTTCGACCGGCTCCGGTACGCCACCGCCTACCGCGAGACCGTCGGCATCACGGAGGCCCCGGTCGACACGGACGGGCCCCTCGCCACGACCGCCTCGTACACGCTCGAGGCCCGCAGGCTCTCCCACCCCGTCGAGTCCTACGGCTACCGGCTGACCGAGCCCGACGGCCGCCGCATGCTGCCCGAGCGGCTCGCCGCGCACGGCATCAAGGGGCCCGACGTCGGCCGGATCCAGCGGGAGGGGTCCCTGGGGGGCGTCAGCCTGGAGGACGTCAGCGAGGCGCGGCGCGGGCAGCGGTTCGCGTTCGTCATGGACACCCGGCTGTGCGACGGGGTGCACGCGCTGGCCGACGGCTGCGACATGCTCGTCATCGAGTCGACCTTCCTCGACGACGACATGGAACTCGCCATCGAGCACGGCCACCTGACCGCTGGCCAGGCGGCTCGGGTGGCCCGGGACGCCGGCGTCCGGCATCTGGTGCTCACCCACTTCAGTCAGCGGTACTCGGAGCCGGACGAGTTCGAGCGGCAGGCGCGGGCGGCCGGGTTCGAGGGGGAGCTGACGGTGGCGCACGACCTGCTGCGGGTGCCGGTTCCGAAACGGCGGTAAAACCCCCGTACGATGCTTTGATGCCCCTCCCCAAAGCTGAACTGCACCTGCACATCGAAGGCACCCTGGAGCCCGAGCTGGCTTTCGAGCTGGCCGCGCGCAACGGGGTCGCGCTGCCGTACGCGGACACGGAAGAGCTGCGCGAGGCGTACCGGTTCGAAGACCTCCAGTCCTTCCTCGACCTGTACTACGAGCTGATGGCGGTCCTGCGCACCGAGCGGGACTTCGAGGACCTGGCCGACGCCTACCTGGCCCGGGCCGCCGCGCAGGGCGTCAGGCACGCGGAGATCTTCTTCGACCCGCAGGCCCACCTCTCCCGCGGGGTGGGGATGGGCACGGTCGTCGAGGGGCTGTGGCGGGCGCTCGGCAGCAGTGAGGTGCGCCACGGCGTCTCCACCCGGCTGATCCTGTGCTTCCTGCGCGACGAGTCCGCCGAGTCGGCCCTCGACACGCTGGAGGCGGCCAAGCCCTACCTCGACCGGATCACCGGCGTCGGGCTGGACTCCGCCGAGGTCGGGCACCCGCCGGTGAAGTTCCGTGAGGTGTACGAGGCCGCCGCCGCGCTCGGGCTGCGGCGTGTCGCGCACGCCGGGGAGGAGGGCCCGCCGGAGTACATCACCGAGGCCCTCGACGTGCTGGGTGTGGAGCGGGTCGACCACGGTCTGCGGTGCATGGAGGACCCGGTGCTGGTGGAGCGGCTGGTGCGGGAGCGGATCCCGCTGACACTGTGCCCGCTGTCCAACGTCCGGCTGCGCGCCGTCGACGTCCTCGCCGACCACCCGCTGCCCGCGATGCTCGACGCCGGGCTCGTCTGCACGGTCAACTCCGACGACCCCGCCTACTTCGGCGGCTACGTCGGCGACAACTTCGACGCCGTGCGGCAGACCCTGGGACTGGGTGAGGAGCGGTTGCGCGAGCTCGCCCGCAACTCCTTCGTCGCCTCCTTCCTGGAGGACGACGAGGAGCGGCGGGCGCGGTACCTCGCCGAGGTGGAGGCCTACGAGTTCCCCTCCTGACCAGGAGGCCCGGTGGATGCGGTCCAGGATGTCGATGACGAGCGGCGTGCGCGGGCCGAAGCCGAGGAGCACGCCGTCCTCCATGTCGACGACCCGGCGGTTCATGCCGACCGGGGTCTGGGCGATGCCGGGGATCCGGAGGAGGCCGTCGAGGCCGCCGACCGACTCCAGGTCCTTGGTCGTCATCAGGATGTCGTCCGGCTGCGCCTGGGCCGGCGCCTCGGTGGTGATCGGGGTGAACGGCCTGTCCCGGCCGGCCGCCGTGCCCGCGTCCACCGCCCCGGCCGCCTCCAGCAGCGAGTAGGCGCCGGAGCCCTTGCCGCCGATCAGGTGGACGGCCGCGCTGCCGCGCAGGTAGAGGAAGGCGACCTTGGGCCGGGTTGGCTTCGGCCTCGGCACGGGTCGGCGGGCGGGACTCGGGTGTTCGGCCCGGCCCGGCCCAGGGCAGGGGATGGCCCCCGGCCGGGCGGCTCGTCCGGCATTCGGCAGGGTCGGCGGGAGGGCCCGGTGGGCTCGGTTCGGGGCCTCAACAGAGGCACCGAACGGGGGGCCGTCGAGTCGCCGGCGGGCTCGGAGCCCGGCCTCCGCAGAGGCCGGGGTCCGTTCAGTCGCCGGCGCCCGTCATGCCCGCCGCCCGCCGCGGCCCCGCCGTGTCGTAGGCGCTGCGGGTGGGCGGGGCCGGGGTGTCCACCGGGATGTCCACGACCGGCTGCTCGGGGGCGCCGATCTGTGGGACCGGGCCGTTCGGGGCGCCGGTGGTCGCGGCGACCACGGCGGCCGGGGTGCCGCCCCTGCGGCGTACCGCGCCCGGCAGGAGCGGGCGACCGCCGGTGTGCAGGGCGACCACGGTCATCGGCACGGCCACGACCAGCAACGCCGCGCCCAGGACCAGGCCCATCGCCGGGAAGCCGGCCCGGGCCGACAGCACGCTGCCGGTCAGCGGACCCGCCGCCGTCCCCAGCGAGGACGCCGAGCCGACCAGCACCGCCCAGCGCCCGCGCGGGTCGAGCGAGGCGGCCAGCCCGATCAGGTAGGACAGGACGATCGGGTACAGCGCGTTCCAGGCGATCTCACCGGCCGCGAAGCTCCCCAGCCCGGTCGCCGAGGCGCTCACCACGATGCACCCGGCGATCAGCACGGTCCCGCCGCCGATGGGCAGCGCCCGCCCCAGCCGCGGGCCCAGCGCTCCCGCGCTCAGGACGCCCACCAGCCCGGCGCCCAGCGCCACGGCGAACACCGCGCCCACGGCGGCCTCGCTGAGGTGAGCCTGCGTCAGCCCGATCCGCCCGCTGACTCCCCACAGGGAGTTCTGCACGAGGGACCAGCAGGGCATCGCCGCGGCCAGGACCAGTCCCGAGCGCAGATGGGGCAGGCGGCGGGAGGGGGCGTCGTCCCGCCGGGCCGGCGCCGGAGCCGTACGCCCCGGGAGCCGCCCCGTCAGCGGCCAGACGGCCAGGGCGGTGAGCGCGATCGCGGCCAGCGGCTGCCCGTGCCCCGCGCCGAGGTGCGGGACCGTCAGATAGACGGCGCCCGCGAGTGCGGAGACCCCGAGCAGGCCGAACGCGGAGGCGCGGTGCGGGTCGGTCTGGGCGGCGATCCGGGTCGCGGCGACCGTCGTGGCCGTACCGGAGCCGAAGCCGCCGAGCACCGCGCCCGCGACCACCGCCGGCACGCTCCCGGCGAGCGCCGCCCCGCCGTACCCGAGGACGGCGAGGGTCAGCCCGATCCGGGCCAGGGTGCGCGCCCCGATGCGTTCCACGCGCGAGGCCAGGGAGAACCCGGCCGACGCCGAACTCAGCAGCAGCGCACTGCCGACGGCGCCCGCCTGGGTGGCCGTCAGGGGCAGTCCGGCGTCGAGGCGGCCGACGACGGTCGGCAGCAGATAGGGGGCGAGGTACCCGGCCGTGAAAAGGGCGACGAGGGGCCAGGGAGTGGTGCGGGGGGAGAACACGGGCGTTCCAGGGCGTGCGAAGAGAAGCGGCTCGAAAGACTCGAAAGAGGGGAGGGGCGACGACCGTCGACGGACAGGAACGCGCGGGCAATTTGTATCAAGCACGCGATGCCGGCAGAAGCGCGGGCCGGGTGATGTGGATCACTATCGGTTTGAGGCGGGGGAGGCCGGGTAGCGGCGAAGGCCGCCGGCGCCAGGAGGCGGGGGAGGCCGGGTAACGGCGAAGGCCGCTAGCGCCAGTTGACCGCCCCGGCCGCCCCGGGCGCCGTCGCCTCGATCTTCGCCCTGATCTCCCGCATCACCGCGACGATCCGCTGCTCGTGCTCCGGCGTCAGCCGGGCCACCGGCACCGAGCAGCTGATCGCGTCCTGCGCGGGCACCTCGTAGCGCAGCGCGAACCCGAAACCGACGATGCCGAGGACGCCCTCCTCGCGGTCGACGGAGTGGCCGCGCGCCCGTACCCGGGCGAGATCCGCCAGCAGCGAGGCGCGGGTGGTGTGCGAGTGGGGGGTGAAGGCCTCGTAGGGCCCCTCGGGCAGCTCCTCGTCGGGGCGTTCGGCCAGCAGCGCCTTGCCCAGCGCGCCCACGTGCGCGGGCAGCCGTCGCCCGACGCGGCTGATGGTGCGCAGGTATTCGTGCGATTCGCGGGTCGCCAGGTACGCCACGTCCCGCCCGTCGAGCCGGCCCAGGTGGATCGTCTCGCCCAGCGCCTCGGACGCCTCGTCGAGATACGGCCGCACCAGGCGCACCCGCGGGTCGGAGTCGAGGTAGCTGGTGCCGGTCAGCAGGGCGTGGATGCCGATGCCGTAGAGGGAGCCGGTCGCGTCCGTCCGGACCCAGCCCCTGCTGATCAGGGTCTGCAGCAGGGCGTACATCGAGCTGCGCGGCACGCCCAGCTCGTCCGCCAGCTCCTGCAGCCGCGCGGGCCGGTCCCCGCGCGCCGCGAGCAGTTCCAGCAGCTCCACCGTGCGCGCCGCGGACTTCACCTCGCGGACGCCCCCGGCGCCCCCTGTCTCCGACATGCGCCGATGGTAATCCGGCGGGTCGCATGCGTCCGGACCATTGACGGGACCCGTTCATCTATCTAACCTCCATCTTCATACGTAGATGACGTCTACACAGGGAGATGAGCGAGGGTGAGTTCCGACACCGGCGCGGAGACGGCGGCCGTGGCGCGCAGGCTGGGCGAGGGGATGGCACACGGCGTGCTGTCCTTCCCGCTGACCAGCTTCCGCGACGACGGCTCCCTCGACCCCGACGGCTTCCGCGCGCACGTCGCCGGCCAACTGGCCACCGCCCCCGGCGCCGTCTTCCCCGCCTGCGGCACCGGCGAGTTCTTCTCCCTCGACGAGGACGAGTACCGCCGGGTCGTCGCCATCGCCGTCGAGGAGGCGGCCGGCCGCGTCCCCGTCGTCGCCGGCGTCGGCTACGGCTGGGCGCAGGCCGTCCGCTTCGCCCGCATCGCCGAGGAGGCCGGCGCCGACGCGCTCCTCGTCCTGCCGCACTACCTCGTCACCGCCCCGCAGGACGGCCTCGTCGCCCAGCTCGAGCACATCGCGGCCCGCACCCGGCTGCCGCTCATCGCCTACCAGCGCGGCCAGGTCGCCTTCACCGCGGCCTCGCTGCGGCGCATCGCCCGCATCCCGACCGTCATCGGCCTCAAGGACGGCCACAGCGACCTCGACCGCCTCCAGCGCCTCACCCTCGCCGCGCCCGACGACTTCCTCTTCTTCAACGGCGCCGCCACCGCGGAGATCCAGGCCCGCGCCTACGCCACCGTCGGCGTCCCCGCCTACTCCTCCGCCGTCCACGCCTTCGCCCCCGAGATCGCGAACGCCTTCTTCGCCGCCCTGCGCGAGGGCGACGACGAGACCGTCGAGAAGCTGCTGCGCGACTTCTACGTCCCGCTCGTCGAACTGCGCGACCGGGCCCCCGGATACGCCGTTTCCCTCGTGAAGGCCGCGGCCCGCCTGCGCGGCCGTCCCGTCGGACCCGTCCGCGCCCCCCTCACCGAACCGCCGGCCGCCGACCTCGCCGACCTCAGGACCCTGCTCACCACCGGCCTCGACCTCGTAGGAGCCACCCTGTGAACCTCACCGTCACGGACGTACGGCTGACGCCGATCCTGGTCGCCGACCCGCCCCTCCTCAACACCCAGGGCGTGCACCAGCCGTACACCCCCCGGCTCATCGTGGAGGTCGTGACCGCCGACGGCGTCACCGGCGTCGGCGAGACCTACGGCGACACCAAGTACCTGGAACTGGCCCGTCCGTTCGCCGGCAAACTGGTCGGCCGCCAGGTGAGCGACCTCAACGGGCTGTTCACCCTCGCCGACGAGGTCGCGGTCGACAGCTCCCGCGTCTCCGGCCAGGTCGACGTCGGCGGACTGCGGGGCGTGCAGACCGCCGACAAGCTGCGGCTGTCCGTCGTCTCCGGCTTCGAGGTCGCCTGCCTCGACGCCCTCGGGAAGGCGCTCGGCCTGCCCGTCCACACCCTGCTCGGCGGCAAGGTGCGCGACGCCGTCGAGTACAGCGCGTACCTCTTCTACAAGTGGGCGGACCACCCCGAGGGCGTGACCTGCGAGAAGGACGACTGGGGCGCCGCCGTCGACCCGGCCGGGGTTGTCGAGCAGGCGCGCCGCTTCAAGGAGTGCTACGGCTTCACCTCCTTCAAGCTCAAGGGCGGGGTCTTCCCGCCGGACGAGGAGATCGCCGCCGTACGCGCCCTCGCCGAGGCGTTCCCCGGGCACCCGCTGCGGCTCGACCCCAACGGCGCCTGGAGCGTGGAGACCTCGCTGAGGGTCGCGGCGGAACTCGGCGACGTCCTCGAGTACCTGGAGGACCCGGCGCTCGGCACGCCCGCCATGGCCGAGGTGGCGGCGAGGACCGGCGTGCCGCTCGCCACCAACATGTGCGTGACGACCTTCGCGGAGATCAAGGAGGCGTTCACGCGCGACGCCGTCCAGGTCGTCCTCTCCGACCACCACTACTGGGGCGGCCTGCGCAACACCCAGCAACTCGCCGCCGTCTGCCGCACCTTCGGCGTCGGGGTGTCCATGCACTCCAACACCCACCTCGGGATCAGCCTCGCCGCCATGACCCACGTGGCGTCGACCGTCCCCGACCTCCACCACGCCTGCGACTCCCACTACCCCTGGCAGTCGGAGGACGTCCTGACCGAGCGCCTCACCTTCGACGGCGGCAAGGTCACCGTGTCCGACGCCCCCGGCCTCGGCGTCGAACTCGACCGTGACCGGCTGGCCGCCCTCCACCAGCGGTGGCTCGACGACGACGGCTCGCTCAAGGACCGCGACGACGCGGCCGCGATGCGCGTCGCCGACCCCGCGTGGGTCACCCCCTCCGTGCCCCGCTGGTGAACCACCCCACTCCCCCCGCCCTGCCCACGATCGGAGCCGCTCGTGTCAGCAGTACGACACCCCGCCCCGGCAGCACACCCACCGGCCGTCGAGTCGGCCGTCCGCAAGATCTTCCGCCGCGTGGTCCCCCTCTTCTTCGTCATGTTCGTGGCGAACTACATGGACCGCGTGAACCTCGGCTTCGCCCAGGACGAACTCCGCGCCGACGTCGGCCTGTCCGCCGCCGCGTTCGGCCTCGGCGCCGGCATCTTCTTCATCGCGTACGCCCTCTTCGAGGTCCCCTCCAACATCCTGATGGAGCGGTACGGGCCCAAGGTCTGGCTCACCCGCATCATGATCAGCTGGGGCGTCGTCGCGACCGCGATGGCCTTCGTCGACAGCGTCGAGATGTTCTACGCCCTGCGCTTCCTGCTCGGCGTCGCCGAAGCGGGCTTCTTCCCGGCCGTCATCTACTACTTCAGCCGCTGGCTGCCCGACTCCCACCGGGGCCGCGCCACCTCGATCTTCCTGATGGGCTCGGGCACCGCGACGGTCGTCGTCGGCCCGGTCTCCGGCGCCCTGATGGAGATGCACGGCATCTGGGGCCACGCCGGCTGGCAGTGGATGTTCTTCATCGAGGGCGTCTTCTCCGTCGTCCTCGGCTTCGTCGTCTACCGCTTCCTCGACTCCGGCATCGAGAAGGCGGACTGGCTCACCGACGAGGAGAAGACCGGCCTCGTCGCCGTCATCGACGCCGAGCAGGAGGCGCGGGACGCGCAGCGCGGCACCGCCGGCCCCGTCTCCCGCTGGAAGCTCCTCGCCGACCCCCAGATGCTGCTCTTCCTGTGGATCTACTTCGCGATCAACGTCGCCCTGTACGCGGTCACCTTCTGGCTGCCGTCGATCGTGGACGACATCGGCGGGCTGAGCTCCTTCGAGGTCGGGCTGCTGACGTCCGTGCCGTGGCTGTGCGCCATCGCCGCCGTGTACGTCAGCGGGCGGCTCTCCGACCGCATCGGCAAACGGCGCCCGGTGCTGATCACCCTGCTCGTCCTGGGCGGCTGCGGCACCCTGCTGGCCGTGTTCGTCTCGCCCTGGGCCGGACTGGGCGCGCTGTGCCTGGCCGCGATGGGCTTCAAACCGGCCTCCCCGATCTTCTGGACGATCCCGCAGAGCTACCTCGACGCCCGGGCCGCCGCCCCCGGCATCGCCCTGATCAACTCCATCGGCAACCTCGGCGGCTTCGTCGCCCCGACCGCCTTCGGGATCATCGAGGACACGACCGGCTCCACCCAGGCCGGCCTGGTGGGCCTCACGGTGGTCGGCTTCCTGGCCGCGCTGAGCGTCCTCCTGGTACGGGGAGGCGGCCGCAACGACCGGGTCCGCACCCGCGCGACACCGGCGCCCGCCGCCGCCCCCGCACCGGAGACCTCACCGGGCGCGGCCCGCGGCGCGCTCCCCGGGACCGCCCCCGCCTGACACGAGCACGGGCCGGGCGGGACCCGCGGCGGCTCGTCGGCGCCGTGGTGCACACTGGCCAGATCGGCACCACGTCAGGGAGCGCATCGTGACCGTGTCCATCACGTCCACCGGAGAGGGACACCACCGACCACCGCACGTCGACCCGCTGGCCGGCCGGCGCACACATACCGACCCGCCCTGGGACGTCTACCTCACCGGCACCGTCTTCCTCGACATCATCTTCACCGGGCTCGACTCCGCCCCGGTGCGCGGGACCGAGTCCTGGGCACGCGGGATGGGGTCGAGCCCCGGCGGCGTCGCCAACATGGCCACCGCCCTCGCCCGCCTCGGCCTGAAGACGTCCCTCGCCGCGGCCTTCGGCGACGACCACTACGGCGAGTACTGCTGGGACGCCCTGCAACAGGGCGAGGGCATCGACCTCACCGCCTCCCGCACGGTCCCCGGCTGGCACTCCCCGGTCACCGTCTCGATGGCGTACGAGGGCGAGCGCACGATGGTCTCCCACGGTCACGAACCGCCCCCGGAGGAGCCCGCGCCCGCCTGCCCGCCCCCCGCCCGCGCCGCCGTGGCCTCCCTCACGCCCGGCACCCGCGCCCCCTGGATCGCCCAGGCCGCGAGCAGGGGCACCCGCCTCTTCGCCGACGTCGGCTGGGACGACACGGGCGCGTGGGACCTGGCGGGCCTGGCCGACCTGGAGCACTGCGAGGCCTTCCTGCCGAACGCGGAGGAGGCCATGCGCTACACCGGCGCCTCCTGCCCCCGCGCCGCCGCCCACGCCCTCACCGAGTACGTACCGTGCGCGGTCGTCACCCTCGGGGCGGAGGGCGCCTACGCGGTGGACCGGCGCACGGGCGAGTCCGCCGAGGTCCCCGCGATCGCCGTGGAGGCCCTCGACCCCACCGGCGCCGGGGACGTCTTCGTGGCCGGTTTCGTCACCGGCACCCTGGCGGACTGGCCGCTCGCCGACCGGCTGGCCTTCGCCGGCCTGACCGCCGCCCTCTCGGTCCAGGAGTTCGGCGGCTCGCTCTCCGCCCCGGGCTGGTGGGAGATCGCCGCCTGGTGGCGCAAGGTGCAGTCGGTGGAGTCACAGGCCCCCGAGGCCCTGAGCAGGTACGAGTTCCTGACGCACCTGCTGCCGGACGAGGAGACCGCCCCCTGGCCCCGGCGCCGGGCGGTCCCCACCATCGGCTTCGGCCGCTCCGCGTAGCCGCCGCGCCGACCCGGGGCCGGGGAAAAGTCCTACAGGCTTGTCAGCCCCCTGGCGTACCCTAGAACTCGCCAGGCCGCCCTCGTGGCAGGCGAGACGCATCCGGGAGGACGTAGAGGCCTTCGGGCCGGCCTATGACTCAGACACCGACAGCTCATACGCCCGCGCAGGGCAAGGCGAGAGCACAGTTCACCGTTCCCGCCCAGCACCCCATGGTGACCGTGCTGGGATCCGGAGACTCGCTCCTGCGCGTGATCGAGACGGCTTTCCCGGCGGCCGACATCCACGTCCGGGGCAATGAGATCAGCGCGGTCGGCGATCCGCGGGAAGTCGCCCTCATCCAGCGCCTGTTCGACGAGATGATGCTGGTGCTCCGCACCGGGCAGCCGATGACGGAGGACGCAGTGGAACGCTCGATCGCCATGCTGCGGGCGAGCGAGAACGGGACGAGCGACGGCCAGGAGACCCCGGCCGAGGTACTGACGCAGAACATCCTGTCCTCGCGTGGCCGCACGATCCGACCGAAGACCCTCAACCAGAAGCGCTACGTCGACGCGATCGACAAGCACACGATCGTCTTCGGCATCGGGCCGGCGGGCACCGGCAAGACCTACCTGGCCATGGCGAAGGCGGTCCAGGCCCTGCAGTCCAAGCAGGTCAACCGCATCATCCTGACCCGGCCGGCGGTCGAGGCGGGAGAGCGGCTCGGCTTCCTCCCGGGCACGCTCTACGAGAAGATCGACCCGTACCTGCGCCCGCTCTACGACGCGCTGCACGACATGCTCGACCCGGACTCGATCCCGCGCCTCATGGCCGCGGGGACCATCGAGGTCGCCCCGCTGGCTTACATGCGCGGCCGGACCCTCAACGACGCCTTCATCATCCTGGACGAGGCCCAGAACACGAGCCCCGAGCAGATGAAGATGTTCCTCACCCGCCTCGGCTTCGACTCGAAGATCGTGATCACGGGTGACGTGACCCAGGTCGACCTGCCCAACGGGACCAAGAGCGGTCTGCGCCAGGTGCAGGAGATCCTGGAGGGCGTCGACGACGTGCACTTCTCCCGGCTCTCGTCCCACGACGTCGTACGGCACAAGCTGGTGGGCCGTATCGTCGACGCGTACGAGCAGTACGACACCAAGCACGGCACGGAGAACGGCACGCACAAGGGCGGCCGGGGGAAGTCCGGGCACAAGGGGAAGTAGACCGAGCACGACCATGTCGATCGACGTCAACAACGAGTCCGGAACCGAGGTCGACGAGCAGGCGATCCTCGACGTCGCCCGCTACGCGCTCGCGCGGATGCGCATCCACCCGCTCTCCGAGCTCTCGGTGATCGTCGTGGACGCCGACGCCATGGAGCAGCTGCACATCCAGTGGATGGACCTGCCGGGGCCGACGGACGTCATGTCCTTCCCGATGGACGAGCTGCGTCCGCCGTCGAAGGACGACGACGAGCCCCCGCAGGGTCTCCTCGGCGACATCGTGCTCTGCCCGGAGGTCGCGGCCAAGCAGGGGGCCGAGGCGCCCACCCGGCACTCCATGGACGAGGAGCTCCAGCTGCTCACCGTCCACGGCGTGCTGCACCTGCTCGGCTACGACCACGAGGAACCCGACGAGAAGGCCGAGATGTTCGGCCTGCAGGCGGCCATCGTGGACGGCTGGCGCGCGGAGAAGGGCCTGACGGGCCCGTCCCCGGCCCCGACCGTGTCATGAGCCCGACTCTCGTCTCCGGCGCGATCGCCCTGGTCGTCGTCGCGTGGCTCGCCGCCTGCGCGGAGGCGGGCCTCGCGCGCGTCTCCAGCTTCCGCGCCGAGGAGGCCGTACGGTCCGGCCGGCGCGGCAGCGCCAGGCTCGCCCAGGTCGCCGCCGACCCCACCCGCTACCTGAACGTGGCGCTGCTGGTGCGCGTCGTCTGCGAGATGGCGGCGGCCGCGCTGATCACGTACGCCTGCCTGGAGGAGTTCGACAGCACCGCCGAGGCCCTGCTGATCGCGATCGCCGTCATGGTCCTCGTCTCGTACGTCGCCGTCGGCGTGTCCCCGCGCACCATCGGCCGCCAGCACCCGCTGAACACGGCCACGGCCGCGGCGTACGTCCTGCTGCCGCTGGCGAGGATCATGGGGCCGATCCCGTCCCTCCTCATCCTCATCGGCAACGCGCTCACCCCCGGCAAGGGCTTCCGGCGCGGCCCCTTCGCCTCCGAGGCGGAGCTGCGCGCGCTGGTCGACCTCGCCGAGAAGGAGTCGCTGATCGAGGACGAGGAGCGCCGCATGGTGCACTCCGTCTTCGAGCTGGGCGACACCCTCGTCCGCGAGGTCATGGTCCCGCGCACCGACCTGGTCGTCATCGAGCGCTACAAGACCATCCGCCAGGCCCTCACCCTGGCTCTGCGCTCGGGCTTCTCGCGGATACCGGTCACCGGGGAGAGCGAGGACGACATCGTCGGGATCGTCTACCTGAAGGACCTGGTCCGCAAGACGCACATCAGCCGGGACAGCGAGAGCGAACTCGTCTCCACGGCCATGCGGCCCGCCGCCTTCGTGCCCGACACCAAGAACGCCGGCGACCTGCTGCGCGAGATGCAGCGGGAACGCAACCACGTCGCCGTCGTCATCGACGAGTACGGCGGCACGGCGGGCATCGTCACCATCGAGGACATCCTCGAGGAGATCGTCGGCGAGATCACCGACGAGTACGACCGCGAACTGCCCCCGGTCGAGGAGCTCGGCGACGGCCGCTACCGGGTCACCGCCCGCCTCGACATCACCGACCTCGGCGAGCTGTACGACCTGGAGGAGTACGACGACGAGGACGTGGAGACCGTCGGCGGCCTCCTCGCCAAGGCGCTGGGCCGCGTGCCGATCGCCGGTGCGTCGAGCGTCGTGGAGCTGCCCGACGGGCGGGAGCTGCGGCTGACGGCGGAGGCCGCGGCCGGCCGCCGGAACAAGGTCGTCACGGTCCTGGTGGAGCCGGTGGGGCCGGTGGAGCCCGCCGTGGAGGAGAAGCCCGAGTGACCCCCGAGGAGCTGCGGGCGTTCTGCCTGTCCTTCAACGCGGTGGTGGAGGACTTCCCCTTCCGGCCGGAGATCTCGGTCTTCAAGGTCCGGGGCAGGATGTTCGCGCTCACGACCCTCGACGCACGGCCGCTGGCCGTCAACCTCAAGTGCGACCCCGAGGACGCGGTCCGGCTGCGCGCCGAGCACCCCGGCCTGATCGCCCCCGGCTACCACATGAACAAGCGGCACTGGAACACGGTGACCGTCGACGGCGACCTCCCGGACCGTCTGGTCCGGGAGCTGATCGAGGACTCGTACGACCTGGTGGTGGCCGGTCTGCCCCGCGCCGAGCGGCTCCGGCTCGACCGCCCCTGAGGAGCAGTCCCGGGACGGTGGCGCGGCCGCCTCAGGCGGTGCGGCGGGTGCGCAGGCCCAGGCCGACCAGGACCGCAGCCGCCAGCACGATCGCCGTGTCCAGTGCGAGGACCGTGTGGACGCCGGACAGCAGATCGTCCGAGGTCGTCGCCAGGACGCCGAGCAGCGGGATGCCGACCGTGATGCCGATCTGCTGGGTCGAGGTCACCAGGCCGGTGGCCAGGCCCTGCTCCTCGTCCGGGACACCGGAGGTGACCGTCAGGCCGTAGGAGATGATCGCGCCCAGGTGGCACATGCTGGCCAGGGACACGGCGGCCGTCGCGAGCCACACCGACCAGGTGTGCGCGTTCAGGCCCAGCAGGGCGGCGACCAGCGCGCCCTGGCCGACGAGGGAGCCGACGAGCGTGCGGCGGGCGCCGAAGCGGCCGATCACCCTCGGGGTGAAGGAGCCCGCGACCACCGACAGCACGCCCTGCACCCCGAAGACCAGGCCCGTCTCGAAGGCGGACAGGCGCAGCACCTCCTGCAGGTACAGCGTCAGGACGAAGACGACCGTGGACATCATCGAGAAGGTGACCAGGCCGCCCAGGTTGCCCCAGGCCACCGTGCGGCGGCGCAGCATCGGCAGCGAGACCAGGGGCGCGTCCGTACGGGACTCGACCACCGCGAAGGCCGTCAGCAGCACCACGCCCACGACCAGCGTGGTGATCACGTCGGCCCGGGCGAAGCCGTGGTCGGCGGCCGTCGACAGGGCGTAGATCACGCAGAGCAGTCCACCGGTGACGGTGACCGCGCCCGGCACGTCCAGGCGCGGGCGCTCCGGGGTGCGCGACTCGGGCAGCAGTCCGGGGGCCAGCGGCAGCACGATCAGCGCGAAGACGGCGAGCAGGCCCATCGTCGAGCGCCAGCCGAGCGTGTCGGTGAGGACACCGCCGGCCACCATGCCGACCGTGAAGCCCAGCGACATCAGCGTGCCCGAGATGCCCAGGGCCCGGTCGCGGGTCGGGCCCTCCGCGAAGGTCGTGGTCAGCAGCGACATGCCCGTCGGGACGATGGCCGCCGCGCCGAGCCCTTGCAGCGCGCGTCCGGCGAGGAAGGACGCCGGGTCCCAGGCGACGGTCGCCAGGACCGAGGCCGCGGCGAAGAGGGCGAGACCGGTCAGGAACAGCCGGCGGCGGCCGTAGAGGTCGCCGATGCGGCCGAAGAGCAGCAGGAAACCGCCGGACGGCAGCGCGAACGCGGTGACCGCCCACTGCAGCGCCGAGGGGTTCATTCCGAGGTCGGCGCCGAGGACGGGCAGCGCCACGTTCAGGACGGAGAAGTCGAGCGCGACCATGAACTGGGCCGCGCACAGGACGAAGAGGACGAGTCTGTCGCGCGTCGACAGCCTGGAGGCGTCGGGCGTTCCCCGTACGGGGGAGGTTCTGGTGGTGGTGTCGATCGCCATGGTGACGAGCCTGCGGGCGGCGGAATAGCCGTGGGGAGCGGGAAGTTGTCCTGGTGGTGGCACCACCAGACATGACGGGGGGATCGGTTCGTGCCCGAGGTGGCGACGACGGACGCGCTGAAGACTCATCGGCTGCGGGAACTGCGCGAGTTCCTGATGAGCAGGCGGGCCAGGGTGAGCCCGGCGGAGGCCGGCCTTCCGGACGGGGGCGCGCGGCGGCGGACGCCCGGGCTGCGGCGCGAGGAGGTCGCCGTGCTCGCCGGGGTGGGCGCTTCCTGGTACCAGTGGCTGGAACAGGGGCGGGACATCTCCGTCTCCCCGCAGGTCCTCGACTCCGTCGCCCGGGTGCTGCGCCTCAGCAACGCCGAGCGGCGCCATCTGTACGTCCTCGCCGGGCTGAACCCGCCCGCGCCCGAAGTGGCGCCCGAGAAGCGGGACATGTGCGACGGGCTGCGGCGGCTGATCGACACGTGGATGCCGTATCCGGCCCACATCATGGACATGTACTACAACTGCGTGATGTACAACGACGCGGCCGCGATGGTCCTCGGCATGCGTCCCGGCATCACGCAGAACTGCATCGTCGACTTCTTCACCGACCCGCTGTACCGCTCCCGCTCCGCCTCCTGGGAGCGCAACGCGCGCACGGTGGTCGCGCAGTTCCGCGCCGCGTGCTCGGCCTGCCCCGACGACGAGGGGTTCCAGGAGGTGCTGGCGCGGCTGAAGCGGGCCAGCCCCGAGTTCGCGGCGCTGTGGAACGAGCGGGACATCGAGGATCCCGGGCAGATCCGCAAGGAGCTGGACCACCCGCTGGTGGGCCTGCTGGTCCTGGAGGGCACGGTGGTGAAGGTGCCGGCCCGTCCGGACCTGTCGATCGTCCTGCACACGCCCCTGGACGAGGAGAACACGTCGGCGAAGCTGGAGTGGCTGGCCTCGGCGGAGGGACGGCGCGGCGCGATGTACCCCGTGGCCGGTTAGGGGCGGCGGGGCGCGATGTACACCCGTGGCCGGTCGGGAGCGGCGGGGGCGCGATGTGCCCCCTGTGGCCGGTCAGGAGCGGCGGGGCGCGATGTACCCCGTGGCCGTTGAGGAGCGGTGCGTCTACGTATGCTCGGGGGCATGACCGACAGCAACGCGCTTGACCCCGAGGACCGCAAGATCGTCACCCTGGCCCGTTCCGCGCGGGCCCGCAACGGCGTGGCCGAGGGGGCGGCCGTACGCGACGAGACGGGACGTACGTATGTCGCCGCGACGGTCGCCCTGCCGTCCCTGCGGCTGAGCGCGCTGCGGACGGCGGTGGCGATGGCGGTGGCGTCCGGGGCGAAGTCGCTGGAGGCGGCCGCCGTCGTGACGGAGGCGGAGGGCGCCGCCGAGGCGGACCGGGCCGCGGTCGCCGACCTGGGCGGACCGGCGACACCGGTTCTGGTGGCCGGGCCGGACGGGACGGTTCGGCTGACCGTCACCGCCGGCTGACGGCGTCGGCCGGAAAACACCCTTGCCGCCTCCTGTCTCCCGCGCATCAATGGATCCCGTAGGATCCGACGGACCGTCAGATTGTCCCGGGCGAGGTGTCCGCACCCACCCGCACGGGCGGCCGTCCGCCGGAGCATCTCCCGCCATCCACCCCCCACATGGATTCCCGTCACTCGGGAAGGGAGCGGAATGCCCATGAGAGGCAAGCGATCAGGAACAGGTGCGGCACTGCTGGCCGGAGGCCTCGCGGCCGCCGGGCTGGCGTTCGCGCCGACGGCGGTCGCCGTCACCCCACAGGCGGCGGCCATCACCGCGAACTGCGGCGTCTTCGGCGGCGGTGAGGCCACCCTCACGGCCGCCCAGGACGGCACCGCCGCCACCCTCACCCTCACGTCCACCGCGATCACCGCGCCGCTCGCGCTGGGCCAGGACACGATCAGCTCGACGCTGACCCTGGTGAAGCCGGACGGCACCGCCGTTGCCTTCACCGGCACGAGGAACCCGGCGATGGCCGTCGGTGACCCGGTCACCGTCGGACCGCTCGACGGGACCGTGGCCTCGGGCGACAGCCTGGAGGCGTACGGCGGGTCGTTGCGGATGACCGTCTTCGGCATCCCCATCACCTGCACGGCGACCGGACCGCAGTCGCCGGGCCCGTTCGTGTTCGACTGAGAAGCGTGCAGCGGACCGTCAGCTTCCGTACCTGCAAGGAAGTTGACGGTCCATCAGTTCACCACGGCATCTCCATTGACTTCTCACGCCGTCCCCCGCTCAATGCCCCCTGTCGGCGCAGAATAGCCGCTGCGCCCGCATCCCTCAGGAGGGGGCAAACCATGGGTGTGACACCCCACCGGATCCCGAGAACCCGAAGACGGCACTGGACCGCGCTGCTCGGGGCGGCCGCCCTCGCGGTCACCGCGGGCGGGGCACTGGCGGCGCCCGCCGCCGCGGCCGCGAACGTGGACTTCCCCACGCACTGCGTCCCGCCGCCCATCGCGGGCATCCCGCCGATCGACGGCACCACCACCGCGAAGATCACCGTGGACAACGCCACCCCGAAGGTCGGCGACACCGTCACCGTGACCTACACGGTGGTCACGCCCGCCGCGAGCAACCCCACCGACCTGGCCCTGCCGGCCGACATCATGACGCCGACGGGCAAGGTCACCCTCGGCGGGGCGCAGACCGGCAGCGTCACGGTAGCGGGCCCGAAGAAGAACGACCCGGTGCCCGGCCGGGGTACCTTCCCGTCGTTCTCCATGACCGGCGCCTTCACGGTCACCGCGCCCGGCGCGATCACGCTGTCGCCCGGCGACTACAACATCCACACCAGCTACATCCTGGAGCTGGACACCCCCTGCACGGTGACCGACCCGCCCGCCCCGGTGTCGGAGACGGTCACCGCGGCCGACAACCCGCCGGCCAACACCCGTGCCATCCAGCTGGGCGCGGCCTCCGGCGCGCCGGGCGCCGCGGTCACCGTCACCGGCAGCGACTTCACGCCGGGCGCGACGGTCACCCTGGCCGGGCGCTCCGGGGCCGTCCAGACGGCCGACACCGCGACCGTGACCGCCGACGCGCAGGGCCGCCTCAGCGGCTCGCTCGTCGTCAACGACCGCACCACGACCGGTGTCGTGGCGTACGAGGGCGGCGCGTGGAGCGCGGAGAAGGGCGCCGGGCCCGTCGCGTACGTCGTCATCGACGACCAGCCCGTACCCGAGGGCAGCCAGAAGCTGACGACGACCGTGAAGGCGGGCACCCTGTCGATGTCCCAGGCCGGGGACGCCGTGACGATGTCACCTGTCGCCTTCGGCTCCGGCGCCCCCTCGACCGGAGGCCTCAACGCGGTGACCGTCAAGGACTTCCGCGGCGGACCCGCGGGCTGGTCCCTGACCGGCAAGGTCACCGACTTCAGCGGACCCGGCGCCAAGATCGACGCCGGCAAGCTGAGCTGGAGGCCCGCGTGCACCACCAAGGCGGGCAGCCCGAGCACCTGTCAGGCCGGGTCGGCCGGAGTCGTGGGCAGCGCGGGGGCGACCCTCGCGTCCGCACCGGACGGCACGCTCACCGGCGGTGAGTTCACCGCGAACGCCGAACTCTCCCTCGACGTCCCGGCGTTCACCCCTCCGGGCTCGTACGCCGGCGTCCTGACGCTCACGCTCACCTGACCCGTCCGTTCCCCGGTGGCCGGGCGACCGCCCCACAGGTCCGCACCCGCCCGTCCACCTCGCCGTTCATCCACCGCCCGTGGGGGTCCGCACCCATGCGCACGTCGCCCGTCCTCCTCCTGGCCCTCCTCCTGTCGCTGCTCGGCGCCGGCCCGGCCCGGGCCGCCGACAACGGGAGCTGGTCCGTCTACCCCGTCTCGTCGGCCGTCGCCGCGCGGCCGTACTTCCACGTGTCCGCCGATCCCGGGCAGACGATCGCCGACAAGGTCGTCGTCGCAAACAAGACGGACCGGCCCCTCACCTTCCGGCTCTACGCGGCCGACGCCTACAACACCGCCCGCGACGGAGGCTTCGCCGTGAAGTCCGCGGGGGAGAGGATGCGGGGCGTGGGCGCGTGGGCCGTGCTCCCGAAGGACCGGGTCACCGTGCCCGGCCGCGGGACGGTCACCGTGCCGTTCACCCTCCGCGTGCCCCGGGACGCCGAGCCCGGCGACCATCCCGGAGCGATCGTCGCCCTCGACGAGCGGGTCGACCGCGGCGACGGCTCGGTAGCGCTCGGCGTGCGGCGGGCGGTCGGCGCCCGCGTCCACCTCCAGGTCGGTGGCCCCACCCTGCCGGCGCTCACCGTCGAGGACGTCCGCGTCAGTCACCACCAGCCCTTGGTCCCGGGCTTCGGCGCCGGCACGGCGACGATCTCCTACACCCTGCGCAACACGGGGAACGTCACTCTCGAACCCGCGGTGGAACTGAGGGCGAGCGGTCTCTTCGGCCGCACGCTCCTGACCCGCGACCTGAGGAAGGTCCCCTCCCAGCTCTTCCCCGGCCAGCGCGTCCACCTGACGGAACGCTGGAACGACGCCCCTCAGCTCGACCGGGCGGAAGTGACACTGACGGCGACCGCCAGGGACACGAAGGAATCGGCGAGCACGTCGTTCCTGGCGGTGCCGTGGCTGGTGGTGGCGGTGGTGGCGGCCGGAATCGCAGGAGGGGGCCGCTTCCTGATCAGGCTCCGCCGCGACTCCTCGGGGGCGCGGGGAACCGCGCGACCAGCCCCCACGCAGGCGCGGTCAAAGACCGGCCGAACCGCCGGAGGCTAAAGCGCGTCAGGCCCGCGCTCGCCCGTCCGCACCCGCACCACGGTCTCGACCGGCAGCGCCCACACCTTGCCGTCGCCGATCTTGCCGGTGTGCGCGGCCCGCACGATGGCGTCGATCACGGCGTCGGACTCCGCGTCCTCGACGACGACCTCGATACGGACCTTGGGCACCAGGTCGACCTGGTACTCGGCGCCGCGGTACACCTCGGTGTGGCCGCGCTGCCGGCCGTAGCCGCTGGCCTCGGTGACCGTCAGGCCCTGCACGCCGAGCTCCTGCAGGGCGGTCTTGACCTCGTCGAGACGGTACGGCTTGACGATCGCGGTGATGAGCTTCATGCCTGGGTCTTGGCCTTCTGGGCGGAGGGGGCGGAGTGGGAGCTGACCGGGGCGCCGTGGCCCAGGACGCCGTGATCGTATGCGGTCTCGGCGTGCACCGTAAGGTCCAGGCCGGTGTGCTCGTGCTCCTCGTCCGCGCGGAAGCCGATCGTCCTGTCGAGCAGCTTGCCGATGCCGTACGTCACGAGGAAGGCGTACGCCGCCACCGCGACGACGGCCACCAGCTGCTTGCCGAGCTGGGCGAGGCCGCCGCCGTAGAGCAGGCCCTCCGTGCCGCCCGTCATCGACTCGACGGCGAAGACGCCGATGAGGAGGGTGCCGATGACACCGCCGACCAGGTGGACGCCGACGACGTCGAGCGAGTCGTCGTAGTTCAGCCGGAACTTCCAGCTCACGGCGTACGAGCAGACGACGCCGGCGGCGAGGCCGACGACCAGGGCGCCGAGCGGCGACACCGAGCCGCAGGACGGGGTGATCGCGACCAGGCCGGCCACCGCTCCGGAGGCCGCGCCCAGCGTGGTCGGGTGGCCGTCGCGCCTCTGCTCGACGAAGAGCCAGCCGAGCAGGCCGGTGCAGCCGGCGGCGAGGGTGTTGAGGAAGGCCGCGGCCGCGAGCCCGTCGGCGCCGAGGGCCGAGCCCGCGTTGAAGCCGAACCAGCCGAACCAGAGCAGGCCGGCGCCCAGCACGACCATGGGGAGGTTGTGCGGACGCATGGCGTCCTTCTTGAAGCCCAGGCGCGGGCCGAGGACCAGGCAGAGGGCCAGTCCGGAGGCGCCGGAGGTGATCTCGACCGGGAGGCCGCCCGCGAAGTCCAGGGCGCCGAGCCTCTCCAGGATCCAGCCGCCCGGGCCCCACACCCAGTGGGCGACGGGAACGTATACGGCGAGCGCCCAGACCGGGACGAAGACCAGCCAGGCCGCGAACTTCGCGCGGTCCGCGATCGCGCCGCTGATCAGGGCCGCCGTGATGATCGCGAAGGTGAGCTGGAAGGTGGCGAAGAGGAGGGTGGGGACCGTCCCCTGGACGCTGTCCGGCCCGAGGCCCGCCATGCCGGCGTGATCGAGGCTGCCGATCAGGCCGGCGAAGGCGTCGTCGCCGAAGGCGAGGGAGTAGCCGCCGGCCAGCCACACCACCGTGACCAGCGCGATCGACACGAAGCTCATCATCAGCATGTTGAGGACGCTCTTGGTGCGGACCATGCCGCCGTAGAAGAGCGCCAGGCCCGGTGTCATCAGCAGGACGAGGGCGGTGGCGGCGAGCAGCCAGGCGGTGTCGCCGGTGTCCACCTGCGCGGCGGCAAGGATCACGGTCGTCTCCAACGGGGCGGGGGCTCGTCAGAGATTCACCGCAGCGCGTTTCCGGTGGCGTACGGGTGTGTTTCCGTGACGTTTCGTTGCGTACGGGTTTCCGGGATCTCACCGGCCGGGGCCGCTTCGGGCGGTTGTACGGCGGGGCCCGGTGGATCAGGGACAATGGGCGCCATGAGCGTTCGTACCCAGTCATCCGAACAGTCGGCCGAGGCCGCGCACCGGGCCGGCTTCGCCTGCTTCGTGGGCCGCCCCAACGCGGGCAAGTCCACCCTCACGAACGCTCTGGTCGGGAAGAAGGTGGCGATCACCTCCAACCGTCCGCAGACCACGCGGCACACGGTCCGGGGCATCGTGCACCGGCCCGAGGCGCAGCTGATCCTGGTGGACACCCCCGGGCTGCACAAGCCGCGCACGCTGCTGGGCGAGCGGCTGAACGACGTGGTCCGCACCACCTGGGCCGAGGTCGACGTCATCGGCTTCTGCCTGCCCGCCGACCAGAAGATCGGCCCCGGCGACCGCTTCATCGCCAAGGAGCTGGCCGGGATCAAGCGGACGCCGAAGGTCGCCGTCGTGACGAAGACCGACCTCGTGGACTCCAAGGCGCTCGCCGAGCAGCTCATCGCGATCGACCGGCTCGGCAAGGAGCTGGGGATCGAGTGGGCGGAGATCATTCCGGTCTCCGCGGTCGGGGACACCCAGGTGAACCTGCTGGCCGACCTGCTGATCCCGCTGCTGCCGGAGGGGCCCGCGCTGTACCCGGAGGGCGACCTCACCGACGAGCCCGAGCAGGTGATGGTCGCCGAGCTGATCCGCGAGGCGGCGCTGGAGGGGGTGCGGGACGAGCTGCCGCACTCCATCGCCGTCGTCGTGGAGGAGATGCTGCCCCGCGAGGACCGCCCCGCCGACCGGCCCCTCCTCGACATCCACGCGAACATCTACATCGAGCGCCCCAGCCAGAAGGGCATCATCATCGGCCCGAAGGGCCGCCGCCTGAAGGACGTCGGCATCAAGTCCCGCAAGCAGATCGAGGCACTGCTGGGCACGCCCGTCTTCCTGGACCTGCACGTGAAGGTCGCGAAGGACTGGCAGCGGGATCCGAAGCAGTTGCGGAAGCTGGGCTTCTGAGCGGTCCTCGTGGCCCCCGCCGACCCCCCGCGTCTCTGCGGGCCCGGGACGCTCGAGACCTGTAGGCGCACGGCCCGCCCGGGCCGGCCCGACGGGGTCTGACAGCCCCCGCCCCGGCCGGGGCGGGGGCTGTCGTCATCTCTGGGCTCGCAGGACGTCCCGCAGCCAGACGTAGGACGCCTTCGGGGTCCTGGCCAGCGTCTCGTAGTCCACGTGCACCAGGCCGAAGCGGCGCGCGTAGCCCTCCGCCCACTCGAAGTTGTCCAGCAGCGACCACACGAAGTAGCCGCGCACGTCCACGCCCGCCGCCACGGCCCGGTGCAGGGCGCGGAGGTGGCCGTCGAGGTAGGCGATGCGGTCCTGGTCGTCGACGCCCTCGTAACTGCAGCCGTTCTCGGTGATGACGACCGGGGGAAGGCGGTCGCCGTAGCGGTCCCGGAAGGTCGTCAGCAGTTCCGTCAGGCCCTCCGGCACCACCGGCCAGCCGAAGTCGGTGACCGGAACGCCCTCGATCTCCCGCACGGAGAAGGGGAGTTCGGCCGGGACGCGTACCCCGCCGAACTCGATCTCCGCGCCCTGCGGGGCGCCGACCCGCGTCGGGGCGTAGTAGTTGACGCCGTAGAAGTCGAGGGGCTCCGCGATCACCTTCAGGTCGGACCGCACGTCCCCGGGCATCAGCTCGCCCAGGCCCTCCGGGTAGGCGCCCAGCAGGACCGGTTCCGCGAACAGGCGGTTCAGCAGGACGTCGTAGAAGGCCGCGGCCTCGAGGTCGGCCGGCTCCTGGGAGGCGGGCCAGGTCGGGCCGTGGGAGTTGGCGATGCCGATGTCCGTGGCGCCCGCCGCGCGCAACGCCCGGACCGCCAGGCCGTGTGCCAGCAGCTGGTGGTGGGCGGCCGGGAGGGCGTCGAAGAGCAACTGCCTGCCGGGGGCGTGGGTGCCGAGGGCGTGGCCCAGCAGGGTGTGCTCCGCCGGCTCGTTGAGGGTGATCCACTTCTTCACGCGGTCGCCCAGGCGCTCCACGACCACCGACACGTACTCGGCGAAGCGGTACGCCGTGTCCCGTTCCAGCCAGTCCAGCCGGGCCGGCAGGTCCCAGTGGAAGAGGGTCGGGACGGGGCGGACGCCGGCCGTCAGCAGCTCGTCCACCAGTCGGTCGTAGAAGTCCAGTCCGCCGGGGGAGTTCACCCGGGGCCAGGAGACCGAGAAGCGGTACGCGTCCACGCCCAGGCCGGACAGCAGGGCCACGTCCTCGGGGTAGCGGTGATAGTGGTCGCAGGCGACCGCCGCCGTGGAGCCGTCCTTCACCCGCCCGGGCTCGGCCGTGAAGATGTCCCACACGGACGGCTCGCGCTCGTCGGCGGCGCCCTCGATCTGGTGGGCGGAGGTGGACACGCCCCACAGGAAACCGGCCGGGAACCGGGGGATCGGGGTCGCCTCGTCGTGCGGATCAGTCACCATGGGCGAGATCATCCGTACCGCGGGTAACCCAAGTCAACGCCCCGGCCGGAACAGCGCGTCACGCCCCTTCCTTCAGCACCCTGGAGATCAGCTTCCGCTGCTCCCCCGTGAGCCCGGGGTCGGCCGCGTACACCCTCTTCCCGTCCACGGTGATCTCGTAGCTGAAGCCGTCCGGCACCCCGGCGGGGGGCGCGCCCCGGCCGGCGGCGACCGCCTTCTCGGCCAGGGCGTGCCACTCCTGGGCGTCGGGCCGCCCCGAGGTGTCCACCTCGGCACGGCGCTCGATGCCCGCGAACCCGCCCGTGCGCCTCACCTGAATACGCATGGGACCTGTCTAGTACGGAAGTGTCCCGCGCGGGAACACCGGCCTGCCGGATCCGCTTACAGGATCCGCACGCCCACCCGCTCCCATGCCTTCTCCACGGCCTGGAACTCCTCCCCGCCGTCGCCGAAGCGCTCCCGCGCCGCCTTCACCGTCAGCTTGGCGAAGTCGGTGAAGAAGGCCCTCTCCCCGAGCTCCCCGCCGGCGAGGACGTCGTACCAGATCTGTCCCGCCTTCTCCCAGGCGAAGCCGCCGATGGCGGTGGCGGCCAGGTAGAACGCGTGGTTGGGGATGCCGGAGTTGATGTGGACGCCGCCGTTGTCGCGGCCGGTGCGCACGTAGTCGTCCATCGTCGCGGGCTGCGGGTCCTTGCCGAGGACGTCGTCGTCGTAGGCGGTGCCCGGGGCCTTCATGGAGCGCAGGGCCTGGCCGGTGACGCCCGGGGCGAGCAGCTCGGCGCCGATGAGCCAGTCGGCCTCGGCGGCGGTCTGGCCGAGCGTGTACTGCTTGATGAGCGCGCCGAACACGTCGGACATCGACTCGTTGAGCGCGCCCGGCTGTCCGTAGTAGGTGAGGTTCGCCGTGTACTGGGTGACGCCGTGCGCCAGCTCGTGGCCGATCACGTCGACGGAGTTGGTGAAGTCGAGGAAGATCTCGCCGTCCCCGTCGCCGAACACCATCTGCTCGCCGTTCCAGAAGGCGTTGTTGTAGTCCTCGTCGTAGTGGACGGTGGCGTCCAGGGGGAGGCCGTCGCCGTCGATGGAGTGGCGGCCGTAGGCCTTGAGGAAGAGCTCGAAGGTGGCGCCGAGGCCGGCGTAGGCGCGGTTGACCGTGGCGTCGCGGCCCGGGTCCTCGCCCTCGCCGCGGACCTTGGTGCCGGGCAGGGCGGTCCCGTGCCCGGCGTCGTAGATCGTGCGCAGCGGCTGGTCCGACGGCGCCTTCGCCGCCGGAGCCGCGGCCAGGCGGAACTCGGTGGTCACCCGGCGCCGGGAGCGCAGCTCGCCGTCGCGGACCAGGGTGCGCCGGGCGGGACCGGAGAGCGCGGGGTCGTCGTTGCGCGCCAGCCGGTCGAGGACGTGGGGCGGTACGACGGTGCAGAAGACGGGCTCGAAGCCCCCGTGAGTCGTCATGCCCGGCACCCTTGCACTCCGTGATCCACCTGTCACGACGAGCAACCATGATCGGTGAAAAACGGTGACAAAGGGTCCTGTGCAACGCCGCGAGTGGTATACCGCACGTTTTGCCCTGTTCGTCCCGCCGGTCCCGCATACTGGAACAGGTCCGCGTGCCCGATGCGGCTCGGCTACAGTGCGGAGCACTATGCGTTTCGGGCTGCTTCTCCTTAGCTGCCGCGGCGAGGGCCTGTAGTCGAGGCCGACCCCCTCCCCGCGGAGCTTGGCGTTGCGTCGTCGGCCGTCCTTCCGGACACCCTGAGGAGCCACCGCATCATGGCGAACCGCCAGCAGCCCAGCCACATGCCGACCCACAAGTACGGTCAGTACGAGCAGGTCGACCTCCCCGACCGGACCTGGCCGAACCGGCGGATCACCGCCGCTCCCCGCTGGCTCTCCACGGACCTGCGCGACGGCAACCAGGCCCTGATCGACCCGATGTCGCCCGAGCGCAAGCGCCGGATGTTCGACCAGCTGGTCAAGATGGGCTACAAGGAGATCGAGGTCGGCTTCCCGGCCTCCGGCCAGACCGACTTCGACTTCGTGCGCTCGATCATCGAGGAAGAGGGCGCGATCCCGGACGACGTGACGATCTCCGTGCTGACCCAGGCCCGCGAGGACCTGATCGAGCGGACCGTCGAGTCCCTGAAGGGCGCCAGGCGCGCCACGGTCCACCTGTACAACGCGACCGCCCCCGTCTTCCGCCGCGTCGTCTTCCGCGGCTCCAAGGACGACATCAAGCAGATCGCCGTGGACGGCACGCGCCTGGTGATGGAGTACGCGGAGAAGCTGCTGGGCCCGGAGACCGAGTTCGGCTACCAGTACAGCCCCGAGATCTTCACCGACACCGAGCTGGACTTCGCGCTCGAGGTCTGCGAGGCGGTCATGGACGTCTGGCAGCCCGGCCCGGGCCGCGAGATCATCCTCAACCTGCCGGCCACGGTGGAGCGTTCGACGCCGTCCACGCACGCCGACCGCTTCGAGTGGATGGGCCGCAACCTCTCCCGCCGAGAGTACGTCTGCCTGTCCGTCCACCCCCACAACGACCGCGGTACCGCCGTCGCCGCCGCCGAGCTGGCGCTGATGGCCGGCGCCGACCGTGTCGAGGGCTGCCTGTTCGGCCAGGGCGAGCGCACCGGCAACGTCGACCTGGTCACCCTGGGCATGAACCTCTTCTCCCAGGGCGTCGACCCGCAGATCGACTTCTCCGACATCGACGAGATCCGTCGCACGTGGGAGTACTGCAACCAGATGGAGGTCCACCCGCGCCACCCGTACGTGGGCGACCTGGTCTACACGTCCTTCTCCGGCTCCCACCAGGACGCCATCAAGAAGGGCTTCGACGCGATGGAGGCCGACGCGGCCGCCAAGGGCGTCACCGTCGACGACATCGAGTGGGCCGTCCCGTACCTGCCGATCGACCCGAAGGACGTCGGCCGCTCCTACGAGGCCGTCATCCGCGTCAACTCGCAGTCCGGCAAGGGCGGTATCGCGTACGTCCTGAAGAACGACCACAAACTGGACCTGCCGCGCCGGATGCAGATCGAGTTCTCCAAGATCATCCAGGCGAAGACGGACGCCGAGGGCGGCGAGGTCACCCCGAAGGACATCTGGGCGACCTTCCAGGACGAGTACCTGCCCAACCCCGACAACCCGTGGGGCCGCATCCAGGTCCGCACGGGCCAGTCGACCACCGACACGGACGGCGTGGACACGCTGACCGTGGAGGCGACCGTCGACGGCGAGGACACCGTCCTGACCGGCTCCGGCAACGGTCCG
Organism: Streptomyces sp. NPDC052016; assembly: GCF_044548445.1. NCBI lineage: Bacteria > Bacillati > Actinomycetota > Actinomycetes > Kitasatosporales > Streptomycetaceae > Streptomyces > Streptomyces sp. NPDC052016. The sequence continues at coordinate 151,727 of NZ_JBIUBX010000002.1, forward strand.
ATCTCGGCCTTCTTCAACGCCCTGGAGGGCGTGGGCGTCGACGTACGCCTGCTGGACTACCAGGAGCACACGATGAGCGAGGGCGCCTCCGCGCAGGCCGCCTCCTACATCGAGTGCGCCATCGGCGACAAGGTCCTGTGGGGCATCGGCATCGACGCGAACACGACGCGTGCGTCGCTGAAGGCGGTCGTCTCGGCCGTCAACCGCGCGACGCGCTGACCATCCAGACCGGGAGTTTCGAGGCCCCGACCGCCCAACACGGCGGTCGGGGCCCGTCGTTTCTCGGCCATCCTTGCGTGGAGGTCACGGAAAGGTCTCGTCCAGGGTGCTGACTCCGCCTCCGTGATGTGGCTAACATCACGCAGACGTGCGGCGACGGTGCCCCCGGGTATCTCCCGCGCTCGTAAGGCTGTGGGGGAGTTACGGAGGTACGACGTGCTGCCAGGACGGGGACGAGACGGCCGTGCCACCGGGCTTGCCCGCATGCTGGGCACCCGCACCGCGTGGACGTCCGTCGGGGACGGCGAGTTCTTCTGCCCCGGCTGCGGCGGCGACCGCAACTACCAGCGGCTGACCGGCCACCGCCGCTTCACCCTGCTGGGCGTGCCCGTGCTGCCGCGCGGCGCGAGCGGACCGGTCGTCGAGTGCGCGGCCTGCCTGCGCCACTTCGGCACCGACGTCCTCGACCACCCGACCACCACCCGCTTCTCCGCGATGCTCCGCGACGCCGTCCACACCGTCGCCCTCGCGGTCCTGTCCGCGGGCGGCACCTGCGCCCGCACGTCCCTGGAGACGGCGGCCGTGGCCGTGCGCGCGGCCGGCTTCCCCGACTGCACGCGGGAACAGCTCGCCGCCCTCGTCGACGCCCTCGCCGCCGACACCGGCCGCGCCTACGGCGAACCCTGCGCCCCCGGGCTCGCCATAGAGCTCCACGAGGCCCTGGACCCGCTCGCCCCGCACCTCGCGCCGGTCGGCCGCGAGTCGATCCTGCTCCAGGGGGCCCGGATCGCGCTGGCCGACGGGCCGTACACACCGGCGGAGCGGGAGGTGCTGGCCACGGTCGGCGCGGCGCTCACCCTCCGCGCGGACGACGTGACCAGGCTGCTGGCGGCGGCGCGCACGCCGTCGTAGCGCCGCACCGGCCGGCGTCCCGCCCGGTCTCGATACTCCCCGGGGAGTAATCGGCCCGTCCGGCCACCCCGCGCAGTACCCGCCGTCTCGCCCTCCCGCCCGACGATCCGGCCCTCCCGGCCCGGAAGTCTGGAAGCCGCAACCGGACATCCGCGCCGAAGGGAGGGCCCGACTCATGGGGGCCGGGACAACGAAGGGCAAGCGCGCCATCCCCTGGGTGGTGCTCGCGCTGTGGGTGGGCGTGCTGGCGATCGCCTCGCCGTTCGCCGCGAAACTCGCCGACGTGCAGCACGACCGGGTCACCGACTACCTGCCCGCGAACGCCGACTCCACCAGGGCCGCCGAGCTCCAGGAGCAGCTGCCGGGCGGGGAGACCACGGAACTGGTGCTCGTCTACCACCGCGACGGCGGACTGACGGCAGCCGACCGGGCCACGGCGCGGGAACAGGTCACGCGGGTCGCGGGGGAGCACGTGCTGACCGGGACTCCGCGGGGGATCCCGTCCGAGGACGGCACGACCCTCATGTACCCCGTCGCCAGCAACGAGCCCGGCACCGACGAGGAGAAGCGGGACGCCTTCGTCGACGCCGTACGCGACGTCGCCCACGGCGAGGGCGGGCTGACGGTCCAGGTGGGCGGGACGGGGGCGCTCACCACCGACGCGGCCAAGGTCTACGAGTCGCTCGGCGGGCCGCTGCTCTACACCACCGTCGCCGTGGTCGCCGTGCTGCTGATCCTGATCTACCGCAGCCCGGTGCTGTGGCTGGTGCCGCTCGCCGTGGCCGGCGTCGCCGACTACCTGTCCATGGGCGTGGCCTACGGCCTCAACCAGGCCTTCGGCACCACGGTGTCCGGCCAGAGCTCCGGCATCATGACCATCCTCGTCTTCGGCGCCGGCACCGACTACGCCCTGCTGCTCGTCTCCCGCTACCGCGAGGAACTCCGGCGGATCGAGCGGCCCTACGACGCCATGCGGGCCGCCCTGCGCGGCTGCGGGCCCGCCGTGCTCGCCTCCTCCGGGACCGTTGCTGCGGGCCTGCTGTGCCTGCTCGCCGCCGACCTCAACTCCAACCGGGGCATGGGCCCGCTCGGCACCGTCGGCGTGCTGTGCGCGCTGGTGGCGATGCTGACGCTGCTGCCCGCCGTCCTCGTCCTCCTCGGCCGCCGGGTCTTCTGGCCGCTGGTGCCCGCCTACGGCAGCACGCCCAAGGCCCGCCGGTCGCTGTTCGCCGCCATGGGCACCTCCGCCGGCCGTCGTCCGCTGACCGTGCTGGCCGGGGGAGCGGTGCTCCTCGGCGCGCTCGCCCTGGGCGCCCTCAACCTGCCCGGCACGGTCAAGCAGCAGGACTCCTTCGTCGACAGGCCCGAGTCGGTCGCCGCCCTGGAGACCCTGGCCGCGGCCTACCCGGAAAGCTCCGCCCAACCCGTCGACGTGCTCACCCCGGCCGGCCGCGCCGACGCCACCCTCGCCGCGATCCGGGACGTCGAAGGCGTCGACGACGTCCGCGAGGGACGTACCGGAGGAGGCTGGACCGAGATCTCCGTGACCGTGTCCGCGCCACCCCAGTCGGCGGCCGAGACCGCGACCATCGAACGCCTGCGGGAACGCCTCGACGGCTCCTACGTCGGCGGGGCCAGCGCCCAGCAGATCGACCTGGAGGACACCAACGCCCGGGACCGGCTCGTCGTCGTACCGCTCGTCCTGCTCTCGGTGCTGCTGATCCTCGTCGTGCTGCTGCGCTCCCTCGTCGCACCGCTGCTGCTCACCGCCGCCGTGGTCGCGGTGTGGGGCGCCGCGCTCGGCCTCGGCGGACTGCTGTTCGGGCCGGTGTTCGGCTTCGAGGGCACCGATCCCGGACTGGGCCTGCTGTCCTTCGTCTTCCTGGTCGCGCTCGGCGTCGACTACGGCATCTTCCTCATGCACCGCATGCGCGAGGAGTCCCTGCGGGGTGCCGAACCGGCCGCCGCCGCGCTCACCGCACTGCGCACCACCGGCGGGGTCATCGCCTCCGCCGGGCTGGTCCTCGCCGCGACCTTCGCCGTGCTGACCAACATGGGGCTGGTGCAACTGGTCGAGCTGGGCTTCGTGATCGCCGTCGGGGTCCTGCTGGACACCTTCCTCGTCCGCACCTACCTGGTGACCAGCGCGAGCGTGGCGCTCGGACGGAGGGTGTGGTGGCCGGGGCGGCTGTCGCGGGCACCGGAGCCGGAACGGACGCGTGAGCGTGAACCGGTCGGCAGCTGACCCGAGGGCGCCCCTCCCTGCCGGAGGGGCGCCCGCTCGTGCAGGATGGGGGCGGGGGAGAGGGGGAACGGTGCAGCGGTGGGTGGGACATCCGCGCGCGGACGCCTGGTTCGCCGCGGGGCTGGCCGTCGTCGACTCGGTGCTCGCCGTGGCCGTCGTCGACGGGCGCCGGCTCGACGTGCTCGGCTGGACCCTGCTGCTCGCCGCGCATGTGCCGCTCGTGTGGCGCAGGCGCCGCCCGCTGCTCGTCCTGGGCCTGATGATGGCCCTGGTCGCGCCGTACCACGGTCTCGACTACAACCACACCGCACCCATCGCCCCCACCATGGTGGTCCTCTACACCATCGCGGTGACCAGCACGGCCCGCCGCACGCTGACCGTCGGCTCGCTCGTCATCGGGGTGACGCTGACCCTCAACGCGCTCACCAACCTCGACGGGATGGTGGAGTTCCTGCGGATCCTGGGCTGGATCGTCGCCGTCCTGGTCTTCGGCGGCTACATCCGCGTCCACCGCGAGAACGCCGCCGCCGCCCTGGAACGAGCGCTGCGCGCCGAACGCACCCGCGAGGAGGAGGCCCGCCGCCGCGTCGCCGAGGAGCGCCTGCGCATCGCCCGCGACCTGCACGACCTGCTCGCGCACACCATCACCCTCATCGGCGTGCAGACCTCCGTCGCCGCGCACGTCCTGGCCGCCGACCCCGACCGCCTCGACCGCACGGCCGTGGCCCAGGCCCTCGACGACATCGCCGAGACCTGCCGCAGCGCCCGCGGTGAACTCCGGACGACGCTGGAGGTGCTCCGCGACCCCGGCGCGCCCGAGATCCGCGGCCCGCTTCCCGGCCTGCACGGCCTGCCGGACCTCGCCGAGACCGCCCGGGCGACGGGCGCCGCGGTCGAGCTGTCGGTACGGCACGGCGACGTACCGCCCGCGGTCGGCGCGGCCGCCTACCGGATCGTGCAGGAGGCCCTCACCAACGCCGTACGGCACGGTGGACGGGACGATCTGGACGTGCGGGTGCTCGTGCGCGAGGAGGACGGCGCCCTGCGGGTGACCGTCGCCGACGACGGGGCCGGCACCGGGGCCCAGGCGCCCGGGTTCGGGCTGGTCGGCATGCGGGAGCGGGCCCGCAGCGTGGGCGGCACGCTGGAGGCGGGGCCGCGGGAGGGGAAGGGCTTCGAGGTGAGCGCCGTACTGCCCATGGGGGAGAAACGATGAGTCCGATCCGGGTGCTGCTCGCCGACGACCAGACGCTGGTGCGCGCCGCGTTCGCGATGCTCGTCGCGTCGGCACCGGACATGGAGGTCGTCGGGCAGGCCGGCACGGGGCGGGAGGCCGTCGAGCTGGCCCGGGCCGAGCGCGCCGACCTGGTCGTGATGGACGTCCGCATGCCCGACCTCGACGGCATCGAGGCGACCCGGCTGATCGCCGCCGACGAGGACCTCGCCGGGGTGCGGGTGCTGGTGCTGACCACGTACGACACCGACGAGAACATCGTCGAGGCGCTGCGCGCGGGCGCCTCCGGGTTCCTGGTGAAGGACACCCGGCCCGCCGACCTCCTCGACGCCATCCGCACGGTCGCCGCCGGTGAGGCGCTGCTGTCGCCCGGACCGACCGCCCGGCTGATCGCCCGGTTCCTGCGCAGCCCCCTCGCGCCGACCGCCACCGGCGGGCCCGAGTGCCTGTCCGAGCGGGAGCGCGAGGTGCTCGCCCTGGTCGCGCGCGGCCTCACCAACACCGAGATCGCCGAGACGCTGGGCCTCAGCCCGCTCACCGCGAAGACCCACGTCAGCCGCATCATGGGCAAACTGGGCGCACGGGACCGGGCGCAACTGGTCATCGTCGCCTACGAGTCGGGGCTGGTGTCCCCGGGGAAGGGCGGGTGATCCGCCCGATCCCCGAGCGCACCCACCCGCCGCGGCGGGCGGCCGGTCCCGGGCCGGCCACCGGTTCGGTACCGACCGCACACGCAGCAGGGCCCGCGAGCGGCTGGTGGCCGCCCGTCGGAGCCCGGCGTCCGCCGCGGACCGGCCGTCGTGCGTCAGAGGAGCCCGGCCTCGATCAGGTGGCCCTGTACCCGCTCCACCTCGCCCGGGGACAGCGGGATCTGGGGCTCCGCGGTCGCCGGGCAGGTGATCACGCCCAGGAGGTGCAGCGCCGCCTTGAACGCGCCGATCGCCGCCGAACCGGCGCCCATCCGGGCCGGATCGCCGGCGCGGACGATGCCGAACAGGGCGCACAGCCGCTCCTGTTCGGCCCGCGCGAGCTCCGCCTCGCCGGTCCTGCAGAGGCGGTCGAGGCGGACGTAGCCGTGCGGGTCGACGTTGGCGAGACCGGGCACCGCCCCGTCCGCGCCCAGCGCGAGCGCCGCGTCGACGATCAGCTCGGAGCCGGTCAGCGCGCTGAAGCCGGGGTGCGCCCGGGTGCCGGTCACGACCTCCCGGAAGCCCGCCAGGTCACCGCTGGAGTCCTTCAGCCCGGCCAGTACGCCGTCCGCGGCCAGTTCCACGACGACGTCGGCGGGGAGCTTGGTGTGGACGGCGGCCGGCAGGTCGTAGGCCAGGACGGGGACCGGGCTCGCGGCGGCGACCAGACGGTAGTGGCGGGCGATCTCCGCCGGATGGGTACGGGCGTAGAACGGGGAGATCACCACCACCGCGTCCGCGCCCGCCCCCGTGACGGACGCGACCTGGTCCAGCACCCGGGGCGTCGTCATGTCGATCGCCCCGGCCAGCACCGGGAGCTGACCGCCGACGTGCGCCACGGTCGCCTCCACGACCAGCCGGCGCTGCCGGTCCGTCAGATACGCCGCCTCCGACGTCGTACCGAGCACGAACAGCCCGTGCGCCCCGCCCGCCACGACGTGGTCGACCAGCCGCAGCAGCGAGTCCACGTCCACCTCCCGCTCCGGGGTCAGGGGCGTGCAGAGGGGCGGGACGACACCGGTCAGCGGGACGGGGAACGGCATGGGGACTCCCTGGTGCGGCGGTGGTGTACGGGCTGCCAGGGAAGTGTTCCCCGCCCCTGTGCCGATGCGTGCCAGGGAAGGGTACGCGCGCAACTTGGCCAGCCCCTTCGACGCCTGGCTCTTGACCGTGCCGGGCGAGCAGCCGAGCACCTCGGCCAGCTCCGCCTCGGACAGGTCCTCCCAGTACCGCAGCACCACCACCGCCCGCTGCTTGGCGGGCAGCAGGGCCAGCCCCGCGAGCAGGGAGCCGCGCTCCTCCACCTGCCCGACCGCCTCGTCGCGCTCCGGCGTCTCGGGCGGCGCCGCGGTCAGCGCCTCGGCGACGCGCCGCTTGCGGAACCGGTCGCTGTTGCAGCTGACCAGCATCCGGCGGACGTACGCCTCCGGACTGTCGCTGCGCACGATCCGCCGCCAGGACCGGTACGCCTTGGCCAGTGCCGTCTGGGTCAGGTCCTCCGCGTGGTGGGCGTCGCCCGTGAGCAGATACGCGGTGCGGACCAGCCGCGACCACTGCGCCCTGACGAACTCCTGGAACCGGGCCTCAAGTTCGGCCTGCATCAAGCTCCCTCCTCGCCCTCCAGACCACCGGCCGGGCGGAATCGGTTGCCCGGGAATCGCGGACGGGTTCGAATGGGGCCATGGAGAGGGAACCGGAGCACGGGCGGGCGGAGCGACGGGAGCGGGAAGAGCGGGGGGAGTGGGCCTGGCGGCCGGACGCGCCCGGCATCCTGGCCTTGCCGTCCGGGCGGATGGTGCGCGGGCGCGGCCTGCGCCGGCCCCTCGACCCGACGGCGCCCGGCCCCGCGTACGGCCTCTACCTGCTCGGCTCCCCGCCCCCGCCGGTCTCCTGGCAGGCGCGGTGGATCCGCTGGCCCGACTTCCGGCTCCCCGCCGACCGCGCGGACGCGCGGACGGCGCTCGTCGAGGCCTGGCGGCGGGCGGCGTTCGAGCGTGTGGAGGTCGCCTGCGGCGGAGGACGCGGCCGGACGGGGACGGCGCTGGCCTGTCTGGCGGTGCTGGACGGCGTACCGGCCGGTGAGGCGGTCGCGTTCGTACGCCGGCACTACGACCGGCACGCCGTGGAGACGCCCTGGCAGCGGGGCTACGTACGGAGGTTCGCCCGGGAGGGCGTCGCCGGCGTCACAGGGTGAGCGTCATCAGCAGGCGGTGCGCGTCGGGCCCGAAGTAGTCCTTGCGGGGGCCGCCGGGGTCCGGCGCGAAGCCCAGGGACTCGTAGAGCGCGACGGCCGTGTCGTTGCCCGGTTCCACGGACAGCGAGACGGAGTGGACGCCCTCCGCGCGCAGATGCGTCAGGATGTGCGTCATCAGCTGCCGTCCGAGGCCCTGGCCGCGCAGGTCCGGGGCGATGCCGAGACTGAGGATCCAGCTCCGCGCCGCGTTCGGCGGGGTCGACAGCACATAGCCGCCCAGGTCCTCGCCGTCCTCCACCACGAACACGAAGTCCGGGAAGGAGGCCAGGAGCTGGCGCAGCACGAAGTACGGGTACGGGTCGGCCGGGAAGGCCTCCGCGTCGAGACGGACGATATGGGGGAGGTCCTCCTCCGTGGCCGCTCGGATCCGTAAGCGCCTTTCTCCGGACACCTGGCTCACCGTCGAACCGGCGGCCGACGGAAAACGATCTCCGGGAAGAGGAGTCATACCGTCCCCTTGTGAAGGATCGACAAAGTGAATGGCTGGGGTGCTGCGTCTTGTGCGATATGCATACCTGATCGTCCATCATTGCCCGGTGCATCCACACCTTCAAGACCCCCGCGTACTGCTAGGCTGAACCAATGACCTCGGGATCGCCCACAGCTGACGTAAAGAATGCCGATGTGCCCTGGGACGCCTTCGATCCCGACGAGTACATCAAGCGCAATTACATCGAGATCCAGCCAGTGGACAGGGAGATCCTCTCCCGGGTGCGCGACCACTTCCGTGATCATTTCCAAGGGCGCGCGGGCCGCGTGGCCGCCGGTATCGACGTCGGCGCCGGGCCCAATCTCTATCCCGCCCTCGCCATGCTGCCCTGGTGCGACCGGGTCACCCTCCTGGAGCGGTCCGCGAGGAACCTCGACTACCTCGACAGCCAGCTCGCCGGCTACGACGCGAACTGGGACCAGTTCTGGGACGTCCTGCGCGAACAGCCGGAATACGCCGACCTCGGCATGGACCCCAGGGCGCGGTTCAAGGAAGCCGTCGGAAAACCCGTGGCGGGCAGTCTCTTCGACCTGTGCGGCAAGGACGAACGCTGGGATCTCGGCACCATGTTCTTCGTCGCCGAGTCCATCACCACCTCGCTCGAAGAATTCCGCCGGGGCGTGGGCTGTTTCATGAGCGCGCTGAATCCGGGTTCCCCCTTCGCCGCCGCCTTCATGGAGCATTCCGAGGGATATCGCGTCGGGTCCCACGAATTCCCGGCCCGCGATATCGACGCGAAAGAGGTGCGCTCCGTGCTGAAGGATTACACGGAGGGTGTCACGATCCACCGCATGGCCAATCCCAAACAACTGGTGCGCACCGGATACACGGGAATGATCCTGGCCTGCGGGCGACGGAAAGTCTGACTCCTGATCCGTTCTTATCCGTGGTGACGGGCCTGTGCGAGGGGAATGGGCATGCAGATCAAGCCGAGACAGAATCTGCTCGAAGTGTGGCAGGCCATCGCCCGCCATTCCTTCGACGACGGTGAATGGGACTGGGGCGAATGGGGCGGCCGCAGCAGCGTCGCCGACGCGGAGCGTTTGCTGTGCCTGCTGTACCCCGCCACCGAAATCGCCGCGTTCCGTCTCGACGACCCCGACACCACCCAGCGGGACGTGGAGAGGTCGCTGAGGAGCGCCGGCGACTCCAGTGAGATCCCCGGGAACCTCGTCAAGGTCCTCGCCGACTTCATGGAGAAGCACCGCGGCGAGGAGAGCCCCACCTTCTCCGGCGGCCACTACTTCGCCGCCGAGGACTCCCAGCAGGAACTCGCCAAGGAACAGCGGAACCTGGGGGTGGTCGACTCCTACTCCATGTCGGTCACCCTGTGCCTGGCCACCCTCGGCTTCCTCAAGGTCTACCGGGGCAAGACCCAGCGTGCGAGCACCCTCGCCCAGATCGACCGGCTCCGGGAGGCCACCAGCGCCCGGCTGACCGCCGCCATGGTGAACCTGCTGCGCTCCTTCACCGTCAACGTGGTCGACATCTCCTCCGACCAGGGGCAGGCCCTCACCCGCCTGCTCGGCCAGGGCCGGCTCTCCGAACGGCAGGTCCTGCACCGCTTCCAGGACCGCTTCAGGGCCCTGCGCGCCGTCATCAGCGAGAGCGTCACCCTCGGCCTCGACGGTGACGTCACGGACGAACTGCGCAACGAGAACCGCCTGTTCGAGTGCGGCTGGGCCTGGAGCGTGGTGAAGGGCGCCCCCGAGATCGAGGTGGAACCGCAGACCGCCGAGGGCATCGGGAAGCAGCCCGCGGGCGTCGCCCACCCCACGCCGTACCTCTACTTCACCGTGGTCGCCCTCGACGGCATCCCCGACCTGTTCTCCGAGCGCACGCTCGTCCTCGGTCTGCTCACCGCCGAGCAGCAGAAACTGGCCGACGCGCTCCGGCTGCGCTGGGAGATCACCCAGCAGTACTGGTCGGCCATCGCCCGCTTCGGCGACGGCACCTGGCCGCTGGAGGAGATCCCCTGGCGCACCACCCTCCAGCAACTGGAGTCGGAGTACTTCTCCCTCTCCGTCGCCTCCATCCTCGTGCACGACCTGGTCCGCCGCCGCGCCACCGACGACGACCTCACCCGCACCGTCAAGGTCATGGAACGCCTCGCCGAACGCGGCCGCATCACCAGCGGCATGACCCGCGACGACCCCGCGATCGTCCTGCACGACCCCGGCGTCACCCTGCCGCTGCTGGGCAGCGAGGCCCTCGGCCCCGCCATGAAGTGGACGATGACGGACTTCTCCGCGCAGCTGCTCAAGCGGACCATCCAGCTCTGCTCGCTGTCACGGAACATCGCCTCCCAGGACCGGCTGCTGCGGCTCGCCGAGGACATCCTCGACCACCTCTGGCAGCGCCGGATCACCGAGGGCGACGGCGTCGGCCTGTGGGACAACGTGCACGCCGCCTACCCCGAGACACCGAAGCGCCAGGGCCCCCTGTCCTGGTCCGTCACCGAGCGCGTCACCGAGTGCATGGTCGCCGCGCACGCCCTCTACGACCAGCCGCCGATCCGCAGCTCCGAACTCTCCCTGCTGGCCAGGGCACTGATCAGCGAGGCGGCCCACCTCTTCGGCAAGGAGCAGATGGAACAGCCCGCCCCCGCCCCCAAGAGCCCCCAGGGCGAGGAGATCAAGGGAATCGAGGCGGACCTGCGCCGCGCCCGCCTCCTGGTCGACGAACAGCCCGGCACCGCCTACGCGCTCGCCCTCGGCATCCTCACCCGTCTGGACACCCTCGCCCGGGCCCGCGGCGACTCCGGGTCCCGGGGGGTGTGAGACGTGCTCGTCTTCGCCGCCTCCGACAAGGGGGGCACCGGCCGCTCCGTCACCAGCGCCAACCTCGCCTACCACCGCGCGCTGGACGGGGACGACGTCTGCTACCTGGACTTCGACTTCGGCTCGCCCACCGCGGCCGCCGTGTTCGACCTGCCCGACGTCCTCGGCGAGGCCGAGGGCCGCGGCCTGCACTCGTACCTCAAGGGCAAGACCGGCGAACCCCTCCGGGTCGACGTCTGGGCCCGCACCGAACACCCCCACCTGCGCAGCAGGCCCGGCGGATCGGGGCGGCTGGTGCTCCTTCCCGGGGACCGCACCGGCGGCGAGTTCGTCACCGACGAGGAGAACCTGCACCGGTGCGTGGACCTCGTCCTGCGCCTGAAGCGCGAATTCGACGTCATCATCGTCGACTTGAGCGCCGGACGCAGTTATGCGATGGACCTCGCGCTCGCCGCCACCTCACCGCGCGGAGGGCTCGGCCGCCTGAAAACCCGTTGGCTGGTGTATCACCGCTGGACCCGTCAGCACGTGATGGCGGCCGCCGAACTCGTGTACGGGAAACAGGGCATTGTGCAGGCCGGAATCGCCATGGGCCACGACTCCGACGCGCTTTCCGCCGCGATCCGCTTCGTACGGGCCGCCGTGCCGAATCTCGAGTCGCCGCTGTGGTCGCAGGTTTCGCCCGCCCAGTACGCGTGGATGCGGCAGTGCGACACCCAGCTGGAGGAAATCGCGGCGGGCCGCGGTATCGGCAAGACCCGGGTGCTGTCCGCGATTCCGCTGGAACCCGTCCTGCAGTGGCAGGAACGGCTCATCACCGACGAGGACGTGCACGACCGCCGGATCGCCAACGTCGAGACCTGGCAGAAGATGGGCGAACTCGCACAGCGCCTCACCGACGACAAGTACTGGGGGCAGCTGTGAGCGGACCGGAAACCGTCTTCCGGGAGACCAGCGCGCAGCCACGCACGGAATCCGTTCCCTTCTCCCATCTCTCCCTGGAATTAGGGCACTTGTACATGGAGGACTTCGTCGAGGGCCCCGACCGGCTGCGCCGCCACTTCGCGGCCGTACGGCCCTGGGTGGAGGCCGCCCGGGCCGGCGTCGGCCCGCTGCCGGCCGGCAGGCGCCCCCGGATCAGCACCTGCTTCCTGATCGACGACTACTTCAGCCGCCTGTCCACCCCGGCCGAACTGATACCCCCGCTGCTGGAGGCGGCCGCGCAGGCCGGCCTGACCATCGACTACCTGGCCCGTGAGTCCGGCTGCGCCGTCGCCGAGCCCGGCCGGCGGGACCGCGCCGAACTCGCCGAGTCCGTCCTGCACCGGCTGGTGGAGTCCCCGCCGCCCGGCAGCAACGGCTTCCGCCCGCCCGTCAGCCGCACCGGCTGGCTCACCAACGGCCGGCGCGCCCCCACCCACCGCACCTCCTCCGCACTGGAGTCCGCCGGCGGCGTCTGGGAGCCCCCGAGCGAGACCGGCGCCCGCGGCCACTCCGTCTTCATGGACGTCGAACTGTGGAGCGGACCCGAGGACGAACGCACCTGGTCCTGCGCCTTCCTCGCCGCCGTGTGGCAGCTCGTCCGGCTGGGGCTGCTGCGCGACAACGGCCGCGCGGTGCTCACCCCCGCCCCGTGGGACGCCAAGGAGTTCCCGGCCGAGTGGGACGCCCTGCCGCCCGTCGTCCGCCTCAACCCGCTGGCCGCGCCCTTCACCGCGTACGCCACGTGCAGCATCCTCCCGGCCCGGTTCCTGCCCGTGGAGCACGCCGTACGCGTCATCCTCGACCAGGTCCACGTCGAGGCCGAGGCGTTGCGGCAGGTCGGCGAGCGCTCCTCCGGCGAGGGCTTCCCCGTGCCCGCGGGCGTCGTGGACCGCACCTCCTACGTCTTCCCGCCGGGGCTGTGACATGGGCGCCCCGGAGAGGACCACCGACGACCTCCTCGCCTGCGGGGAGGTCCGCACCTGCCTGCTGCCCACCCGGGACGCGGTGGACGAACAGGTCGCCGAACGGCTGCTCAGGCTGCGCGCCGACGAACGCGTCCGGCTCTCCCGGCGCCCCAACCGGTACGCCGTCTCCCCGGACGTCCTCACCGGCGTCGACTGCCGGCTGCCCACCGCGGGCGGCGCCAAGGTCCGCGCGGTCGGCACGGTGACCGCCCGGGCGGCCCTCGTCGAGGGCCGGGTGCTCCAGGCCACCGCCCACTTCTCCGTCCCCGCCGCCGGCCCCGACCGGCGCCGCCCCTGGGGCTACTACCTGGTACGGCCCGGCGTCCTGGTCCCCGTCGGCAGAGTGTCCCCCCGAGCCGTGGCGGAGGGGTTTCTGACGCGTCAGGAGCAGGGCGAGCTGGACGTCGGATCCATCGCCGAGGGCCAGCTGTCGAGGATCTCCCGCCTGCTGCTGGACTCCTTCGACCCGCCGCTCACCACGATCGACACCCGGGTCCGCTGGGCCGCGTCACCCGACTCCGGCGGCGCGGAGCCGCCCCTGCGCTTCACCGTCGCCGACGACGGACTGCGCACCCTGGACCTACGGCTGCCGCCCGGCACCACGCCGGCCGCGGCAGCCGCGCTGTGCGAGGACCTCGCCCTGCACGACTGGCTGCTGACCACCGTCGTCGACAAGCTCGACGGCCTGCGGCTCGGCTCCGCGGACGGCAGGGCCGCGCTGAAGGTCCTGCGCCCGCTCGTCGACCACCTGCTGCACCTGTGGCTGCCCAAGGCCCGCGTCGAGCGGTCCCTGGAGGCCCTGTGGGACGTGCTCGAGCGGGAGCCCGGCTTCAGCCGCCAGTGGGAGACCCAGGTGCGGCGCGTCCGCGACCAGCTGCTGCTGCAGGCGATCCTCACCCAGCGCGACGCCCTCGGCGCCCCGCTGACGGCGTCCTGAAGACATCCGTGCGACGTCCTGTCGCTCCAGTCCACGCACGATCCCGACGGGGGGAGAAAGAGAGATGAGCGCACCCACGAACTCCTTCAGGAACGGTCCGCAGCGGCCCGACAGTGACGCAGCCCGGCAACTGACGCTGAAACTGCTGGTCACCGTCGTGGTGGGCGGTGTGGTCTACGTCCTGACCAACGTCCTGCTGCCGAAGGAGGAGGGTCCCTGGCAACTGGTGCTGTCGGTGCTGTGCGGCGGCACGGTGCTGATCGTGCAGTTCATGGCGTCGTTCGTGAACCAGCTGGGCGAGCTGAAAGACGTGGTGGAGAAGCGCTTCGCCGACATAGGCGAGGCCACCAAGCTCTTCAACGAGGTGGAGAAACTGCGCGGTGACGGAGTGCCCCGGCTCGCCGAACACGCCACGAAGGTGGTGTCCATGGGGCCCGACATCCTCCACGAGTTCGCACACGAGGAGATCAACCGCCTCGCCGGCCAGATGGAGGAACTGACCAAGCTCAGCGCCGAGTGCCCCGGGGAGAACCACGACTGGCTCATCAACCTCACCAAGGGCACCAGGGAGAGCCTCGACGCCGTGAGCACGACCGTCGTCGACGACGGCTTCTGGACCAGTGAGCCGGCCGGCCGCTACCTCACCGAACAGGGGCGGGCGATCGACGAACGACGCGTCACGATCAGGCGCGTGTTCATCATGAAGGAGGGCCAGGACCACGACTCCCTCGCCTCCCTCGCCGCGGTCTGCAAGGAGCAGGGGGAGAGGGGCATCGAGGTCCGGGTGGTGCGCCAGGAGAGGATCGCGCGCCGGCTCGGCCCCGGCACGATGATCGACTTCATCGTCTTCGACCGGGCCATGTCCTACGAGATCAAGGCGGACCAGAGGGAAGCGATCTCGTCGACCACGGTGAACGCCAACCCGGACCGGGTCGAGACCCTGATCCGGCGGTTCAACACGGTGTGGGACGCCGCCCGGAAGCCGGAGGACGAGCCCGCACTGAGCGGCCTGCTGGACGACATGGCCGACGGCGTCCCCGTGCTCACCAACGGGACCGACCCGGACGCCGTGTGACGCGACCGGGCCGGGCCCGTCACCGGTGGCTCAGCCGAGGGTCTCGGCCAGCAGCGCGGCGGTCTCGACGATCAGGTCGTGGTCGTAGGCCGCGTCGCGGTCCGGCTTGACGAGCTGGACCACCAGGACCACCGGGGCGCCCTCCGGCGTCCAGGCGATCCCGGCGTCGTTGTTCGCGCCGTACCAGCCGCCGCCGGTCTTGTCGGCGAGCGTCCACGTCGGCGGCAGGCCCTTGCGGAAGCGGTTGACGCTCGTCTCGTTGGCGAGCATCCAGTCCGTCAGCCGCCGCCGGTCACCGGCCTCCAGCGCGCCGCCCAGCACCAGCCGGGCGTAGGAGCGGCCGATCGCGTACGGACTCGTGGTGTCCGTCACCTGCCACGGCTCGGCCGAGTTCAGGTCCGGCTCCCAGCGGTCGAGCCGGGTGACGCGGTCGCCGATCGAGCGGGCGAAGCGGGTGATCGCCCGCGGGCCGCCCAGCTCCCGCAGGAGCAGGTTCCCGGCCGTGTTGTCACTGCGGCAGATGGCCGCCTCGCACAGCTCGGCGACCGTCATGCCGTCGGCCACGTGCTCCTCGGTGACCGGGGAGTTCTCCACCAGGGCGTCGGCCGTGTAGTGGACGCGACGGGCCAGCACCTCGCCGTCCCGGTCCAGGTCGCGCAGGACGGCGGCCGCCGCGAGGACCTTGAACAGGGAGCAGACCGGGAAGCGCTCGTCGGCCCGGTGGCGCACCGAGCGCCGGGTGCGGACGTTGTGGGCGAAGACGCCGAGGCGGGCGCCGTGCCGCTCCTCCAGCGCGCGCAGGCGAGCGGTGACGCCGTCCGCGGTGGCGTGCGCGGATCCGCTCGCGAGCCCGGTCAGCAGGCCGGCCGCGGTGACGCCGCCGGCCGTGAGGAGGGTGCGGCGGGCCGGGGCCGAGCCCCTGCCGGAGGCCGGGGAAAGGGCGGTACCGGGGGCCGGGGACGAGGCCGGGGTGGGACGGAAGCCTAAGATCGTTCTCTCCTTCGCTCGGGTGCGGTGGTCCGCGGGGCGATCTTCGGGGACCCCTCGGTGAGGGACGCCCGCCCCCGCCGTCCGGTTGCGAACAACAGCGGTGTCGTCAGCAGCAGCACGCCCGCGAGAGCGATGGCGGCACGGGGGCCCGTGAAGGCCGCCAGGACACCCCACAGGGCCGTCAGGGCCGCGACGGAGGCCTTGCTGGAGACCGACCACGCCGACAGCGTGCGGGTGACCCGGTCCGCCGGGGTCAGCTCCAGCCGGGACGTCGCCATGACCGGGTTGTAGACGCCCATGCAGGTGATCAGCCCGAACTCGACGGCCATGACGAGCGCCAGCCCGCCGGCGCCCGGCCCGACGAACGCCAGCCCGAGCGGCCAGCACACGCGCAGGGTCCCCACCACGCGCAGGACCCGGCGCCGCCCGTACCGGATGACCAGCCTGGGGGCCAGCCGGGAACCGATCAGCCCGCCGGAGCAGGGGACGGCGAAGGCGAGGCCGTACTGCCAGGGCGCGAAGCCGAGCGGACCCAGCATCAGGACGGCCAGCGGCGGCGACGCGGCCATGATCAGACCGTTGACCAGGACCGTGTTCAGGAACAGCGGGCGCAGGGTGCGGTGGGTGAGGAGATGGCGCCAGCCCTCCAGCAGGTCGCCGGCCCGCAGCCGGCCCGTGGCGCCCTCGCGCACCGGACGCGCCTCGCGTCCGCGGACCGCGCACAGGCCCGCCGCCGACAGCAGATGGCTGACCGCGTCCGTCGCCACCGTCACCACCGGTCCGAACAGGCCGACCACGGCCCCGCCGAGCGGCGGCCCGAGCATGGTGGCGGTCCAGGTCGTCGACTCGAAGCGGCCGTTCGCGACCAGCAGGTCCTCGGGCGGCACCAGTGCCTTCAGGAAGGCGCCGCTCGCCGCCGTGAACGTGATGTCGGCCGCCGCGACGACGACCGACACCAGCAGCAACTGCCCGATCCCGAGCCCGCCGAGCGCGAAGGCCGCCGGGACGCTCAGCAGGGCCGCGCACCGCACCAGGTCCGCCGCGACCATCACCGGCCGCTTGCGGCGGAACTCCACCCACGGCCCCAGCGGCACGGCCAGCAGCGCCCCCACCGCGGGCCCCACGGCCGCCAGCGCCGCCACCTCGGCCGGTCCGGCGTGCAGCACCAGGACCGCGATCAGCGCGAACGCGTCGAACGCCAGCCGCGTCCCGAACGCGCTGACCGCGTACGCGCCCCACAGCCACCCGAACGACCGCCCCAGCGCACGCCTCGCCACCGCACCTCCTCCGGCCAGGAACCGGGCGAGCGTAGCGGGTGCCGGGACAGGGCCCCCTCCGGGTAGGCGAGAATGGGCCCATGAGTCTGTTCCGCGACGACGGCGTCCCGCTGCGCACCCGGAGGCCGGGTGAGGCGCACCGCGTCATGCCGCGTCACCGCGCGGGACACGGCATGACGCGGCGGCCGTGCCACGGGCCGCACCCCCGTCCGAAGACCCGGGGCGGTGCGCGATGAGCCTCTTCCGGGACGACGGCGTCGTCCTGCGGACCCAGAAGCTCGGCGAAGCGGACCGGATCATCACCCTGCTCACCCGCGGCCACGGCCGGGTGCGGGCCGTCGCCCGGGGTGTGCGGCGGACCAAGTCGAAGTTCGGCGCCCGGCTCGAACCCTTCTCCCACGTCGACGTGCAGTTCTTCGCCCGGGGGAGCGAACTGGTCGGGCGGGGACTGCCGCTGTGCACCCAGAGCGAGACCATCGCGCCGTACGGCGGCGGGATCGTCAGCGACTACGCCCGCTACACCGCGGGCACGGCCATGCTGGAGACGGCCGAGCGCTTCACCGACCACGAGGGCGAGCCGGCCGTGCAGCAGTACCTGCTGCTCGTCGGGGCGCTCAGGACCCTCGCCCGCGGTGAGCACGCGCCCCACCTCGTCCTCGACGCCTTCCTGCTGCGCTCCCTCGCCGTCAACGGGTACGCGCCCAGCTTCGGCGACTGCGCGAAGTGCGGCATGCCGGGACCGAACCGTTTCTTCTCGGTGGCCTCCGGGGGCTCCGTGTGCGCCGACTGCCGGGTCCCCGGCAGTGTCGTACCGTCGCCGCGGACGCTGGAGCTCCTCGGCGCGCTGCTCACGGGAGACTGGGAGACGGCGGACGCGTGCGAGGCACGGTACGTCCGGGAGGGCAGCGGGCTGGTGTCCGCCTACCTGCACTGGCATCTGGAGCGCGGCCTGCGCTCCCTTCGGTACGTGGAAAAGTAAGCAGCGAAGGAGACGAGAGGCACATGGTCGTACGCGGGATCCTGGGGCGCCGGCGGCGCGAGTACCGGGCGCCTGAGCCGCACCCGTCCGGCGCCCGCCCGCCGAAGCTCCCGGGGGAGCTGGTCCCCGAGCATGTCGCGATCGTCATGGACGGCAACGGCCGCTGGGCCAAGGAGCGCGGGCTGCCCCGTACCGAGGGGCACAAGGTGGGCGCCGAGCGTGTCCTGGACGTCCTCCAGGGCGCGGTCGAGATCGGCGTGCGGAACATCTCCCTGTACGCCTTCTCCACCGAGAACTGGAAGCGCTCGCCCGACGAGGTGCGCTTCCTGATGAACTTCAACCGCGACTTCATCCGCAAGACCCGCGACCAGCTCGACGAGCTGGGCATCCGGGTGCGCTGGGTGGGCCGTATGCCCAAGCTGTGGAAGTCGGTCGCCAAGGAGCTTCAGGTCGCCCAGGAGCAGACCAAGGACAACGACCTGCTCACCCTGTACTTCTGCATGAACTACGGCGGCCGCGCGGAGATCGCCGACGCCGCGCAGGCACTCGCGGAGGACGTGAAGGCGGGCCGCCTCGACCCGTCCAAGATCAACGAGAAGACCCTCCAGAAGTACCTGTACTACCCGGACATGCCGGACGTGGACCTGTTCCTGCGTCCGAGCGGCGAACAGCGCACGTCCAACTACCTGCTCTGGCAGAGCGCCTACGCCGAGATGGTCTTCCAGGACGTGCTGTGGCCGGACTTCGACCGCCGCGACCTGTGGCGGGCCTGCGTGGAGTTCGCCTCCCGGGACCGGCGGTTCGGCGGAGCGATCCCGAACGAGGAGCTGCTGGCGATGGAGGGCGACCAGTCCTGATCGAGCAGCGCCCGGAGCGCCGCGGACGCAGGGGCACGGGAGTGGCCCGCGGCTGCGGCGCCGCCGCGCTCTTCGCCCTCGCCGTGGCGCGGTGCTGATCGGTTTCGGTGCCACCGTCGAGACGGAGTCGTTTCCGGGGCTGCGGGAGAACACGGCGCCACTGGTCGTCGCCCTGCTGGTGTTCGCGGCCCTGGTGGGGGTCGGTGGACTGGCGTGCGCCGGGTGGCGGAGCCGGGGCGGACGGCTGGCCCTCACGGTGCTCGGCGCGCTCGTCGCGCTGCGGACGTGGACGCTCGCGCCGATGCTGCACTGCTGGTCGTACGACAGCGTGGGACGCGGCGACGACGGGTCCTACTCCTGTGTCGACCGGGGCGACATGATGCCCTGAGGTGCGTCAGTTCTTGCCTGGAGGTGCGTCAGTTCTTGACGGTCGCGCACTCCGCGCAGGTGCCGAAGATCTCCACCGTGTGCGCCACGTTCACGTAGCCGTGTTCCGCGGCGATCGCCTCGGCCCACTTCTCGACCGCCGGGCCCTCCACCTCGACGGCCTTGCCGCAGGTGCGGCAGACCAGGTGGTGGTGGTGTTCGCCGCTGGAGCAGCGGCGGTAGACGGACTCGCCGTCGGAGGTGCGCAGGACGTCGACCTCACCTGCGTCGGCGAGGGACTGGAGGGTGCGGTAGACCGTGGTCAGCCCGACGGAGTCGCCCTTGTGCTTGAGCATGTCGTGGAGTTCCTGCGCGCTGCGGAACTCGTCGACCTCGTCGAGCGCCGCCGCCACTGCGGCACGCTGCCGGGTGGCGCGGCCCTTCACGGGCGATCCAGCGGTCGTCACCGTTGCCTCCTCACGTCTGCGCCTTGCCGGGCCATTGTGCCAGCCCGGGCTGTGCGCGGTCAGACGCCTGCTCCCCCGCCCGCTCCCCGGGTGGCCGGAATCGCACACTCCGCCGGGTCCCCGGCAGGCTGTGCGGCGGCGAGCGCGCGGGCGCGTCGCCGGGCCAGCGGGGCCGCCAGCGCGGTCAGCGCGACGAACGCGGCGATGGTCAGCAGCACGATCGTGGCGCCGGGCGGGACGTCCTGGTAGTACGAGGTCACCGTGCCGCCGATGGTCACGGTGATGCCGATGGCCACGGCGATCGCGAAGGTCGCCGCGAAGCTGCGGCTGAGCTGCTGGGCCGCCGCCACCGGGACCACCATCAGGGCCGAGACCAGCAGCAGGCCGACGACCCGCATGGCGACCGTCACGGTGACCGCCGCCGTGATCGCCGTCAGCAGGTTCAGGGCGCGCACCGGCAGCCCGGTCACGCGCGCGAACTCCTCGTCCTGGCTGACCGCGAAGAGCTGACGGCGCAGCCCCAGGGTGACGAGGACGACGAAGGCCGCGAGCACACAGATGGCCGTCACGTCCGATTCCGACACCGTCGACAACGACCCGAACAGGTACGAGTTCAGGTTGGCGTTGGAGCCCGTCGGCGCGAGGTTGATGAACATCACGCCGCCGGCCATGCCGCCGTAGAAGAGCATCGCGAGGGCGATGTCGCCGCGGGTGCGGCCGTACCAGCGGATCAGCTCCATCAGGACCGCGCCGAGGACGGAGACGGCCGTCGCCATCCACACCGGGGACCAGGACAGCAGGAAGCCGAGACCGACGCCGGTCATCGCTACGTGGCCGATGCCGTCGCCCATGAGGGCCTGGCGGCGCTGCACGAGGTAGATGCCGACGGCGGGGGCGGTGATGCCGACCAGGACCGCGGCGAGCAGCGCCCGCTGCATGAAGGCGTAGTTCAGGAAGTCCATCAGCTCAGCAGTCCCGTGCGGATCGGTTCGGCGCCCGCCGGTGCGTGCGGGTGTACGTGGTCGTGGCCGGGCAGCGCGTGCTGGCCGACGGCGCGCGGCGGCGGGCCGTCGTGCGTCACGCAGCCGTCGCGCAGGACGACCGCCCGGTCGATCAGGGGCTCCAGCGGCCCCAGCTCGTGCAGTACGAGCAGGACGGTCGCACCGGCCGCCACCTGCTCCCGGAGGGTCCGGGCGAGGACCTCCTGGCTGGCCAGGTCGACGCCGGCCATCGGCTCGTCCATGATCAGCAGCTCGGGTTCGGCGGCGAGCGCGCGGGCGATCAGCACCCGCTGGTGCTGGCCGCCGGAGAGGGAGTCGACGGAGTCCTTGGCCCGGTCGGCCATGCCGACGAGGTCGAGGGCGTGCCGTACGGCCTGGTGGTCGGCCTTGCGCAGGACGCCGAACCGGGTCCGGGACAGGCGTCCGGAGGAGACCACCTCCGTGACGGTCGCCGGGACACCGCCGGCGGCGGTGGTGCGCTGCGGTACGTAGCCCACGCGCCGCCAGTCCCTGAAGCGCTGCCGGTCCGTGCCGAACAGCTCGATCCGCCCGGCGGTCACCGGCACCTGGCCGATGACGCTGCGCACGGCCGTGGACTTCCCGGAGCCGTTCGCGCCGAGCAGAGCGACGACCTCGCCGCGGTGCACGGTGAGGTCGATGCCGCGCAGGACGGGGCGTGAGCCCAGTTCGGCGCGGACACCGCGCAGCGATATGACGGGCTCGCCCTGTGCGTCCATGACGCCCTCCGTAACGATCACTTGGTTCCCAGGGCCGCCTGCAGCGCCTTCAGGTTGGCCTCTTGCACCGCGAAGTAGTCCTTGCCGCGGGACTTCTCCGTGATGCCCTCGATCGGGTCGAGGACGTCCGTCTTCAGTCCGGCGTCCTTGGCGATGGTCTTCGCGGTCCTGTCGCTGACGAGGGTCTCGTAGAACACGGTGGTGACCCCGTCGGCCTCGGCCATCTTCTCAAGGTCCTTGACGCGCGCGGCGCTGGGCTCCGACTCGGGGTCGAGGCCGCTGATGGCCTCCTCGGTCAGCCCGTAGCGCTCGGCGAGGTAGCCGAAGGCGGCGTGGGTGGTGATGAAGACCCTGGTCTTCGTGTTCGCCAGGCCGGTCTCGAACTTCGTGTTCAGGGCGCCGAGCTCGGAGACGAGGGCGGCGGTGTTCTTCTTGTAGTCGGCCGCGTGGTCCGGGTCGGCCTTCTCGAAGGCCGCGCCGACGCCCTTGGCGACCTCGGCGTACTTGACCGGGTCGAGCCAGACGTGGGGGTCGAGGCCGCCCTCTTCCTCGTGCTCGTGCCCCTCGTGCTCCTCGTCGTGCTCGGCCGCGTGGCCGCCGACCTCGGTGCCGTGCTCCTCGAGCGAGGTGAGCTCCGCGGCGTCGATCTTCGTCTTGACCCCGGCCTGGGCCACGGTGTCGTCCACGGAGGGCTGGAGGTTCTTGAGGTAGAGCACCGCGTCCGCCTCCTCGACCTGGACGCGCTGCTTGGCGCTGAGCTCCAGGTCGTGGGGCTCCTGGCCGGGCTGGGTCAGGCTGCTGACCTTCACGTGGTCGCCGCCTATGCGCTCGGCGAGGAAGGCCATCGGGTAGAACGACGCGACGACGTCGAACTTATCCGTGTTGCCGGCGGCGGCGCTCTCGTCCGAGCAGGCCGAGAGGGTGGCGAGGCCGAGCGCTGTGGCCGCGGCGACCGCGGTCCCCGGTATGAGTCGTCGTACGTTCATGACAGTCATTTTCAACAAATATGGAAACCGTTGTCAACAAAGCGCGGGGTAAGCGCCGGGTAAGGGCTGTTTCGGGGCTCCCGGGCGGCTTCGGCGGTCTCCGGGGACCCCACCGATTTGGTCGTGGGGGAGCCCCCGCCGGTACCCTGAATCATTCGCTGGAAGCATCTCGCTTCGTCGCCCGTCGTCGTAATGAAGAGAGCACCGTGGCCGCCGACAAGATCGACACCATCGTCAGCCTGAGCAAGCGCCGTGGCTTCGTATTCCCCTGCAGTGAGATCTACGGCGGTCAGCGTGCCGCCTGGGACTACGGACCGCTGGGTGTCGAGCTCAAGGAGAACCTGAAGCGCCAGTGGTGGCGCTACATGGTGACGTCGCGCGAGGACGTGGTCGGCATCGACTCGTCCGTCATCCTGGCCCCCGAGGTCTGGGTCGCCTCCGGTCACGTCGCCACCTTCACCGACCCGCTCACCGAGTGCACCTCCTGCCACAAGCGGTTCCGCGCGGACCACCTGGAGGAGGCCTACGAGGCCAAGCACAACCGCCTCCCGGAGAACGGCCTCGCGGACGTCAACTGCCCCAACTGCGGCAACAAGGGCCAGTTCACCGAGCCCAAGCAGTTCTCCGGCCTGCTCTCCACCCACCTCGGCCCGACGCAGGACTCCGGCTCCATCGCCTACCTGCGCCCCGAGACCGCGCAGGGCATCTTCACCAACTTCGCTCAGGTGCAGACCACTTCGCGCCGCAAGCCGCCGTTCGGCATCGCGCAGATGGGCAAGTCCTTCCGCAACGAGATCACGCCGGGCAACTTCATCTTCCGCACCCGCGAGTTCGAGCAGATGGAGATGGAGTTCTTCGTCAAGCCGGGCGAGGACGAGCAGTGGCAGGAGTACTGGATGGAGCAGCGCTGGAACTGGTACACCGGCCTGGGTCTCCGTGAGGAGAACATGCGCTGGTACGAGCACCCCAAGGAGAAGCTCTCCCACTACTCCAAGCGCACCGCCGACATTGAGTACCGCTTCCAGTTCGGCGGCAACGAGTGGGGCGAGCTGGAGGGTGTCGCCAACCGCACCGACTACGACCTCTCCGCCCACGCCAAGGCCTCCGGCCAGGACCTCTCCTACTTCGACCAGGAGGCCGGCGAGCGCTGGACGCCGTACGTCATCGAGCCCGCGGCCGGTGTCGGCCGCGCGATGCTCGCCTTCCTGCTCGACGCCTACGTCGAGGACGAGGCGCCCAACGCCAAGGGCAAGCTGGAGAAGCGCACGGTGCTGCGCCTCGACCACCGCCTCGCCCCGGTGAAGGTCGCCGTGCTCCCGCTGTCCCGCAACCCCGAGCTGTCGCCGAAGGCCAAGGGCCTCGCCCAGGCGCTGCGCCAGCACTGGAACATCGAGTTCGACGACGCGGGCGCGATCGGCCGCCGCTACCGCCGCCAGGACGAGATCGGTACGCCGTACTGCGTGACCGTCGACTTCGACACGCTCGAGGACAACGCCGTGACCGTGCGTGAGCGTGACTCGATGAAGCAGGAGCGGGTGTCGCTCGACCAGATCGAGAGCTACCTGGCCGGCCGCCTGATCGGCTGCTAGGCGCGGATCGCGGACGAGGCCGGCTCCGGCGGGGGATCCCGCCGGAGCTGGCCTTTCGTCCGTCCGGGGCGGCGCGTCCCGCGCGGGCGTGAGGGCCCCGAGCCGGCCGGTCCGCACCGGCCGTCCGGGGCCGGCCCGCGCTCTCCTAAGCCGCTGTCGGGTCCACCGTCGCCTGGTGCGCCTCCGCGAGGTGTTCCTCCGCCTTGAGCCAGGGGAGGAACTGGGCGCCCTTCCGCCAGCCGCAGGTGTCGCACCGGACCGTGCGCTGCACGCCGCTGCGCTCCACCCGGACCACGTGCTCCCGCCCGTGCCGGTCCCAGCGGCGCACCCTGCTCGTGTTGTTCGCCGGCATGACGCCTCCCCGCGTCCGAGGACATCGACTCTGTTCGCGCACCAAGGAGTGTGCGGCACCTCCGAGATCAACAGGGAGGATCCGGCGGTGAGGTGACCGACCCGTGTCCTGCCCCGGCCGGGGAGGCCGCTCGGCCGCGCGACCGGCGCCGGTCCGGTGCGCCCTTGCGGGACGCCCGGAACGCCCTGAGCGCCTCCACGCGCAGTTCGGTGTGCTCACCGCGGTAGCGGATCAGGCGCAGGCCGACGTTGCGCCGGGACGCGCCCGGCGCCCGGACGAAGGGGCGGAAGGTCAGACAGGAGGCGTTGGCCGGGCCGTTGCGGTGGCTGCCGCCGGCCAGCCGCAGGTCGGACAGGGCCGGCTCGGCGCGGGCCAGACCGTCCGGCCGCCACTCCACCACCTCGTGGACGTTGCCGCAGCAGTCCCAGACGCCGGCCGGCGTACGCCCGGACGGCAGCCGTTCGACGGGCTGCACCGTCGGCCTGCGGCCCGGGAAGCTGAGGTTGGCGTGCCGGGGGGTGGGCGCCGGCTCCGCTCCCCACGGGTAGGGGCGGCCGTCGGCCGCGCAGCCGGACAGGGCCAGCCACTCGGCCGCCGTGGGCACGGCCCAGATCCACTTCTCGCCCGGCTCGGAGCCGCTCTTCAGCAGGCAGCGGTCGATGAGCGCCTTCAGGAACCGCCCCAGTGCGTCGCCGCGTTCGTCGTCCCAGGCGCCGAGGACGTACGGCAGCCGGGGATCGGCGCCCTTCTCCACCCGCTCCGGCCAGAGGGCCGCCATGTCGCCGACGGTGAGCGGGCTGCGCATCACCTGGAACGTGTAGCCGCCGGATCCGTCGCCCGGCACGGCGACGTCGACCGGGCCCACGGGCACGAGCTTGCGCGTGAAGGGCAGCGCGTCGGCGTGGGACACGTCCGGGAGCCGCTCGGCCACGTACCGCTCGTGCGCCTGGCGCAGACGGCTGCCCATGATGTCGGTGACGGGGAAGACCTCCAGCAGCCAGTCCATGATCTTCTTGGCGCGGGTGGGCCGCGCTCGGGTGACGTGGTAGACGTCCTCGACGATCTGGCGGGGCGGCCAGTCGCACGCCTCCGGTGCGTCGGAGTGCAGCAGGAGCTGGAACAACGTCAGCCAGACCAGCCGCAGCTGGCGCAGTTGCCGTGGGTCGTTCCGGCCGATGAGGACCTCGCTCTGCCTGACCAGCCAGAGCACGTTGCCGTCCCGGGCGAGCGCGATGTCGGCGCCCACCAGCGCCCAGAACTGCTCCGGCGAGCGCACCGACACGGTGATCCCGCGGTACTGGGCGACGGCCTCCACGGACACCGAGCTGTCCTTCAGCGGCCCGAGCGACAGCGGGAACGCCGCCAGCGGGCGCGAGATGTCCGTGAGTTCCGCGTCCTCCGGCCCCGGGACCTGCCGGAGGGGCAGGTGGCACAGGGACTTCTGCTCCCAGATGTTCACCCAGGGCGCGAGCCGGATCGTCACGTCCGCGCCGGGGAACGCCGGCTGCGCGGTGCCGCGGGACCACCCGGAACCGCCCCGCAGCAGGCCTCGCCTGAGCTGGCCGCGCCGGACCCGGACGAGCGCCTTCAGCCATCGCTCCGGGTCCGCGCCGCAGGCCTTGGTGAACAGCCTGAGCGAGTCCGGCCGGGGCAGGCTCCTCCCGGTGCACATGCCGTGCACGGTCGACGTCGACAGACCGGTCGCCCCGGCGAGACTCTGGTAGCTCCTGCCCGCCTTCTCCCGTAACTCCAGGAGGGCGTGGGCCAGTTCGGCGGCGGTGTGGACGGACGACGGGTCGGGTGATGGCGTCGGGGCCACCGTTCCTCCCTGGCGTTCGGAGATTTCCGGCATCGTTCGGAGAGGTTCGGAAAGCAGGCTAGTCCCCGTGGTCGAACGGCATGGCGGTTTCCGGCGGTTTCCCTGTCCCCCGATGCGTCCGAACGGCCTTGCCCCGCACGGTGGCCGGGCATGGACGACGACCACGAGGAGCAGGCCATGACGCACCCGGCACCCCACGAGCCCGAGCACACCCGGTCCCCGCGGGCGGCTTCGACACCGTCGCTGATCAGCGTCCGGGCCGCACTGGTCTTCCTGCTGGCAGCCCTCGTCGGGCTGCTGGCCGGGGCGCTCGTGTACGCGGCCCGTCAGGCCTGGGCCGACGCGGCGGGCGCCGGACTGGCCGCGGCGGGCGGTGCGCTGCCCCTGCTGAACCAGATCGTCGAGGGGGAGTGAGGGGAGGGGCGATGAGCGGTGAGGAGCGCCGGCAGCGGCTCACGCCCCCACGCCGGCCGCCTCCCGCACCTCCGACGCGTCCAGCTGCTCGGCGGCCCGCTCGGCCGTTCGCCGGGCCCACCGCCCGCTGCTGACCGCACCCACCACCAGCACCGCGAACCCGCACCCGGCCAGGATCCACCAGCCGGGCACGGCGGCGGAGACGAAGGCGTCGCGGTACGAGGAGGAACCGATGCCCGACGCCAGCACGGCGCCCACCACGGCGACCCCGAGTGTCTGGCCCAGCTGCCGGCTGGTGGACGCGACGGCCGCCGCGACCCCCGCCTGGCTCCGCGGCATCCCCGACACCGCCGTATTGGTGATCGGCGCGTTCACGAAGCCGAAGCCGATGCCGAAGAGCACGTACCCGATGAAGAGCGTCACATCGGACGTCTCGGCGTCGAACGCGGCGAACAGGACGCCGCTCGCCGTCATCGCGACCCCGGCGATCAGCAGCGGCAGCCGCGGCCCCTTGCCGGCCACGAGCCGCCCGGACAGGGGTGCGCACAGGAACGTCGGCAGGGCCATGGGCAGCATCCACAGGCCGGCGTGCAGGGCGTCCAGGCCGCGTACGTTCTGCAGGTACAGCGTGGACAGGAAGAGGAACCCGCCGAGCGAGGCGAACGCGCTGATCGCGATCACGGTGGCCCCGCTGAACGGCGCCGACCGGAAGAACCGCAGGTCGATGAGGGGCTCGTCCCTCCGGGGCTCGTACCACAGCAGGCCGAGCAGCGCGGCAAGCGCCACCGCCGCGAACGGCCCGCTCACCGCGGCCCCGGCCGTCGGCGCCTCGATGATCGCGTACGTCAGGGAGCCGAAGAGCGCGATGACCAGCAGTTGGCCGACGGGATCCGGGCGGCGGGCCCTGGGGGCGCGGGACTCGGGCACGAAGCGCAGGGTGAGGAGGAGGGCCGCGAGGCCGACGGGCAGGTTGACCCAGAAGATCGAGCGCCAGCCGACGGACTCCACCAGCAGGCCGCCCACCAGGGGGCCGGCGGCCATGGAGATGCCGACGACCGCACCCCAGACGCCGATCGCGCGCGCGCGCTCACGCGGGTCGGTGAAAGTGTTGGTGATGATCGACATGGCGACCGGGTTGAGCATCGAGCCGCCGACCGCCTGCACCGCGCGGGCCGCGATCAGCAGATCGAGGTTCGGCGCGAGGGAACACAGCAGGGAGCCCGCCGAGAACACGACCAGGCCCGCCAGGAACACCTTCCGGCGGCCGATCCGGTCGGCGGTGGAGCCCGCGAGCATCAGCAGAGCGGCCAGCACCAGCGTGTAGGCGTCGATCGTCCACTGCAGGCCGGCGGTGGTGGCGTGCAGGTCGCGCTCCATCGCGGGCAGGGCCACGTTGAGGACGGTGTTGTCGAGGCTCACGATCAGCAGGCTCATGCAGCAGATCGCGAGGACGACCAGACGTCGGCGATGGCTGAGCTCGGGCATGGGAACCATCGTAGCCCGCATCGATAGTGCGGTTAACTAATGACTCCGCCAAGATTTTGATCCGTCCACCCTCCCGCGTGCGTGACAATGGGGGAATGCCCACGACCGCGCCCCCACAGAACACGACCCTGCGGATCGGCCCGCACGCCGTCCAGCCACCCGTGGTCCTCGCCCCCATGGCCGGGATCACCAACGCGCCCTTCCGGACCCTGTGCCGGGAGTTCAGCGGCGGCAAGGGCCTGTTCGTGAGCGAGATGATCACCACCCGGGCGCTGGTCGAGCGCAACGAGAAGACCATGCAGCTGATCCACTTCGACGCGACCGAGACGCCGCGCTCGATCCAGCTGTACGGCGTCGACCCGGCGACCGTCGGCAAGGCCGTCCGCATGATCGCGGAGGAGGACCTCGCCGACCACATCGACCTGAACTTCGGCTGCCCGGTCCCGAAGGTGACCAGGAAGGGCGGCGGCTCCGCGCTGCCCTACAAGCGCCACCTGCTCCGCGCCATCCTGCGCGAGGCCGTCAGCGGCGCCGGGGACCTCCCGGTGACGATGAAGATGCGCAAGGGCATCGACGACGACCACATCACCTACCTCGACGCCGGCCGTATCGCCGTCGAGGAGGGCGTGACCGCCATCGCCCTGCACGGCCGCACGGCCGCCCAGCACTACGGCGGCACCGCCGACTGGGACGCCATCGCCCGCCTGAAGGAGCACGTCCCGGAGATCCCCGTCCTCGGCAACGGCGACATCTGGTCGGCGCAGGACGCCCTGCGGATGGTGCGCGAGACCGGCTGCGACGGCGTGGTCGTCGGCCGGGGCTGCCTGGGACGGCCGTGGCTGTTCGCGGACCTGGTCGCCGCGTTCGAGGGGCGCCCGGAGGACGTCGCCCGCCCGGCGCTGCGCGAGGTCGCCGACGTCATGGTGCGGCACGCCACCCTGCTCGGCGAGTGGATCGGCGACGAGTCCAAGGGCGTCGTCGACTTCCGCAAGCACGTCGCCTGGTACCTGAAGGGCTTCGCGGTCGGCTCCGAGATGCGCAAGCGGCTCGCCGTCACCTCCTCCCTGGAGGAACTGCGGGCCGGGCTCGACGAGCTGGACCTCGACCAGCCCTGGCCCGTCGGCGCCGACGGGCCCCGAGGCCGTACGTCCGGCAATAACCGGGTGGTGCTGCCGGACGGCTGGCTGAAGGACCCGTACGACTGCGCGGGCGTCGGCGAGGACGCGGAGCTGGACACCTCCGGCGGCTGACGCTCAGCCCTCGCTGGGGTGCGGGGTCGACCCGTACGCCAGCAGGAAGCGGTCACGGAAGGAACTCATCTTCCACACCGGGGCGTCGTGCGCGGGCTTCAGTCCCTCCGTCCACTTCCAGCCGGCGATCTTGTCGAGGACCTTCGGGTCCTTGGCGACCACGGAGACCGGCACGTCGCGGCTCGCGTCGCTGCCGCTGACCCGGGCGATGGGCTGGTGGTCGCCGAGGAACACCAGGACGGTGTCGTCGGTGCCGTAGCGCTCCAGCCACTGGGTGAGGGCGGTCACCGAGTACTGGATCGACCTGCCGTACTCCTCACGGGACTCGGCCGAGTCGTCGATGACGGCGGAGGCGTCCTTCCCGGCCTTCTCGATGCCCTCGAAGACCGAACCGTCGCCCAGCTCGTCCCAGCCGACCATCGTCGGGATCGGCGCCCAGGGCTGGTGGCTGGAGGTCAGGATGATCTCCGCCATCAGCGGCCTGTCGCGTTCCCTGCCGTGCTCCAGCCGCTGGAACGCCTCCAGCGCGTACTGGTCGGGCATCGTCGACCAGCTGAACTTCGGCCCCCGGTAGCCCATCTCGAAGGCGTCGTAGACGTTGTCGAGGCCGTAGTACTCCGCCTCCGGCCAGCGTTTCTGCACCCCGGGCATGATGCCGACGGTGTCCCAGGCGCCGGTTTTCCGGAAAGCCTTGGTGAGGCTGAGATGGTCGCTGGCCATGACCGTGCGGTAGCGCTGCTGGGTGTCGACCCACAGGCCCGACATCGCGGTGGAGTGGCCGAGCCAGCTGCTGCCGCCGAAGGTCGCCGAGGTCAGCCAGCCGCTCCTGGCCTGGAAACCGGCCTGCGCCAGGGCCCGCGTGCCCGTCTCGAGGGTCTCGCCCACACCGGGCGCCATGACCGGGTCCTCGATGGCGCTGCGGCCGTAGCTCTCGATGAAGGTGAAGATCACGTCCTTGCCGCGCAGGTCGGGCACGAGCTGGGCGGGCGGGGTGGCGCCGAAGGTGTCGGTGCGGGCCTCCTTCGCGAAGGCGGCCTCGTCCTTCAGTGTGGTGCGCACCTGCCGGGCCTCGTTCACCAGCGTGTCCGCGACGCGGTAGGAGGCGACGGGCACGCCGGCGTTCTGCAGACCGACGATGGAGCAGGTGATCCAGGCCGTCCCGGAGATCAGCGTGGCCCGGGTCGCCCGCCGGGTGTCGCGCGCCAGCAGCCCGGCCAGCCGGACGGTCGCCAGGGCCGTCACGGTGACCAGCAGGGCGACCAGGAGGAACACGCCGACCGTGGCGGCGAACGCCGTGGTGCCTCCCATCGAGTCCGCCACGTAGGACTGGGCGTCGTCCAGCAGGATCCAGTCCAGGACGAGGTTGAAGTCGCGGCCCAGGTACTCGACGAAGCCCATGTCGAGCACGTTCAGCACGGTCAGCGCCCCGAGGGAGGCCCCGGCCAGCGCCGCTGCGGCCACCCGCGGCCGGCGCGGCAGCGCCAGCAGCACGGCGGCGCCGAGTATCGCCTCCCCGGGCAGCCGGGTGAACCGGTTGAACTGGAGCGCGTCGAGCCGGTTCGGCAGCAGCAGGGCCCCGAGCACCAGCACGGCCGACAGCACGGTCGCCGTCCGCCACAGCCCCCGCGCGGCGCGCGGGTACCGGCTCCGCCAGGCACGCCAGTGCGCGACGCGGTCCCTGAGGGTGCGGGGCGCGGCGCCGGGCTCCGCACCCTCCTCCGCGTCCCGCACGCCGGCCGCGGCGTCCTCGGGTTCCTTCAGGTCGGGCGACGGGCGAGAGCGTGTGAAGACGGGCACCCGAGGGTCCTTCCGTACGAAGCCGGGTGGATCGGCGGATCCGCCCGGGGGGATCGGGTCCGCCACCGTTTCGTACGGCTTGCTCCCGGCCGGTGTTCACCCCGCTCGACCCGCGGCCGGCAAACACCGTGCAAACACCCGGCCAAGCCCCCCTTCGGAGGGGCGCCTTGGCGGACGGCGCCCTCCGGAAGAGACCTCCCTAGGCGCCGCCCACCGCCGTGAGCAGTGCCAACGGGGCCGCCGCCGAACGGGATTCCCGCACGCAGGCGTGAGGGTACGGCACCGGCTCGGCGTGGGTGTCACGGCCGTACCCGGCGAGGACCTCGGGCAGCCGGTGGCCGGTCGCGGTCGCCGCGTCGACCAGGCCGTGGGCGACCGTACGGGCCTCGTCGTGCAGACCGTAGCGGGCCAGACCGAGCGTGATCAGCGCGTTGTCATGCGGCCATACCGAACCCCGGTGGTACGACAGCGGGTGGTACGCCGGCTGCCCGGCCGCCAGGGTGCGCACGCCCCAGCCGGAGAAGAAGTCCGGCTCCAGCAGGCGCCGGCCGACCGCCTCCCCGTACTCCTTGTCCAGCAGCCCGGACCAGAGCAGATGGCCCGCGTCGGAGGCCAGCGCGTCGAGCCGGCGGCCCTCCCCGTCCAGCGCGAGGGCGGGGAAGGAGTGCTCCGGCATCCAGAAGTCCCGCTGGAAGCGGTCGCGCAGATCGGCGGCGGCCTGCTCCAGCAGGTCCGCGTACGTCTCGTCCGCCCACACCGCGCGCGCCACCCACGCCGTGCGGCGCAACGCGTCGTACGCGTAGCCCTGCGCCCCCGCCGCCGTCACCGGGCCGCTCGCCCGGGTGCCGTCGGCCGAGCAGATGGCGCCGGGGGAGTCCTTCCAGTTCTGGTTGGCGAGGCCGCCCCGGTCGGCGCGGTAGACCAGGTAGCCGCGCGAGGTGAGGCCGCCGTGGTCGAGCATCCAGCCGACGGCCGCGCGGGCGTTTTGCTCCAGCCGGCGGGCGAGGGCCGCGTCGCCGGTCTGCTCGACGTACGCGCCGAGGAGGACGAGGAAGAGCGGGGTGGCGTCCACCGAGCCGTAGTAGCGGCCGTAGGGGACCTGGCGGAAGTGGGCGAGTTCGCCGTGCCGCACCTCGTGGACGATCTTGCCGGGCTGTGCGACGGACTCCTGGGCGGTCTCGGTGGCCTGGGTCGCGGCGAGCGCCAGCAGCGTGGCGGCCGCCGGGCGGGGGCGGTAGGGGAGCGCGAAGAGGGAGGTGAGCAGGGCGTCCCGGCCCAGCAGCGTCAGGAACCAGGGAGCGCCCGCCGCCGGTACGCGCACCTCCTCGCCGTCCGGGCCGGTCGCCGGGACCTGCAGCGCGGCCAGGTCCGCGAGGCCGCGCGCACAGGCCGCGGCCAGTTCGGGCCAGCCGGTCGGGAAGGCCACGCCCTCCACGAACTCGCCCTCCTGCGCGAGTAACGTCCCGTTCAGTGCCGCCGGTGAGCTGGGCACGCGCAGCGCCCGCTTCTCGCCGTGCGGGCGGGCCATCACCCGCAGGGTCAGCGCGGCCGAGCCCTGGGGCTCCAGTTCCAGCTTCCACACCAGGCGGCGGGCGCCGGTGCCGGTCTCCTCCACGGCGTCCGGCGCGGGCTCGGCGCTCACCGCCGTCACGGACCGCCACTCACCGCGCCGGTAGGTGAACTCCACCCCGTGGTCGAGGACCTGGCGGCTGCGGACGGCGCCGGCCTTGGCGTAGGTGCGGTGGTCGGAGCGGAGTTCGAACTGGTCGGTGAAGTCGGCGTCCACGGTGAGCGCCAGGCGGACCGTCAGGGGCACCGGGCGGTTGCTGACGACCCGCAGCAGCTCCACGAACGAGCTGTCCCCGACCGCCTGTTCCCGGAAGATCGTGCACGCCGGCGGCTCGGTGCGGCCGCCGCGCGGGACCAGCACGCACCGCGCGGTGTCCCCGTCCGCGACCGGCACGAGCACCTCGGGCACGGCCCCGTCGACGGTGAGCTGCCAGCGGCTGAGGTGCCGCGCGTCCCTGACGAACAACCCGTCCGGAGCACCGGCGCCCCGCACGCCGCTGATGTCCCCGCGGTCACCGACGGCGGCGAACGTCCCGCCGTACACGAGCAGATGATGCCGGTCCGTCATCCCCGGTCCCCTCCCTTGAGTGCGGTGTCGTCCCTGGCGCTTCCGGTGTCGTACAGGCCGCGTCCGTGTCGTCCTGGTCGTCCTGGTCGTCCTGGTCGTCCGTGTCGTACAGGGCCGTGCCGTACAGGCCGGCCGTGTCGTGCAGCAGGTCGAGCGTGAGCGCGGCGGTCCAGCTGAAGCCGGTCGCCCCGCAGGCCTCACCCGTGTACGGGTGGACGTACTCGGCGAACTCCGACGTGCCCGCGATGTCCAGCACGGCCGCGCGCAACGCGTCCGCGTGCGCCCGCTCGCCGTGCGCCCGCAGGCCCCGCTCCAGCAGCCAGCCGGTGTTGAACCAGGCGGGGCCGCGCCAGTAGCGGTGCGGGTCGAAGGCCTCGCCGAGCAGGTCGTAGCTGGGCACGAGGCGGGTGGCGCCGCCCAGCCCGAAGTGCGGGCCGCGCAGGGTCTCCACGAGGGCGGTGGCGATCTCGCGCGGCAGGCCGGGCAGCAGCAACGGCACCAGCCCGGAGACCCCGCGCTCGCGGATCAGCCCCCCGCCCCGCACGTCCCGGCACAAGAACAGCCCCTGCGCCGGATCCCACAGCCGGTCGACGAGCGCCGCCGTCAGCCGCCCGGCACGCACCTGCCGGGCCGTGCCCGTCGCGCCCAACTCGTGCGCGATGCGCGCCAGCGCGTGCTCGGAGGCGATGAGCAGCGCGTTGAAGGCGGGATCCTCGACGGCGAAGTCGCCCCCGCCGGTCGCGCCTTCCCCGCCCGGCCCGCCCCGGTCCCCCTCGCGGGCCCCCTCCCCGTACCCTTCGCCCGGCCCGTCCCGGTATCCCCGGTCCCGGTAGTCCGCCGCCAGCCGCACGTACCGCCCGTAGTCCAGGTCCGTGGGCCGGTCCTCCGCGGCCCCGTGGTCGAGGTCGGCGCGGCGGAAGGAGCGGGCCGGGGCCGGGGCGATCCGGGCGAGCGGGGCGTCCCACGAGGGGGCGTTGTCCATGCCCTGCTCCCACGGGTGCACGACGGACACCAGCCCGCCCCCGCCCGCGTCCCGCCGGTGCAGCAGATAGCGGTGCCAGGCGGCAAGCCGGGGGTACACCCGGGTGAGGAAGCCGCGCGCCCGCGAGAGACCCGGGTCGGCGCAGTGCACCAGCCAGGCCGCCAGCGCGTGCACGGGTGGCTGCACGATGCCGGACGTCTGTACGGTGCGCGGGGCGCCCGCAGCGCGCCCCGCGGTCGAGGAGCGCCAGAAGTCGGGGCTCGGGAAGTACGCGTCGAGCGGCACGGAGGGGTTGAAGACGATGTGCGGGATCCGCCCGTCGCCCCACTGGGCGTCCAGCAGCGTCTCC
Source organism: Streptomyces sp. NPDC052016 (assembly GCF_044548445.1). NCBI lineage: Bacteria > Bacillati > Actinomycetota > Actinomycetes > Kitasatosporales > Streptomycetaceae > Streptomyces > Streptomyces sp. NPDC052016. Next base: position 186,345 of record NZ_JBIUBX010000002.1, read on the forward strand.
AGCTCGGTCTGGGCCCGGCGCGGCGACACGTGCCGCAGCCCGATCGCGATGAAGGCCGAGTCCCAGGACCACTGGTGCGGGTACAGCCGCCGCGAGGGCACCGTCGACGTGCCCGTCCAGTTGCGCTCGAGTACCGCCACCGCTCTGAGGTGCAACGACCCGGCCGAGGTGCCGGGATCGTATACGGAGGTGCGCTCCGCTGGGCGGGCGACGAGTTGGGCGGTGCGATCCACTCGGGGCTCCCCGGGAGAGCGGCGACGACGGCACAAGCAACCCGGTTCGGCCATGGCTACCGTAGGGTTACGTCCATTTAACACGCAAAACTCAATATGTAAGGCAAACTTGGGAAACACAAGGGGGTGTGCATGACCGGACGGCCGGGACGGACCGGCAGGGGCGTCGGCCAGGCCGGCGCCGGAGATCTGCTCGCACTGGTACGCACGGGGCGGGCGACGACGCGCGGTGCCCTCCAGCAGGCCACGGGCCTCTCACGCGCCACCGTCGGACAGCGGCTGGACCGTCTCTTCCGCGCGGGCTGGCTGCGCGAGGGCGCGGGAGGCCCGGTCGGCTCCCCGCTGGGCGGACGCCCCTCCATCACGCTGGAGTTCGACGACGCGCACGCGGTCGTCCTCTCCGCCGACCTCGACACCCGCCACGCGCGCGCGGCCGTACTGTCCCTGAACGGCGAGATCCTCGCCGAACACTCGGGCACGCTGGTCGTCGAGGACGGCCCGGACGCCGTCCTCGACGAGCTGGGCCGCTGGTTCGGCGAGCTCCTGGAGAAGGCCGGCCACCGGGCGGACGAGGTCTGCGGCGTCGGCCTCGCCGTCCCCGGCCCGGTCGACAGCGGGACCGGCCGGGTCGTCCAGCCGCCGATCATGCCCGGCTGGGACGGCCACGACCTGCGCGGCCGCCTCGCCAGGGCGGTCACGGAACGCACGGGCGCGCCACCGGTCCCGGTCCTCATCGACAACGACGCCAATCTCATGGCGTACGGCGAACAGCGCACCGCCCACCCGGACTGCTCGGCGTTCGTGCTCGTGAAGGTCTCGACGGGGATCGGCGCGGGCGTCGTGGTCGACGGCACGATCTACCGGGGCGTCGACGGCGGCGCCGGCGACATCGGCCACATCCGTGTGGGCACGGAGGCGCTGTGCCGCTGCGGCTCCTACGGCTGCCTCGCGGCGGTCGCGAGCGGTGGCGCCGTGGCCCGGAAGCTGGCCGAGGCGGGGGTCCCCGCGGCCTCCGGGTCCGACGTGCGCGATCTGCTGGCGGCCGGGCACCCGAGGGCGGCCGCGCTGGCCCGGGAGGCCGGGCGCCAGGTGGGCGACGTGCTCGCGACGGTCGTCACCCTGCTCAACCCCGGGGTGCTGATGATCGCCGGGGACCTGGCCGGCACGCCCTTCGTCACCGGCGTGCGCGAACTGCTGTATCAGCGGGCGCTGCCCCGCTCCACCGCCCGCCTGGAGGTGGTGACCTCGCGGCTGGGGGAGCGGGCGGGGCTGGTGGGGGCCGGGGCGCTGGTCGTGGAGCACCTCTACGCGCCCGAGCGGGTGGAGGAGCGGTTGCTGGCGCTCGGCGTGTGACGTCGCGGACGGGCGCCTGACCTCACGGACGGGCGCCTGAGGTCGCGAACCGGCGCCTGAGGTCGCGGACAGTCGCGGAGCGGCGTCGGCGTCGCGGACCGGCGTCTGAGGTCGCGGACCGGCGCCCCGCGAACGGGCGCCTGAGGTCGAGGATCGCCTGCTCGCGCGGTGCGAAGGGGCGCCTGTCGCGCTCGGCGTGTGACGAGCTTGTTTCCGTCCCGAGGCGCGTCCGCATGGTGAAATCGCGACGCTCGAAAGAGCGTGATTCTCGCCACCCTTGATAGGGGTGGCGCTCAGATGAGCGGATCATGCTCGGATGCACTTCCTCAAGGGGTGGCACTGAGTGCCATCCCTTGATCGTTCATCGATCGAAATCAGACGGGCTGCGCAGTGCTCATCTGAGCGTAAAATAGAGGTCGTGAAGGTGCTTGCGTTCAAGAAGTGAAAACATCAGCCGCTCAGCGCTTGCCCAGTCTTGACTTTCGATCCCCTGGCGGACGACTGGTTACAGGCGCATGACGCACAAGTGGACGTACCCAGACGCCTTCGATCTGGGTATGTTCCTCGCCGTCAGGGCAGCCACCGCGTCCTCGAGGAGTCGAGACCCGTGTCGGAAATCAAAGATCCCCACGTAGCTGAGCAGGCAGCGAGCGTTGAGGGCGTGAAGTTCGTTTACGACTTCACCGAGGGCAACAAGGACCTCAAGGACCTCCTCGGCGGCAAGGGCGCGAACCTCGCCGAGATGACCAACCTCGGCCTGCCGGTCCCTCCCGGGTTCACCATCACCACCGAGGCCTGCAAGGTCTACCTCGACAGCGGCGAGGAGCCGGCGGCACTGCGTGACGAGGTGAGTGCGCACCTCGTCGCCCTCGAAGAGAAGATGGGCAAGAAGCTCGGCCAGGCCGACAACCCCCTCCTCGTCTCGGTCCGCTCCGGCGCCAAGTTCTCCATGCCCGGCATGATGGACACCGTCCTCAACATCGGCCTCTCCGACAAGTCCGTCCAGGGCCTGGCCAAGCAGGCCGGCGACGACCGCTTCGCCTGGGACTCCTACCGCCGCCTGATCCAGATGTTCGGCAAGACCGTCCTCGGCGTCGACGGCGACCTCTTCGAGGAGGCCCTGGAGGCGGCGAAGGCGGCCAAGAAGGTCACGGTCGACACCGAGCTGGAGGCCGCGGACCTCAAGAAGCTGGTCACCAAGTTCAAGAAGATCGTCAAGACCGAGGCCGGCCGCGACTTCCCGCAGGACCCGCGTGAGCAGATGGACCTCGCGATCAAGGCCGTCTTCGACTCCTGGAACGGCGACCGCGCCAAGCTCTACCGGCGCCAGGAGCGCATCCCGCACGACCTCGGCACCGCGGTCAACGTCTGCTCCATGGTCTTCGGCAACCTCGGCCCCGACTCCGGCACCGGCGTCGCCTTCACCCGCGACCCCGCCTCCGGCCACCAGGGCGTCTACGGCGACTACCTCCAGAACGCCCAGGGCGAGGACGTCGTCGCGGGCATCCGCAACACCGTCCCGCTGGCGGAGCTGGAGCAGATCGACAAGAAGTCCTACGACCAGCTCCTCGGCATCATGGAGACGCTGGAGAACCACTACAAGGACCTCTGCGACATCGAGTTCACCATCGAGCGCGGACAGCTGTGGATGCTCCAGACGCGCGTCGGCAAGCGCACCGCGGGCGCGGCCTTCCGCATCGCCACCCAGCTCGTCGACCAGGGCCTGATCGACGAGACGGAGGCGCTGCAGCGCGTCACCGGCGCCCAGCTCGCCCAGCTGATGTTCCCCCGCTTCGACGAGCACGCCAGGACCGAGCAGGTCGGCCGGGGCATCGCCGCCTCGCCGGGCGCGGCCGTCGGCAAGGCCGTCTTCGACTCGTACACGGCCGTGAAGTGGTCGCGCTCCGGCGAGAAGGTCATCCTCGTCCGCCGCGAGACCAACCCCGACGACCTCGACGGCATGATCGCTGCGGAGGGCATCCTGACGAGCCGGGGCGGCAAGACCTCGCACGCCGCCGTGGTGGCCCGGGGCATGGGCAAGACCTGCGTGTGCGGCGCGGAGGAGCTGGAGGTCGACACCAAGCGCCGCCGGATGACGGTCCCCGGCGGCCGGGTGGTGGAGGAAGGCGACCTCATCTCCATCGACGGCTCGACCGGCAAGGTCTACCTGGGCGAGGTCCCGGTGGTCCCGTCCCCCGTGGTCGAGTACTTCGAGGGCCGGATGCACGCCGGCGCCGACGACGCGGACGAACTGGTCGAGGCGGTCCACCGCATCATGGCCTTCGCCGACCGCAAGCGCCGCCTGCGCGTCCGGGCCAACGCGGACAACGCCGAGGACGCGCTGCGCGCCCGCCGCTTCGGCGCGCAGGGCATCGGCCTGTGCCGCACGGAGCACATGTTCCTCGGCGACCGCCGCGAACTGGTCGAGCGCCTGATCCTGGCGGACACGGAGGCCGAGCGCGAGGAGTCCCTGAAGGAGCTGCTCCCCCTCCAGAAGCAGGACTTCGTCGAGCTCTTCGAGGCGATGGACGGCCTGCCGGTGACGATCCGTCTCCTCGACCCGCCGCTGCACGAGTTCCTCCCCGACATCACCGAACTGTCGGTCCGCGTGGCCCTGGCGGAGTCCCGCCAGGAGTCCCACGAGAACGACCTGCGCCTGCTCCAGGCGGTACACCGCCTGCACGAGCAGAACCCGATGCTGGGTCTGCGCGGCGTGCGCCTCGGCCTGGTCATCCCCGGCCTGTTCACGATGCAGGTCCGCGCCATCGCCGAGGCGGCGGCCGAACGCAAGAACGCCAAGGGCGACCCGCGCGCCGAGATCATGATCCCGCTCGTCGGCACGGTCCAGGAGCTGGAGATCGTGCGCGAGGAGGCCGACCAGGTCATCGCGGAGGTCGAGGCGGCGACGGGCGTCACCCTCAAGCTGTCGATCGGCACGATGATCGAGCTGCCGCGCGCCGCGCTGACCGCCGGTCAGATCGCCGAGGCCGCGGAGTTCTTCTCCTTCGGCACGAACGACCTGACGCAGACGGTGTGGGGCTTCAGCCGGGACGACGTGGAGGCCTCCTTCTTCACCGCCTACCTGGAGAAGGGCATCTTCGGCGTCTCCCCGTTCGAGACGATCGACAAGGACGGCGTCGGCTCCCTGGTCAAGTCGGCCGCGGAGGCGGGCCGCCGTACCCGCCCCGACCTCAAGCTCGGCGTGTGCGGCGAACACGGCGGCGACCCGGAGTCGGTCCACTTCTTCCACGAGGTCGGCCTCGACTACGTCTCCTGCTCCCCCTTCCGGATCCCGGTGGCGCGGCTGGAGGCGGGGCGGGCGGCCACGCAGTCGGAGGGCAGCGACCACCGCTGAGCCTCGGTGATCGGCGGTGACCGCGGATCTTCGCCGGATCGGCGGTCACCACTGATCTCCCGTTGACCCCGGAGCCGCTGCGGTCCCCGACCCTCAGTACCGATCGCGGCGGCTCCGGTGCACCAAGAGAGGGCGGCAACCCGTGCGGGGGTGCCGCCCTCTCCTCTGCGTGGTGGGCGTTCCCACGGTGACCCGTTCGGAGTAGTCCATCGGTGAAGCGCCCGGTCACGCGCCTTAGCTTCTGAAGCATGGGCATATGTGCGACACGGCTGACATGCCGCGCAACGGTGCTGGTGACCCTGTTCTGCGCCCTCGTGGCCACGGGCGCCGACGTCCGGGCCGACGCTGCCGCCCCGCGGCTGAAGTTGTTCGTCCTGGGGGACAGCATCGCCGGCGGCAGCGCCCAGGGCGGCAAGGGGCCGCACGGCTGGCCCTCGCTGGTCGCCAAGCAGCTCGGACTGACGCTGCGTCTCGACGGCAAGGGGGGCACCGGTTACACCACCGGTGGTCGGCAGAAGGGCGGACGGCCGTACCCGCAGCGGGTCAAGGACGCCGTGGCCGCGAAGCCGGACGTGGTGATCGTCGAGGGCTCCCGCAACGACGGCGGGCCGACGAAGACCCGAGCCGCCGCGGCGGACACCCTGCGTCGTCTCCGTGCGGGGCTGCCCCGTGCGCGCATCCTGGTCGTCGGGCCGATCTACTCGTATCCGAAGCCGATCGGCTCGCACCCGATCGACGAGGCGGTCTCGGCCGCGGCGGCGCAACTCGGCATCCGCTACGTGTCCGCGGTGCGCCGCGGGTGGTTCACCGGATCCGCTCACCGGTTCATCGGAAGCGACGGCGTGCACCCCACGAACGCCGGACACGCCTACCTCGCCCAGCGGATCCGCCCCGAACTGTCGCGGCTGCTGCCCGCGTGAGAGGGGACGGCGCCGGCGGAGTCCCGCGCCTCGGTCCCCGCGGGTCGGCGTCACCATCCCTCCGCCCCCTCCGCCAGCCGCCGGCGCCACCACGGCTCCGTGCCGTCCACCCTCGGGTCGGGCAGGGTGCGCAGGCGGTAGCGGCGGTCGAGTGCGGCCAGGGTGCGGGACAGTTCGGCGCGGGGGCGTGGGGGGAGGAGCGGGACCGTCCCGGCCAGGACGTCGCGCGCCTCGCGGACGTCGTCCAGGGCGCAACCGGGGCAGGCGGGGCATGCCGATGCGCGTGGGTGGAGGGGGCGCCGGCCGGGCTGGGCGAGGAAGGCGCGGTAGGCGCGCAGGGCGCTCACCGTGGTGCCGGAGGGGTCGGCCCGGTGGACGGCCAGGCTGGTGCGCGCGGAGAGGCCGGGTATGCGGCTCGGTGGGGGGACGGGGCGGGTACGGGGGCCGGGGGTGGCGGCGGCGCGCAGGGCGCCCGGGCGGTTACGCGGCATGTGCCTTTCGGCGGATGGTCGTCTGCATGCCGCTCATCATGCCGGACATCACGCCGCCGGGCGTCGGCCCCTCCCCGGGAATGCGGGGGCCGCCCCTGTGCGGCCGGCGGGCGGGTCAGAGGGGTACGGCCACGCCCGTGAACGTCGTCTCCGGGGTCTGCGGGCTCGTGAAGCGGGCGTTGACCAGGTAGAGGCGGTTGCCGTAGCGGGCCGCCGTGGTGGGGACGTCGAAGTGGGGGGAGGTGATCGTGCGGGTCAGGGTGGCGGTGGTCGCCGTCCTGTCGAGGCCCCAGACGGTGATCTTGTTCAGGCGGTTCTGTACGACGTACAGGGTGCGTCCGATGCGGACCAGGCCGTCGCCGTTGGTCACGTCGGCGGCGCCGGTCAGCGTGATCCTGGTGGCGTGGCCGGTCCTGAGGCTCACGTTGTACAGCTGTCCCGCGTTGACGACGATCAGGCCGCGGCCGTCGGGTGTCGCGACGAGGCCGTTGGCGCTGTTGGTTCCGGCGGGCGCCTGCACCCATTCGCCGGTGAGGGGGAGGGCGCGGATCTCGCCGGTGCGGCCGCGCGGGACGCCGTAGAGGACGTCGTCGCGGGAGTCGGTGAACCAGGCCCGGTCCTTGTGCAGGACCACGTCGTTGATGAACGGCGCGGTGTTCCGGGTGAGCTGGTGGGTGGTGAGCAGCTTGCCCGAGCGGGAGTCGATGATCTTCGCGGTTCCGCCGGCGCCGCCGCAGACGTACAGCAGGCCGTCGTCGTCCAGCTTCAGGCCGATGGACGCGAGCCCGGCGCCGCCCTCGTGGAGCACCGTGCCCTCGCCGGTGCGCAGGTCGGTGCGGTAGATGCCGCCGTCGGCGCGGGAGCCCATGTAGGCGAACGGCCTGCTGCCGATGGTGATGCCCTCCGGGAGCCAGCCGTCGGGGAGGGGGAAGACCGTGGGCCAAGTCGCCCGGCCGGCGCCGGACTCGGCCTCGGCGGGCGCTGCCGTGGCGGCCAGGGTGAGGGCGGCCAGGGTGCCGCCGAGGACGGTGCGGCGGGAGGGGTTGGCGGTCATGTCGGTGCCTCCGGGGGTGGGGTCGGGCGGCGGGCTCGCCATGGACTGCTGTGCTTCCGGCTTTGCTTCCAGTTTGAACTTCGTTGGCGAGTAACGAGCCGCCGTCCGACCGTGTTCCTCTCTGCGGCTGTCAGGTTCCTTTCAATCGAGCCGTCGGATTCCTGTCAGCCGCCCGAGCCGGTCCTACACGCGGAACGGGCCCCGCACCTCGTAGGTGATCCCGCCCGACGAGCTGCCCGACGTGCCCCGCTGGCTCGAGAAGTACAGGCGCGTGCCGTCGGGGGAGAAGGCCGGGCCCGTGATCTCCGAGGCCGACTGGCCGTCGATGCGGAGGAACGGCGCGACGACGTCGTCCGGCGTGATCACGCAGATCTCCATGTTCCCGCCGTCCTCCGCCACGAACAGGTCGCCGGAGGCGGAGCCGGTGATGTTGTCGACCCCGGTGAGGGGGGCCGTGCCGGACGTGACCAGGGAGTCGTCGTACGCCAGTTGGTAGGTGTGGGTGGTGAGGTCGAGCTGCCAGACGCGGTTGTCGCCCTTCGTCGTGAACCAGACCGTGTCGTCGGCGTAGTGGCAGCCCTCGCCGCCGTTGAAGGACTTGGAGCCCGACACCTGGGTGCGGGTGGTCGTGGGGGAGCCGTCCGGGTCGGGGACGTTCACCCAGGTGAAGGAGCCGGACGTGGCGGTGCCGGCGACCATGACCTGGAGGGTGCCGGAGGACAGGTCGCCCCAGGTCGTCGGTACGAAGCGGTAGAAGCGGCCGTTCGTCTCGTCCTCGGTCAGGTAGACCACCTTGCGCACCGGGTCGGCGGCGGCCGCCTCGTGTTTGAAGCGGCCCATCGCGGGCCGCTGCACCGCCGCCTTCACCCCCCAGGGGTCCGTCTCGTAGACGTAGCCCAGCGACACCTCCTCGCAGGACAGCCAGGTGTTCCACGGCGTCTTGCCGCCCGCGCAGTTGGTCCGGGTGCCGGAGAGGATGCGGTACGCCGAGGTGATCGTCCCCGTCGAGGAGAACTTCACCGCGCTCGCGCCGCCGTTCGGGCTGATCTCCGAGTTGGAGACGTAGATCCAGCCGCTGCCGTCCGCGTAACAGGCTCCTCCGTCCGGGGCGTTGTGCCAGGTGTACGAGGTGCCGGGCACCGTCTGCCCGGAGCGGGCGATGACCCGGCTGGTGAAGCCGCTCGGAAGGCGGATGCCGTTGGCGTCCGGTGCGCCGAGCGTCCCGTACGGGCCGGCGCCGGGCTGCGCCGGCGCCGCGTACGCGGCGCCGCGCCACAGGGTTCCGCCGAGCGCCGCGGAGGATCCGCCCAGCACGGCCGCACGCAGGAGGGTACGACGTTCCACGCTCACTCCCAGAGGGTGTCGTGACCGCCCCGCCGCCGGTCGGCAGCGGGGTCGTGCGCTCAGGGAGGCTAGAAGCGCCGGGTGGCCGTGTCGTGGACACGCCGTGACGGCGGAGTGCCTAGGCTGGGGACAGCAGTGGAGGGAGGACGGCCATGTCCCACTGGAGCACGCGAGACATCCCCGGCCAGGACGGTCGCACCGCCGTCGTCACCGGCGCCAACAGCGGTCTGGGCTACGTCACCGCGCGGGAGCTGGCCCGCAAGGGGGCCCGGGTCGTCCTCGCCTGCCGCAGCGAGGCGCGGGGGCAGGAGGCCCTCGAGCGGCTGGCCCGCGAAGTGCCCGACGGAGACGTCGCGTTGCGGCTCCTGGACCTCGGGGATCTGGCCTCCGTGAGGGCGTTCGCGGCCGGCCTTCCCTGCGAACGGCTCGACCTGCTCGTCAACAACGCGGGCGTGATGGCGTTGCCGTACGGCACGACCGCCGACGGGTTCGAGACGCAGTTCGGGGTGAACCATCTCGGCCACTTCGCCCTCACCGGACTGCTGTTGCCCGCGCTGCTCACCACGCCCGGCGCGCGCGTGGTGACCGTCTCCAGCATGGCCCACCTGCTCGGGAACATCGACCTCCGGGACCTCAACTCCGAGCGGAGCTATCGGCGTTGGGTCGCCTACGGCCGCTCCAAGACCGCCAACCTGCTCTTCACGCACGAGCTCGCACGCCGGCTGGCGGCGGCCGGGAGCGACGTCACCGCGGTCGCCGCGCACCCCGGGTACGCCGCGACCAACCTGCAGACCGCAGGGCCCCGGGCGGAGGGGCGCCGGGCCGCCGAGCGGCTCGTGGAGATCGGCAACCGCTTCTTCGCCCAGCCCGCCGAGGCGGGCGCGCTGCCCGCCCTGTACGCCGCCACCGCGCCGGACGTGACGCCCGACTCCTTCACCGGCCCGTCCCTGGCGATGTGGCGCGGGGCGCCCGCCCCCTCGTGGCGGGCGCCCTGGACACTCGACGACCGGGCGGGGGAACTGCTGTGGGCGGAGTCGGAACGGCTGACCGGGGTGACCTACCGGATGAAGGGCGGCTGACGGCCGCCCTCAGGCACAGGCGGCGGGAGCCCTCGGCCCCGGGTGACGCCGCTCTCCTCCCGTGACTGCGGGTCCGACCCGGCCCCGGGCGCGGTCGGACCCGGCCCGGGGTGAGCGCAGGGTGGCGTACGGGTGGGCCGTCAGCGGGAGGCGTACCCCGGGGAGTACCCCGACGAGGACTCCGGCGCATGACCCTGTGCGTACTCCTGGGGATGCCCCTGTGCGTGCTCCGGCCGGTCCGCGGACGTGGAACGCGGCGCGTACTCCTGCGCGTACCGCTCCGCGAAGTCCTCCGGCATCGGCCTGGTGTCCAGGTAGAACCACTCGGCGGTCGGGCCGGGGGCGGCGGAGGCGGCCGCCGGGGCGGTGGTCGGGCGTCGGGGCAGCGGGGCGGTCGGCGGGCGGGGGCGACCGGTCGGCGGCTCCGCGTCCCCGGCCCGGTCCGCGCCCGGCTCCCGCCCCGGTCGTTCCGCCGGCCCCGGCATCAGGAGTTCCACCCGCAGGCCCTTGCCGCGCTGCTGGGCCACGAACTCCTCCACCTGGCTGCGGCAGGCGTGGTCGAGGTGGGCGACGCCGGTGAGGTCCAGGCGGATGCGAGGCTTCCGCGCCTCGGCGGCGGCCTCCAGGGCCTCGATGACCTGGGGCAGCCGCAGGAAGGTCGCGTTCCCGGCCATGACCACCTTCGCGGTGTCGTCCTCGAGGTGCTGGCGGATGACGGTCCGGGACATCCGCACGGCGGCGAGCACGATGCCGGCCGCGAGGCCGATCAGGACGCCCTCCAGGAGGGCCGTCGCGACGATGACCAGCGTGGTGAGCGTCATGACCGCGAACTCGCCCCGGTCCTGCCGCCACATCTTCGGGAACTCCGCGGGTGCGAAGAGCTTCCAGCCGCTGTGGATCAGCACGCCCGCGAGGACCGAGATCGGGATCAGGGCCAGCACCTGGGGAAGCAGCAGCGCGAAGGCGAGCAGCCACAGGCCGTGGAAGGTGCGGGAGAGGCGGGTCGTGGCGCCGGCCTGCACGTTGGCCGAACTGCGGGCCACGACCGCCGTGACGGGCAGCGCGCCGAGGAGCCCGGCGACGGTGTTGCCGGCGCCCTGGGCGATCAGCTCGGGGTTGTAGCGGGTGCGCGGTCCGTCGTGCATACGGTCCACGGCGGCCGCGGTGAACAGGGACTCGGCGGAGGCGATCACGGTGAAGGTCAGGATCGCGGTGATGATCCCGGCGTCCGCTAGGCCCGCGAACTGCTCCGCGCCGGGTACGTCGACGGAGGCGAGCAGGTTGCCGACCTGGAGGGTGTTCACCTCCACGCCGGGCAGCGCGGCGACCGCGATGCCGATGCCCACCGCCACCAGGGCCGCCGGGACCTTCTGGACCGGGCCAGGCACCTTCTTCCACAGGAAGCTCAGCACGACCGTGACGATGCCCAGGCCTGCCGCGATCATCGACTGCGGGTCGCTGACCGTGTCTGCGAACAGGCCGGGGACGCCGGCCATGTTCTCGATCGGGGTGCCGGGCGCCTTCGCGTCGGCGGCCGGGTACGCCTGGCTGAACATCAGCGGCAGGCCGATGCCCGCGAGCATGCCCTGGACGACGGCCAGGGAGATCGCCTGGAAGAACCGGCCGAGCCGCACCAGTCCGAGGACGATCTGCAGGAGGCCGGAGAACAGCACGATCACGCCGAGCATGGCCACGCCGTGCTCCAGGACCGTCTCGGCGACCAGCGCGGCGAGACCGGCGGCGGGGCCGCTGACCTGGAGCGTGCTGCCGCGGGCCGCGCCCACCACCAGACCGCCGACGACACCCGAGATGATGCCCAGCTCGGCGGGGACCCCGGAGGCGACGGCCACGCCGATGCACAGGGGGAGCGCGACCAGGAAGACGACGAGGGAGGCGGTGATCTCGGTGGCCAGGTCGCCCTTCGGCGCCTTCCCGGCGGCGCCCCTGGCGGCGGATCCCTTCCCGGCGGACTCCTCGCCGTCCGAGCCCTTTCCGCCCGAGCCCTTCCAGGCCCTCGGCTTCGCGGACCTCCTGCCCGTCGGCCTTCCGGCCTCCGACGGGTCGGCCTCGGGGGCCGTGACGTCGGGGCCCGCGAAGTCCAGCCTCGTGAGGTCGGGACCCGCGAAGTCGGGGGCGGAGAAACCCGGAGCCGTGAAGCTCGGGTTCGTTGAGCCCGGCTCCGTGAAGCCCGGCTCCGTGAGGTCGGGGCCCCGCGTGGGGGGTTCAGGCATCGGGACGTCCTGCGGGACGGTCCTGGACCGCGGGCGCGAGAACGGTGTCCCGCCGGCCTCCCGGAAGGTGCGTCCCGTGGCCTCCGGCCCCGTGCCCCGGCCCCGGGCGTGCCGGGCGTGTGCGCCGCTCATGCCGCGTGCACCCGGAACAGGCCGTCCTCGTCCAGTTCGTGCACCTGGCCGGTGTCCACCTCGTAGTACCAGCCGTGCAGCCGCAGCCGTCCCTCGTCGAGGCGGCGCCGTGCCGACGGGTAACTCCGCAGCGCCGCGAGCTGGTTGACGACGTTCAGCTGGGCGATCTCCGGCAGGCGCGGATCCTCGATGACGCCGTCCAGGACGGGAGCCAGCCTCGGCCGGGCCAGTTGCAGCCAGGCGTCCACCCCGGGCAGGGCGGACAGGTCGTCGCCGGACTTCAGGGCGCCCATCGCGCCGCAGTGGGAATGACCACACACCACGACGTCCTGAACGCCGAGCACCTCCAACGCGTACTCGATGGTGGCGGCCTCGCCCGAGGCGCCCGCTCGGCCGTGCGGCGGAACGATATTGCCCGCATTGCGCAGCTCGAATATCTCGCCGGGCCGTGCGCCCGTGATGAGGGCGGGTATCACCCGGGAGTCCGAACAGGTGATGAACAGCGCCTCGGGATATTGGCCGTCGGCCAGCCTCCGGTATTCGCCGCTTTCGAAGTCGACCCGTCGCCTGAACGAACGGGCGCGGTCCAGCAATGCCTTCACGGTTCCTCCCGGTGATGTTTTCCGGACCTGGATCAGTGCAGGTCACGGCTTGACCGGAGGGGAGTTCCGGCCAGGCCTGCACCACCGTAGAGGAGGCTCTGCCAGGCGAAGGTTAGGAGCACACTAAATCGCCGACAGAATGCGGACAGTTTTCGTTCGGTGCTGAGCCGCTGATCACATCGACCGACATGCGCGGGACGTTTTTCGACCGTTCTTGTAGCGTGTCGATTCCACGGAACACGGAACACGGAACACGCGAATTCTGTTCACGGGAGAGACGGGAACGCATGGGCGCACGAGTCCTGCTCATCGAGGACGACCAGACGATCGCCGAGCCGCTCGTCGAGGGTCTCGGGCACTTCGGGCTGGCGGTGCATCACGTCCGCACCGGAGGCGAGGGGTTGAGGGGGCCGTACGGCGATGTCGTCCTGCTCGACCTGGGGTTGCCGGACATGGACGGCATCGACGTCTGCCGGGGGATCCGGCAGACGTCCGACGTCCCCATCATCATCCTGAGCGCGCGGGGCGAGGAGGCCGACCGGGTGCTGGGTCTGGAGCTGGGCGCCGACGACTACCTGGCGAAACCGTTCAGCATGCGGGAGCTGGTGGCGCGGGTGCGGGCGGTGACGCGGCGGAGCCGGCACGGGGCGCGGGGCGAGGAGCTCGCGGGCGCCCAGCAGCCGTTCGGGGGCGAGCCGTTTACGGCGGGCGGTGCCGCGGCGGTCGCGTTCACGGCCCCGTCCGTCCCCGAGGTCCCGGGCGCCGACCCGACCGTCACCACCACCCGGGAGCCCGCCCCCGCCGCTCCCGCTCCCGTCACCGCCGACGCCCCCACCACCACCTTCACTCCCTCCACCGCTCCCCACGACCCCGTACCCCCGCCCCCCGGGGCCGCTGAGGGCGCCGTGGGCCCCCTGGTCGTCGACCGGCGGACCCGGCAGGTCTGGGTGGGGGAGGAGGCGGTGGTGCTGACGCCCAAGGAGTTCGAGCTGCTCGCGCTGCTCACCGAGGACCCGGGGGCCGTGTACTCGCGGCAGCAGATCCTGGACCGGGTGTGGGACCCGCACTACGAAGGGCCGACCAAGACGCTGGACGTGCATGTCGCCACGCTGCGGCGGAAGCTGGGCGACCCGGCGTGGATCCAGACCCTGCGCGGGGTGGGCTTCCGGCTGGCGGTGCACACCGGCCCGCCGGGCCCCCCGTCGACGGACGAGCCGTCCCGCACGTCGTCGGCGTACCGGCCGCCGCCGCCGTACGACGCCACGGACACCCACCCGGCGGCCTGTCGATGACCCGTCGGCTGCTGCTCAGTTACCTCACCCTCGCCGCCTTGGTGCTGGTCTGCCTGGAGATCCCGCTGGGCTTCGTCTACTCGCGGGGCGAGCGGGAACGGGTGACCAACGCGGCGAAGGAGGAGGCGGAGTCGGTGTCGGCGTTCGCCGCGCTGTCCATCTCGGCGGGCCGGGCCGCGCAGGACCTGCCCGAGCGGGCCGCGCACTGCGCCGAGCGCATCGGCGGCAAGGTGCTGATCGTGGACAGGTCGGGTGCGCTGCTGGCGAGTTCCCACCCGCTGTCCGAGCGGGAGGAACGCACACTGGCGACCTGGCCGGGCATCGCGGCCGCGCTGGAGGGGACCGCCACCGCGGACGTGCGCACCTCCACCATCGGCGGTGTGGAGTACCTGGCGGTGGCCACCCCGGTGCGGCACGGCGCCGAGGAGCTGGGGGCCGCCCGCATCACCGTGCCGACCCGAACGGTGCACGAACGGGTCCGGCACGTCTGGCTGTTGCTGGTGCTCGGCGGTCTGGGGGTGCTCACCGCGGTGGTCGCCGTGGGCTTCGCCATCGCCCGCTGGACGGGCCGGCCGATCCGGGAACTGGAGCGCGCCACCCACGCGCTGGCCGTGGGCGGCACCGCCGTCCCGGTGGCGATCACCAAGGGGCCGCCGGAGGTGCGCAGCCTCGCCGCGACCTTCAACCGCACCGCCGCCCGCCTGGAACACCTCCTGGCCTCCCAGCGGGCCTTCGCCGGTGAGGCCTCGCACCAGCTGAAGACCCCGCTGGCGGCGCTGCGGCTGCGGCTGGAGAACCTGGAGAACGAGATCGCCCAGCACGCCCGGGGCGGCCTCACCGCCGCGCTGACCGAGACGGACCGGCTGGCCCGGATGGTCGAGGGCCTGCTGGCGATGGCCCGGCTCGACGAGAGCGCCGCCGAACGTGAGCGGGTCGACCTGGACCGGGTGTGCGCGGAACGTCACCGCGCCTGGAGCCCGCTGTTCGCACAGCACGGCGTCCACCTCGCGCAGGCCGGGGACCACGCGGGCGAGGCGCTGGCGGTGCCCGGGGCGGTCGAGCAGATCCTCGACAACCTGCTCTCCAACGCCCTGCGCGTGTCGCCCCCGGGGTCCACGGTCTCCCTGGACCCACGCCGTCACGTGCCGCACGAACGCCGCTTCCCGCACCGCCCGACCGGGGCGGGGTGGGTGGAGCTGCACGTCGTGGACGAGGGCCCCGGGATGACCGAGGAGCAGCGCCGCCGCGCCTTCGACCGTTTCTGGCGCGCCCCGGACGCCCCCAAGGGCGGTACCGGCCTGGGGCTGGCCCTGGTGCAGCGCCTCGCCCACGCGAGCGGCGGCGAGGCGGTTCTGCGGCCGGCGCCGCGCGGCGGCCTGGACGCGGTGGTCCGCCTTCCGGCGGCAGCCCGCGCGAACCCGGGCGCAGGCTTGGCGCGGCCGTCGAGACCGTTGCAGAGAGCGGTCCCGGGCGGGCGTTGAGCCGAGACGGCCGTCGGCGGGCAGGCGGGGTGGTGGTCGTCGCGGAGGCGGCGGAGGGGCGGCGGGGGTTTCCTCTCACCCCCGCCGCCCCTCCGCTGTCCAGTGCCCGGGGGCTCCCCCGGCCCCGTGTCGACCCTGAACGGGTCTCGTCCTCGATCGCCGGACGG
This sequence comes from Streptomyces sp. NPDC052016, assembly GCF_044548445.1. NCBI lineage: Bacteria > Bacillati > Actinomycetota > Actinomycetes > Kitasatosporales > Streptomycetaceae > Streptomyces > Streptomyces sp. NPDC052016. Next base: position 202,079 of record NZ_JBIUBX010000002.1, read on the forward strand.
GCTCGGTGCGGCCGTTCAGGCCGTCCGTACCTCCCACGTGGGGACGCGCACCGACTCGTCGTCCAGGCACTGTCCGCTCCGCAGGTCGAAGCGCTGCTTGAGCAGGGGCGAGGCGACGAACGGCCGGCCCTGGTGGGAGCCGATCAGGCCGCGGGAGAGGACGGCCGCGCCGCCGAACGGGTCGCGGTTGTCGATGGCGTACAGCTCGCCCTTGCGGTCGCGGAACAGGGCCACCTGGCGGCCGTCCGGCAGCAGGGCGGCCACGCCCCGGCCGGGGACGAGCTGGTGCAGGTCGCAGACGGTGAACCAGTCGTCTGCCGGGGAGTCCAGCCTGAGCTGGACCTTCAGGTCGGTCGTCTCGGGTGCCAGGGTCATCGCTGGGCGCTTCCTTCCAGGACGTCTTCCGTGGGGCGCATGCCGATGGACAGCAGCGGCAGGTCGGGCTTGATCTGGTCGCGCTCGGGGACGAAGCCGACGACCGGGTCGGGGGTGTCGGGCGCGTTGACGAAGGACACGAACCGGGCCAGCTTCTCGGGGTCGTTGATGGTCGTCGCCCACTCGTCGGCGTAGTGCGCCACGTGGGCCGCCATCAGGGACTCCAGCTCCTCGCAGATGCCGAGGGAGTCCTCCACCACGACGTCCCGCACGTGGTCCAGGCCGCCCGGGATCCGCTCCAGCCAGGTCGAGGTCCGCTCCAGACGGTCGGCGGTGCGGATGTAGAACATCAGGAAGCGGTCGATCAGCCGGATCAGCTCGGCGTCGGACAGGTCCTGGGCGAGCAGGTCCGCGTGACGCGGGGTGGCGCCGCCGTTGCCGCCGACGTACAGGTTCCAGCCGTTGGCCGTGGCGATCACGCCGAAGTCCTTCGACTGGGCCTCGGCGCACTCGCGCTGGCAGCCGGAGACCGCCGACTTCAGCTTGTGCGGGGAGCGCAGGCCCCGGTAGCGCAGCTCCAGGTCGATCGCCATGCGGACGGAGTCCTGGACGCCGTAGCGGCACCAGGTCTGACCGACGCAGGACTTCACGGTGCGCAGCGCCTTGCCGTAGGCGTGGCCGGACTCGAAGCCCGCGTCCACCAGGCGCGCCCAGATCAGCGGGAGCTGCTCGACGCGCGCGCCGAACATGTCGATCCGCTGACCGCCGGTGATCTTCGTGTAGAGGCCGAAGTCGCGGGCGATCTCACCGATCACGATCAGGCCCTCGGGGGTGATCTCGCCGCCGGGGATGCGCGGGACGACCGAGTACGAGCCGTTCTTCTGGAGGTTGGCGAGGAAGTGGTCGTTGCTGTCCTGCAGGGCCGCCTGCTCGCCGTCCAGGACGTAGCCGCTCGCACCGATCGTGGGCGCCAGGGAGGCGATGATCGAACCCACCGTCGGCTTGCAGATCTCGCAGCCGTCGCCGCCCCGGGCGCCCTCGCGGCCGTAGCGGTCGAGGAGCTCCTGGTAGGTGTTGATGCGCAGGGCGAGGACGATCTCGTACAGCTCCTCGCGGGTCTGCGCGAAGCAGCCGCACAGGCCCTTGTCGACCTCGACGCCGCCGGCCTCCAGCTCGGCGGTGACCAGCTGGCCGAGGACCTTGACGCAGGAGCCGCAGCCGGTGCCCGCCTTGGTGCACTTCTTGACCTCGGGCACGGTCGTGCACCGGTGCTCGGTGACCGCGCCGCGGATCGTGCCCTTGGAGACGTTGTGGCAGGAGCAGATGATCGCCTCGTCGGGGAGGGCGGAGGGGCCGAGCTGGGCGGGGGCGCCCGCACCGGCCGGCAGCACCAGGGCCTCCGGGGAGACCGGCGGGACCGAGCCGGTGAAGGCCTTCAGCGTGCCGTAGGCGTCGGCGTCGCCGACCAGGATGCCGCCGAGCAGCGTGCCGTCGCGGCCGATGACGAGCTTCTTGTACAGCCCGGAGCGGGAGTCGGAGTAGACGACGTCGAGGCAGTCCTCGGTGGTGCCGTGCGCGTCGCCGAAGGAGGCCACGTCCACGCCGAGCAGCTTCAGCTTGGTGGAGAGGTCGGCGCCGGTGAAGGAGGCCTCGTCCGCGGCGATCGTCGCGGCGGCCGTCTCGGCCTGCTCGTAACCGGGGGCGACCAGGCCGTACACCCGGCCGTCGGCGGCCAGCGCGCACTCGCCGATCGCGAAGACGTGCGGGTCGGTGACCGTGCGGCACTGCTCGTCGACGGTGATGCCGCCGCGCTCGCCGACCGCCAGACCGCAGTCGCGGGCCAGCTGGTCGCGGGGGCGGACACCGGCGGAGAACACCACTATGTCGGTGGCGAGTTCGGAGCCGTCGGACAGCTTCATGCCGGTCACGGCGCCCGAGGCGTCCGTGACGATCTCCTGCGTGCCCACGCCCGTGTGGACGGTCAGGCCCATGTCCTCGATGGTGCGCAGCAGCGCGGCGCCGCCGCCCTCGTCGACCTGCACGGGCATCAGCCGCGGTGCGAACTCCACGATGTGGGACTGGAGTCCGAGGCCCTTGAGGGCGCCGGCCGCTTCCAGGCCGAGCAGACCGCCGCCGACCACGGCGCCGGTCGTCGCCCTGGTCTTCGCGTACTCCTCGATCGCGAGCAGGTCCTCGATGGTGCGGTAGACGAAGCAGCCCTCGGCGTCCTTGTTCGGTACCGGCGGCACGAACGGGTACGAGCCGGTGGCCAGGACCAGGACGTCGTAGTCGACGACCAGACCGGACCGGGCGGTCACCTTGCGGGCCTCGCGGTCGACGGTCTCCGCCGGGTCGCCGACGTACAGCTCGATGCCGTGGTCCTTGATGAACCCCATGTCGGTCATCGACAGGTCCTCGGGCGTCCTGCCCGAGAAGTACGAGGTGAGCGCCACGCGGTCGTACGCCGGACGCGGCTCCTCGCACAGCACGACCACGCGGTGCGTGGCGGTCAGGCCGCGCTCGGCGAGCGCTTCGAGGAAGCGCTGGCCGACCATGCCATGGCCGACGAGCACGATCGTGGGGGTGTCCGACATCAGGAGCCTCCATCGTTGGTGAGCAGGTGGAGCAGAGGAGCGCCGTTGCGCGGGAGCGGCTCTGCTCCCTCCCAGGCGCGCGCGAGCGCGCCGACGGTGCCGAGTTCGCCGACGAGCACCCCGCCGACCAGGCGGTCGTCGCGGACGACGACCTTGCGGTAGGTGCCGCGGGTGGCGTCGGCGAGCTGCACGACGTGGTCGCCGGGGCGCGCCTCGGTCTCGCCGAACGAGGCGAGGTCGAAGGCGGTGTGTCCGCTGAGCGTGAGACGGGTCAGGGAACGGGTGCCGGTGTAGCGGGCGGCGGCGTTCCCGGCGAGCGACTCGGCCAGCACGTCCGCCTGTTCGAGGGCGGGGGCGGCGAGGCCGTAGACGTTGCCGTCGTGCTGGGCGCAGTCGCCGATCGCCCGGACGTTCGGGTCGGAGGTGCGCAGTTCGTCGTCGACGAGGACGCCCTTGTGGACGGCGAGCCCCGCGGCCTGGGCGAGACCGGCGCGCGGGTGGACCCCGCAGGCCAGCACCACCAGGTCGGCGTCGAGGGCGTACCCGTCGGCCATCTCCACCGAGCGGACCGCGCCGCCGACGCAGCGCACGTCCCGCACCCGGCACTCGGTGTGCACCTCGACGCCGAGGTCCCGCAGGTGCCGCAGGACGAGCCCGGAGGCGCCCGGGTCGAGCTGGCGCTCCATGAGCCGCTCGGACTGCTGGGCGAGGACGACCTGCGCACCGCGCACGGCGAGCGCGCGGGCCGCGGACACCCCGAGGAGCCCGCCGCCGATGACGACGGCCCGCACGCCCGGCCGGACCGCCTTGGACAGGCCCAGGCAGTCGTCCATGGTGCGGAACGCGTGCACGCCCTCCGGCAGCACGTGGTCCGGCGTGAACAGGCCGCGCAGCGGCGGCAGCACCGGGTTGGAGCCGGTGGCCAGCACCAGCGTGTCGTATGCGATCTCCGAGCCGTCCGCGCAGGCCACGGTCCGCCGGTCGCGGTCGATGCCGGTGACCCGGGCCCGGACCAGCTCGGCGGGCGCGGGCAGCGCGATCACCTCGGGGGCGTAGCGTCCGGCCAGCACCTCGGCGAGCAGGACCCGGTTGTACGGGACGTGCTCCTCCTCGCCGATCAGCAGCGCGGGCGTGCCGAGCTCACCGAGCCGCCGGGCGAGTCGCACGCCCGCGAGGCCGGCGCCGATCACCACCACACGCGAATTCGAGGTCATGCCGTCGAGCGTGCGATGCGGACGTTACCCGGTCGCATCACGGTTGTTTCCCGCGAGGAACGCTGCCCTCAGCGGGGGCGGGCCTCACCTGTGAGGGTTCTCGGGCGGGGGTGGGGGACGCGGGTGAGCCGGGGGCGCGGGGCCTTTCCGCGACCGGCCCGCGGGTCCGGCGCGAGCCCCGGGCCGGCCCGGCGGAACCCCGGCCGCAAGCTCAGAAGACGCTCGGGTGGATGGACAGGGCATGTATCCGGTCCCGTAGGGTCGCGATCATGCCCGACATACCCCTGACCATGGTGGCCCTGCTCTGTCTCGCCGCCCTCGCGGCCGGCTGGATCGACGCCGTGGTCGGCGGTGGCGGGCTCCTGCTGCTCCCGGCGCTGCTGCTGGGACTGCCGGCCGGCACCCCGGCCGCGCACGCGCTCGGCACCAACAAGGCGGTGGCGATCGTCGGCACGGCCGGGGCGGCCGTGACGTACGCCCGCAAGGCGCCGGTCGACGTGGGGGTGGCCGTCCGGATCGGGCTCGCGGCACTCGCCGGGTCGTCGGCGGGGGCCTTCTTCGCCGCCGGGATGAGCACCGAGGTCCTCAAGCCGGTGATCATGGTGGTGCTGCTCGGCGTGGCCGCCTTCGTCATCCTGCGCCCCGCCTTCGGCACCGCCCCCGCGACCGGCCCGGTGGGCCCCCGCCGGGTCCTCGCCGCGATCGGCCTCGCGGGCCTCGGGATCGGCTTCTACGACGGTTTCATCGGCCCCGGCACCGGCACGTTCCTGGTCCTCGCCCTGACCGCCGTCCTCCACCTCGACCTGGTGACCGCGTCCGCCACCGCCAAGATCGTCAACTGCTGCACCAACGCCGGCGCCCTCGCGATGTTCGCCTGGCAGGGCGCGGTGCTGTGGCAACTGGCGGTCGTGATGGCCGCCTTCAACCTCACGGGCGGCATGCTGGGCGCCCGTACGGCCCTGAAGAAGGGCAGCGGTTTCGTCCGCATCGTGCTGCTGACGGTGGTCTTCGCCCTGGTGGCGAACCTGGCGTACGAACAGTGGCTGGCCTGACGGCTCGCCGGGCCGTCGGGGGCCACCGGGCCGGTCAGCCCGCCCGACCCCCCGTGAGATGCGCGAACACCACCACGTTGCCCTTGTATCCCGTCGTCCGTGAGTAGCCCCCGCCGCAGGTGATGACGCGCAACTCCGGGCGCCCGGCCGCTCCGTACACCTTCCTGTCGGGGAAGGCGCGGGCCTCGTACACCTCGACCGCGTCGACGGTGAACACCGCGACACCGCCGTCGCGCCGGGCCACCTCGATCGTGGCGCCCCGCTTCAGCGCGCCCAGGTCGTAGAAGACGGCGGGGCCGTCGGCGTTGTCGACGTGGCCGGCGACGATCGCGGTGCCGGTCTCACCGGGGGTGGTGCCGGCCTCGTACCAGCCGGCGAGGTTCTCGCGGTCGGGGGGCGGCACGTCGAGGTTGCCGGACTTCGTGAGTCCCAGAGCCGTCAGGGGGGCGTCGACGCCGATCGACGGGATGCGGATGCGGTCGGGCGGGGAGGGCGGCAGGGCGGGCGCGGAGCGCGCGTCGGGGTGGCGCGGGTGCGCCTGGGCGACGGACGGCTGCGGCGGGGCGTGCCCGTCGGTGCCGCTGTGCAGCAGCCACGCACCCGAGAAGAGGGCGGCCACGGTCACGGCCGCTATGGAGGTGTTGCCGACCCTGTACATCAGTGAACCCCTCTCGGCGGTCGGTAGCAGCCCCGTGCCCCCCTCCGGGCCGCGAGGGGCGTCGGACCCGGAGGGGGAGGGGACACGCGGTACCGGCGACGGACAGCGGAGGGTGTCCGTCAGAACCCGTCGCCTCTCGCCCGGCGATGCAGGAGCCAGGTACCGCCCGCGGCGGCGACGGCGAGAGTCGCCACACCGGCCGCGGTCTGCACGGGGTCGGGGCCCAGTGCGCCACCGACCCCCGTCTTCACGCTTCCTCGCGGGTACACCTGCTGAGGCGCGGCACTCAGCGTCACCACCAGGTCCCCGGTGAGCTTCCGCCCGTCCGCGCCGCACTCCGCGACGATCTCGTACGTCCCCGGCTGCGCGCTCGGCGGCACCCGGAAGTGCCCGATCGCCTTGCCCTCGTCCGCGCTGGGAGCCAGCGTGAAGCGTCCGGCGCCCACCGCGCCGGCGTCACCCGCCGCTATCCCGTCGTCCCCACAGGCCGCCGTGTCCACGGTCACCTCGCCGCCCGGCAGCGCGGTGGAGGGGGACACCTCCAGACCGCCGGCGCCGTACGCGGGCGCGGCGACCCCCGCGGCGGTGGCGGCGGCGAACACGGTGCCGGTCAGGAGTCGGACGGCGGTACGTCGCATCGTGCTCCTCCGAGCTCGTCGAGGGGCACGGCCCGCGGCACCCCCATGTGCCGCAGCGTCGGTCACGCCCCTGCCCTTCCGAGGTAAGTGGCAGCGGCGCGAGCGCGCTTCCTGAGAGAGCGTCAGGATTGGGGCGAACGGGTGTCGGGCGGACGGCGGCCGGGGTGGTCGTGCGGGCGTTTCGGCAGGTCATCGCCGCGCGGCGAACACCCCGCGGAATTACGGCCGCGGGGGTGTGAACGGGTGACCGCCCTCACCGCGCGGATCCGCCCCCTCCCGCCGGTCCCCGCCCTGGAGGGGACTGCGGCGGTCCCGCCAGTCTCCGCCCTCGATCGGCTTCCCCCGCGCCCGCAGCCCCGCCGCGACGCCCGGCGCGGCGACGTACACCCACGCCCGCACCGGCCGGCCGTCGCCGCCCCGGACCACCTCCCGCGCCACCCGCTCGTACAGGTTGCGCGGGTCGCCCGGCCGGTACTCCTCCAGCCGGTCCAGCTCGGTGAGCAGCCGCCCGTAGTCCTCCGGGAGCGCGGTGACGAGGTCCCCGGTCACGACGCCGCCGGGCTCCTCCACGGCGTACGGATAGCCGGGGCCGTCGTACAGGACCGCGTCCCGCAGCCGGGCGGGCTCCTCGGCGAGGGTGCGGCCGCGCAGGAGGAGGTCGTGGTTGACCTCGCCGGGGCGGAGGGTTCCGTAGACGAAGAAGGGGAGTTCGGGCGCGCTCACGGAAACGATTCTCTCCCCTCACCGCACCCGCACCGCACCCGCACGTTCGGCTATGGACATGACATGTCATGCCCTCTTGAATCTCAGGACCACGTCAGCGCCGCCCCGCGCCCCATGGCGCCTTCCTGAGGAGACCGATGAGCCGGATACGGCAGCACGCCCGAGGTTCGCGCCTCGCCACCGCCGGCATCGCCGCCACCACGGCCACCCTGCTGGCCGCCGTACTCACCCCCGCCGCCGGCGCGGCGGACCGGCCGAGCCGGGCCACCGCGATCGACAACGCGGCCTCGGCCCTGGCCGAGCACGCCGCGAGCCTGGGCCTGACCTCCGCCCAGAGCACCTCCGTCCGGGACGTCATCGTCGACAAGGACGGCACCCAGCACGTCCGTTACGACCGCACCTATCGCCGACTGCCCGTCCTGGGCGGCGACTTCGTGGTCCACCTCGCCCCCGACGGAACCTACCGCGGCGCGAACCGCGCCACCAGGAGCCAGATCTCCCTCTCCACGGTCACCCCCGCGCTGTCCGCCCCGAAGGCCGCCGACGTCGCCGCGAACGCCCTGCGCGCCGCGCACCTCGGCGAGACCCTGACGAAGATGACCGCCAAGCCCCGCCTGGTCGTCGACGCCCTCCACGGCGCCCCCAGGCTGGCCTGGGAGACGAACGCGGCGGCCCTGGACTCCCTCGGCAACCCGGTCGCCCGCGCGGTCCTGACCGACGCCCGCACCGGCGCCCAGATCGACGCCTGGGACACCCTGGAGACGGCCACCGGCGACGGCACGTCCCTGTACGGCGGCACCGTCCCGCTGGAGACGACGCTCTCCGGCTCCACGTACCAGCTCAAGGACCCGACCCGCGGCGGCACCTACACCGGCGACGCGGCCGGCAAGACCGACCTGTGCATCCTCGGCATCTGCGTCAGCCGCGCCCCCTCGACCGTCTTCACGGACGCCGACAACCACTGGGGCACCGGCACGACCGCCGACCGCGCGACGGTCGCCGTGGACGCCCAGTACGGCACGGACGTGACCTGGGACTACTACAAGAACGTCCACGGCCGCAACGGCATCGCGAACGACGGCAAGGGCTCCTACAACCGCGTCCACTACGGCACCCGGTACAACAACGCCTTCTGGGACGACAGTTGTTTCTGCATGACCTACGGCGACGGTGACGGCACCCAGCTCGGCCCGCTGGTGTCGCTGGACGTGGCCGGCCACGAGATGACCCACGGCGTGACCTCGAAGACGGCCAACCTGACCTACTCGGGCGAGTCCGGCGGCCTCAACGAGGCGACCTCGGACATCTTCGGCACGCTGGTGGAGTTCCACGCGGACAACGCCTCCGACGCCGGCGACTACCTGATCGGGGAGAAGATCGTCCGCTCCGGCTTCGGCCGGGACGCCCTGCGCTACATGGACAAGCCCTCCAAGGACGGCAACTCCGCCGACTACTGGAGCAGTTCGGTCGGCGGCCTCGACGTCCACTACTCCTCCGGCGTCGCCAACCACTTCGCCTACCTCCTGGCGGAGGGCAGCGGCACCAAGACCGTCAACGGCGTCACCTACGACTCGCCCACCCACGACGGCTCCACGGTGACGGGCATCGGCCGGGACAAGCTCGGCAGGATCTGGTACCGGGCGCTCACCGTCTACATGACGTCCTCGACGAACTACGCGGGAGCCCGCACGGCCACCCTCGACGCCGCCCGCGACCTCTACGGCGCCGGCAGCGCCGAGTACGACGCGGTGGCCGCCGCGTGGAGCGCGGTGAACGTGAACTGACCGTCCCTACGCGGCTCACGGCCGGGTAAACCCGCTTCCCCGCGAATGGATCACCCGTTAGGCTCCCCCGGCGCGCGCGTCCGGCGTGCGCCGGGGGAGCAGGGTGACCAGGGGAAACCGGGGGTAATGGGGAACATGACACAGGAAGCCGCCGCAGCGGAGAAGAGCCCGAACGCGTGGGCGCAGGCCGTCACGGCGCTGGCGCTGATCGGGGCTCTCGGGGGCGGGCTGTGGGTGCAGGACCGGTTCGCCGGGGGAGCGGACCCGGACGCGCCGGCGGTCTGCTCGGCCGACGAGGACGCCGAGCCCTCGCAGCGGATCTCGGGAGCGCAACTGTGCACGGCCCTGAACCGCGCGGACCTGCCGGTGCTCCTCGGCACGCCCAAGGAGCAGGCGCAGACGGCCTACGGCAGTGACGGCTCGGTCAAGACGGCGGGCGGCACCGAGACGGCCACCCCCGAGGCGACCGTGAAATTCGGCACCTACACCGTGCAGCTCACCCGCTCCTACGACGACCTCCCGGTCGCGGGAACGGAGAATCTGCTGAACAGCGCGGAGAAGAGGACGGTCCTGGGCCGTCCCGCGGTCCTCTACTCGAGCCAGACGATCGCCATCCGCTTCAACCTGGGCGGCGGTGAGTCCGAGACCGGCCCCGGCGGCGTCGCCCGCAGTCTGCTGATCGCCCCGGACGCGAAGGACAGCGGCGGCTCCTACGAGCTCGCGATCTGGCGGCAGGACACCCTCCCGCCCGACGACGCGGCGCTGCTCCGCGTCGCCGAGAAGGTGCTGCCGACCGTCCCGGGCTGGACCGCCGGCTGAGGAGCCGCCGGCGGGCCCGGCGGCGCCGCTGAGCCGCCGGCCCGCCCGGCAGGACCACTGCCCGTCATCCGAACTGGCCGGGCTGGTAGTCCCCGGCGGGCTGCCGGACGATGACGTTCACGCGGTTGTAGGCGTTGATGAGGGCGATGAGGGAGACCAGCGCGGCGAGCTGGTCCTCGTCGTAGTGCTTGGCGGCGTTCGCCCAGGCCTCGTCCGTGACGCCGCCGGCCGCGTCGGCGATGCGGGTGCCCTGCTCCGTCAGCTCCAGGGCGGCGCGCTCGGCGTCCGTGAAGACCGTGGCCTCCCGCCAGGCGGCGACCAGGTGGAGGCGCTGCGCGGTCTCACCGGCGTGCGCGGCGTCCTTGGTGTGCATGTCGGTGCAGAATCCGCAGCCGTTGATCTGGCTGGCGCGGATCTTCACCAGTTCCTGGGTCGCGGCCGGCAGCGTCGAGTCGGAGACCGCCTTGCCCGCCGAGTTGAGGTACTTGAAGAACGTGCCCGCGACCGGGTTGCCGAAGAGGTTCAGACGCGCGTCCATGGTGAACTCCAGTGCCGTGGCGGATGGTTACACCTTCTTGACGGAGCGGGCCGGCGCGATGTGACAGAGCTGGATGTGGCGTGCGTCACTTCCTTCGGGTCGGTGTCCCCGCCGCGCCGGACACGCCGCGGCGCCGCCCAGGGGTCACGGCTCGCCCCGGGGACTACGGCTCGACCGCCTCCACGCGCACCGCGCACACCTTGAACTCCGGCATCCGTGACGTCGGGTCCAGGGCGGGGTTGGTCAGGGTGTTGGCGCGGCCCTCGCCGGGCCAGTGAAAGGGCATGAAGACGGTGTCGGGCCGGATGCCCGGGGTGATGCGGGCCGGTGCCACCGCACGGCCCCGCCGGGAGACGACGGCCACCGGATCGCCCTCCGCCGCGCCGAGCCGGGCGGCGAGCCGCGGGTGGAGCTCGACGAACGGTCCGGGCGCGGCGGCGTTCAGCTCGGCCACGCGCCGGGTCTGGGCGCCGGACTGGTACTGGGCGACGACGCGGCCGGTGGTGAGCAGGACGGGGTACTCGTCGTCCGGTTCCTCGGCGACGGGCCGGTGCGAGACGGGCACGAAGCGCGCCCGGCCGTCCGGCGTCGCGAACCGGTCGAGGAAGAGGCGGGGCGTGCCCGGGTGGACGGGCGGGACGCCGTGGCCGCCGTGACCGCCGTGTTCGTCGTGTTCGTCGTCCCGCGAAGGGTCGTCCGTGCCCGCGTCCAGCGAGGCGTCCTCACAGTCGTCCGTCCCGGCGGCGCCGTCCGCGACGGCCGTCCCGCTGGCGACGGCGGTCCCGCCTGTCCCGCTGGCGACGGCCGTCCCGCCCGTGCCGCCGGCGACGCCCGTCCCACCGGCGCCGCTCGCGACGGCCGCGCCGTCCGTGTCGACGGCCGTCGGGCACGGCCAGAACACCCCGTTCTCCTCCACCAGCCGGCGATAGGTGATCCCGGAGTAGTCGGCGGGCCCGCCCGCGCTGGCCCGGCGGAGTTCCTCGAAGACCTCCTCGGGGTCGGTCGGGAAGCCCTTCTCCACGCCCAGCCGGGCGGCCAGCTCGTGCAGCACCTCCAGGTCGCTGCGGACGCCCTCGGGCGGGGTGATCGCCTGTCGCCGCAGCAGCACACGCCCCTCGAGGCTGGTCGTGGTCCCCGTCTCCTCCGCCCACTGCGTGACCGGCAGGACCACGTCCGCGAGAGCGGCCGTCTCCGACAGCACGACGTCGCAGACCGCCAGGAAGTCCAGGGACCTGAGCCGTTCCTCGATGTGCGCGGCGCGCGGCGCGGACACCACCGGGTTGGACGCCATCAGCAGCAGGGAGCGCACGTCCGTGCCCAGCGCGTCCAGCAGCTCGTACGCACTGCGCCCCGGCCCCGGAAGCGAGTCGGGGTCCACGCCCCAGACCTCGGCCACGTGCCGCCGCGCCGCCGGGTCGTCCAGCTTGCGGTAGCCCGGCAGCTGGTCGGCCTTCTGGCCGTGCTCGCGGCCGCCCTGCCCGTTGCCCTGCCCGGTCAGGCAGCCGTAGCCGGACAGCGGCCGCCCGGCCCGCCCGGTGGCCAGGCACAGGTTGATCCACGCGCCCACGGTGTCGGTGCCCTTGGACTGCTGCTCGGGCCCGCGGGCCGTCAGCACCATCGCGGACTCGGGCTCGCAGAACAGCCGCACGGTCTCCCGGAGCTGCGGAACGGACACCCCCGTGATCCGTTCCACGTACTCCGGCCAGTGCGCCATGGCCGCCGCCCGGGCGTCCTCCCAGCCGACGGTCCGCTCCCGGACGTACTCCTCGTCGACGCGTCCCTCGGCGACCACCAGGTGCAGCAGTCCGAGCGCCAGCGCCAGATCGGTGCCGGGGCGCGGCATCAGGTGGAGGTCGGCCTGCTCGGCGGTCTTGGTGCGGCGCGGGTCCACGACGATCAGCGTGCCGCCGTTCTCGCGCAGCTCGTGGAAGAAGCGCAGTGACGGCGGCATGGTCTCGGCCAGGTTGGACCCGACGAGGATCACGCACCCCGTCCTCGGGATGTCCTCCAGGGGGAAGGGCAGCCCGCGGTCCAGGCCGAACGCCTTGATGCCGGCCGCCGCCGCGGACGACATGCAGAAACGCCCGTTGTAGTCGATCTGCGAGGTGCCGAGCACGACGCGGGCGAACTTGCCGAGCGTGTAGGCCTTCTCGTTCGTCAGCCCGCCCCCGCCGAACACGCCGAGCGCGTCCGGCCCGTGCTCCGCGCGTATCCGCGCCAGTTCCCCGGCGATCCGGTCGAGCGCCTCGTCCCAGGTGGCGGGCACGAGCGTGCCGCCGGAGCGCACCAAGGGGGAGGTCAGCCGCACCCGGGACGACAGCACCGCCGGCGCCGTACGGCCCTTGCCGCACAGCGCGCCCCGGTTCACCGGGAAGTCGGTGCGCTCGACCACCTCGACGCCCCCCTGTGGCAAGGGCGACAGATTCATCCCGCACTGCAGGGCGCAGTACGGGCAGTGGGTGGGCGTCGAGGTGGTCTGCATGCCTTTCAGCGTGCTTCGGCCGTGTTACACGCCGTGCGGCGTCCTGTTACGGCGGTGTGCTGGTGACCTCCCCGACCGCACCCGCCCGGCGTGAGGCACGGGGCGGCCCGGAACGGGAGAGCCGGGGACGGCAGCGGCCGCCGCCGTTCCGTCCCCGGCTCGTTCAGTCGGCGCGCCCGGTCAGCACTCGTACGCGTCGTACGGCTCGTCGCCCGGCTCCAGACCGATGGTCTCGGTCGCGCCGGACGCTCATTCGGCCGTGCCCAAGGCCCTTTCCACCCCCGGCTCCTTCGGCCCCAGGAACCGGGGATCCGGCTCGAACACCGCGTCCAGCGCGGCCTTCCCGGCGGCGAGGACCTCCCGCGCGCCCCCGTAGTACCAGGTCGCGTCGTGCACGGCGTCCACGCCGACGCCGTACGACTCCACCCCCGCCTCCCGGCACAGGGCGACCGCCCGCCGGATGTGGAAGCCCTGGCTGATCAGCACGGCGCGGTCCACCCCGAAGATCTTCCTGGCGCGCACGCAGGAGTCCCAGGTGTCGAAGCCCGCGTAGTCGCTGACGATGCGCGCGTCCGGGACCCCGTGCCGGGTCAGGTAGGTCCGCATCGCGTCGGGCTCGTCGTAGTCCTTGCGGCTGTTGTCGCCGGTGACCAGCACGACCTCGATCCGCCCCGCCCGGTAGAGCTCGGCCGCCGCGTCCAGCCGGTGCGCGAGATACGGCGACGGCTCCCCGTCCCACAGCCCGGCGCCGAAGACGACGGCTACCTCGGTGCGCGGCGCGTCGGCCGTCGTGCCCAGCCGGTCCGCCGTCGACACGAACAGCCAGGTCGACGGCAGCAGCCCCAGCACACACGCGCCCATCACGCCCTGCACCAGCCGCCGCCACCCCGTCCGGGTGCGCGGCAGCCGCGGTCGACGTATGCCCATGCGGTGCCCCCCTTCGACCAGGGAGGACGCGGGGGTGGGCCCGCTCGGGTTCGCCTTCCCCGCCGTCACCTGCGTCACATCACGCCCCAACCCCCGCAAGCCGGACCTCACACCGCCGCCGCCCGCGCGGTGAACGCCCGGAAAATAGTCGTGACGGTCGCGCAACGGCCGTGCAACCTCCCCCCGCCAGGATCGGTCCATGACGGCGTCGCCCTCCCAGTACGACGAGTCCGCCCCCCGCCCCGGCAGCCCGCTGCCCGGTGGCGCCCACCTCGACAGTACGGCGCACATCATGAACCGGATCAGCACCCAGCTCGCCGCCCAGCTCAGCCTCGTCTCACTCGACGGCCGCCGGCGCCCCGGCCCGCCCGCGCTGGTCGTCGTGGCCCACGGCAGCCGCGACCCGCGCGCCCTGAGCACCGTCCGCACCCTCCTCGACCGCGTCCGCGACCTGCGCCCGGACCTGCCCGTGCACCTCGGCCACATCGAGCTCAACGAGCCGCTGCTGACGGACACCCTCGCCGGCCTCGAGGCCCGCGGCACGGCGGAGGCCGTCCTGGTGCCGCTCCTGCTCAGCCGCGGCTACCACGTCAAGCGGGACATCCCCGAGATGGCCGGCGCCGTGGCGGTACGCACCCGCGTGGCGGCCCCGCTCGGCCCCCACCCCCTCCTCGTGGACACCCTGTACGACCGCCTCGTCGAGGCCGGGTGGCGCACCCGCATGACGGAGACGGAGCGCCGCGAGAGCGCCGTCGTCCTCGCGGCGGCCGGCTCCCGCGACCCCGACTCGGCCGTCGACACCCGCCGCACGGCCCACCTGCTCGCCCAGCGCCTCGGCGTCCCGGTGGTCCCCGCCTACGCCACGACGGCCACGCCCACCGTCCCCACCGCCGTCCGCGCCCTCACCGCCCGAGGACGCCACCGCATCGCCGTCGCCTCCTGCTTCACCGCCCCCGGACGCTTCGCCACGGAATGCGCGCAAGCGGCCCCCTGGATCGCCTCGGCCCCCCTGGGCACCCACGAGGCGATGGCCCGCCTGGTCCTGCACCGCTACGACCGGTCCGCGGCGGCGGCCGGCAACAGCAACGCCGCCTGAGGGGCGCGGGGAACCGGCGGCGGCCCGACACGGGCGGCGGACCCCTCGGGGCACGGGACCGCATCGAGGTGCGGCTCCGCCGCGTGGACGCGACACGCCACGACGGGCCGGCACCCCGACGGCACGACCCGCCCCGCCCCGGCGCCCGATTGTCACCACCCCCGCTTACTGTCGAGGCATGGAAGGCACACCCCCCATCGCCTACGACCCCACATCCGTGGCCCGCTGGGCCCCCGAGCACGACAAGCGCCCCGGCCGCACCGCCTTCCAGCGGGACCGCGCCCGCATCCTGCACTCCTCGGCGCTGAGGAGGCTCGCGGGCAAGACCCAGGTCGTCACCCCGGGTGCCAGCAGCCAGGCCTGGGACGCCACCCCCCGCACCCGCCTCACCCACTCCCTGGAGTGCGCCCAGGTGGGCCGTGAGCTGGGCGCGGCCCTCGGCTGCGACCCCGACCTCGTCGAAGCCGCGTGCCTCTCCCACGACCTCGGCCATCCCCCCTTCGGCCACAACGGCGAACAGGCACTGAACGACTTCGCCCACGACTGCGGCGGCTTCGAGGGCAACGCCCAGTCCCTCCGGCTCCTCACCCGCATCGAGCCCAAACGGTTCACCGCCGAGGGCTCCGTCGGCCTCAACCTCACCCGCGCGACCCTCGACGCCGCCACCAAGTACCCCTGGCCCCGCGGCGCCCACCCCACCGACCCGGCGTCCCCCAAGTTCGGCGTCTACGAGGACGACCGCCCCGTCTTCGACTGGGTCCGCGAGCAGGCCCCCGGCCGCCGCGCCTGCTTCGAGGCCCAGGTCATGGACTGGTCCGACGACGTGGCGTACTCGGTGCACGACGTGGAGGACGGCCTGCACGCCGGCCACATCGACCCCGACTGCCTGCACGCCGAGCCGGAGCGACAGGAGGTCTTCCGGGTCGCCGCCGGCCGGTACGCACCCGCCGGCACCGACCCGGCCGAACTCGCCGCCGCCCTCGACCGCCTCCAGGACCAGGAATGGTGGCCGCACGGCTACGACGGCACGGCGGTCGCGCAGGCCCGTCTCAAGGACGCCACCAGCCAGCTCATCGGCCGCTTCTGCCTCGCCGCCGAGGGCGCCACCCGGGCCCGGTACGGCTCCGGCCGCCTCACCCGCTACGGCGCCGAGCTCGTCGTACCGCACGAGACGCGCCTGGAGTGCGCGGTCCTCAAGGCCGTCGCCGACCGGTACGTCATGCAGCGGGCGGAGCAGACGCGGCTCCGCGCCGACCAGCGTGTCGTCATCAGCGAACTGGCCGAGGCGCTCACCGCCCGCGCCCCCGACGGTCTCGACCCCCAGTTCCGCGCGTGGTTCGACCGGGCGCCCGACGACCGGGCCCGCAAGCGGGTCGTCGTCGACCAGATCGCCTCCCTCACCGACGCCTCGGCCCGCTCCCTGCACGGGCGCCTCACCGGCCGGCCCGTCTGACGAAGGGGCCTGTGACGCGAGGGGCGAAAGCGCCGCGAACAGACCCGAACGTGACCGTGCGTGGCCTGATCGGGTCACGTCCTCTTCCCCCCTCACGCTGCGTGCGGGACGCTCGTGGGGCGGCAGCACGCAGCGTTCACTGGGGGGACATCCCCCAGACCCCCGTAGGAGGCATCACGTGGTCGACGCGGACCAGACATTCGTCATCGTCGGAGGAGGCCTGGCCGGCGCCAAGGCGGCCGAGACGCTGAGGGCGGAGGGTTTCACCGGCCGCGTGATACTGATCGGCGACGAACGTGACCACCCCTACGAGCGCCCGCCGCTGTCGAAGGGCTATCTGCTCGGCAAGGAGGCCCGCGAGAGCGTCTTCGTGCACGAGCCGGCCTGGTACGCGCAGCACGACGTCGAGCTGCACCTCGGCCAGACCGTCGACGCCATCGACCGCACGGCGAAGACGGTCCGCTTCGGCGACGACGGCACCCTCGTCCACTACGACAAGCTGCTGCTGGCCACCGGCGCGGAGCCGCGCCGCCTGGACGTCCCCGGCACCGACCTCGCCGGCGTGCACCACCTGCGCCGCCTGGCGCACGCCGACCGCCTCAAGGGCGTCCTGGCCGCCCTGGGCCGCGACAACGGCCACCTCGTCATCGCCGGCGCCGGCTGGATCGGCCTGGAGATCGCGGCGGCGGCCCGCGAGTACGGCGCGGAGGTCACCGTCGTGGAGCCCGAGCCCACCCCGCTGCACGGCGCGCTCGGTCCCGAGCTCGGCAACGTCTTCGCCGAGCTGCACCGCGAGCACGGGGTCCGCTTCCGCTTCGGCGTCCGGCTGACGGAGATCGTCGGCCAGGACGGCATGGTGCTCGCGGCCCGCACCGACGACGGTGAGGAGCACCCGGCGCACGACGTCCTCGCCGCCGTCGGGGCGGCTCCCCGTACGGGGCTGGCGGAGGCGGCGGGGCTGGAGCTGGCCGACCGGGCGCACGGCGGCGGCGTCGCCGTGGACGCACGGCTGCGCACCTCCGACCCCGACATCTACGCCGCCGGTGACGTGGCGTCCTTCCCGCTCGGCCTGTTCGACACGACGCTGCGCGTCGAGCACTGGGCCAACGCGCTGAACGGCGGGCCCGCGGCCGCTCGCGCGATGCTCGGCCGGGACGTCACCTACGACCGCGTGCCCTACTTCTTCACCGACCAGTACGACCTCGGCATGGAGTACAGCGGGTGGGCGCCCCCGGGGACGTACGACGAGGTGGTGATCCGCGGGGACGCGGGGAAGCGGGAGTTCATCGCGTTCTGGGTGAAGGAGGGCCGTGTCCTCGCCGGGATGAACGTGAACGTGTGGGACGTCACAGAGCCGATCCAGAAGCTGGTGCGCTCGCGCGCGCGGGTCGACACGGAGGCCCTGGCGGACCCGCACGTGCCGTTGGAGAGCCTGGTCGCCTAGGCGTCCGCCGGGGGCCGTCGCCCGGTGGGTGCGGGCCGCGGGCGGCAGGTCGCGCGGTTCCCCGCGCCGCCGACTGGGCGCTGCGGCGCCCCGTGGATGTCACAGCGCCCCCGTAGAATTCACGCGTGGCAGGACGGATCAACGACGAGGACGTGAAGGCGGTACGGGACGCGGTCCCGATCGACGCCGTGGTGTCCGAGTACCTCCAGCTGCGCAACGCGGGCGGCGGCAACCTCAAGGGCCTGTGCCCGTTCCACGACGAGAAGTCGCCGTCCTTCCAGGTCAGCCCCAGCAAGGGTCTCTTCCACTGCTTCGGCTGCCAGGAGGGCGGCGACACCATCACGTTCGTGATGAAGGTCGACCACCTCACCTTCTCCGAGGCGGTCGAGCGCCTCGCCGCGCAGGCCGGCATCACCCTGCGGTACGAGGAGGGCGGCTACAACCCCTCCCACCAGCGCGGTGAGCGCATCCGCCTGGTCGAGGCCCACAAGATCGCCGCCGAGTGGTACGCGGAACAGCTCGCCG
This sequence comes from Streptomyces sp. NPDC052016, assembly GCF_044548445.1. NCBI lineage: Bacteria > Bacillati > Actinomycetota > Actinomycetes > Kitasatosporales > Streptomycetaceae > Streptomyces > Streptomyces sp. NPDC052016. The sequence continues at coordinate 220,401 of NZ_JBIUBX010000002.1, forward strand.
TCAGCCCCGAGGCCGACACCGGCCGGATCTTCCTCGCCGAGCGCGGCTTCGACCAGGCCGCCGCCGTCCACTTCGGCGTCGGCTACAGCCCGCAGGGCTGGGACCACCTCACCCGCTACCTGCGCGGCAAGGGCTTCACCGACAAGGAGCTGATCCTTTCCGGGCTGTCGCAGGAGGGCCGCCGCGGCCCCATCGACCGCTTCCGCGGCCGCCTGATGTGGCCGATCCGCGACATCGGCGGGGAGGTCGTCGGCTTCGGCGCCCGCAGGCTCTACGAGGCCGACACCGGCCCCAAGTACCTCAACACCCCCGAGACGGCGATCTACAAGAAGTCCCAGGTGCTCTACGGCATCGACCTCGCGAAGAAGGAGATCGCCAAGACGTCCCGCGCGGTCGTCGTCGAGGGCTACACCGACGTCATGGCCTGCCACCTCGCCGGCGTCACCACCGCCATCGCGACCTGCGGCACCGCCTTCGGCGGCGACCACATCAAGATCCTCCGCCGGCTGCTGATGGACAACGGCAGCGCCCGCGTCATCTTCACCTTCGACGGTGACGCGGCCGGCCAGAAGGCGGCCCTGCGCGCCTTCGAGGACGACCAGAAGTTCGCCGCCGAGACGTACATCGCGATCGCCCCGGACGGCATGGACCCCTGTGACCTGCGCCTCACCAAGGGCGACGACGCGGTCGCCGACCTCGTCGAACCCCGCACCCCGCTCTTCGAGTTCGCGCTGCGCCAGATCGTGAGCCGCTACGACCTCGACACCCCGGCCGGCCGCGCGGCCGCGCTGGACGAGGCCGCGCCCGTCGTGGCCCGCATCAAGAACAGCGGCGCCCAGCACGAGGTCGCCGTCCAGCTCGCCGGCATGCTCGGCATCCTCGACACCCAGTTCGTCGTCAAACGCGTGGCACAGCTCGCCCGTTGGGCCCGCGACCGCGGCGGCAAGGGACCCGCGCCGGCCCGCGGCGCCCACACCCAGCCCTACGAACCCGCCCGCCGCCCCGCCGTCTCCGGCCCCGCCCTCACCCTGCGCAACCCCGTCTACGCCACCGAACGGGAACTCCTCAAACTCGCCCTCCAGCGCCCCGAACTGGTCTCCCCGGCCTTCGACGCGTACGGCGTCGACGAGTTCACCGCCGCCCCCTACGCCGCCGTACGCCAGGCGATCCTCGACGCGGGCGGCGCCGAGTACGGCGTACCGGACGGGCAGGAGTACCTGGTCCGGGTCCGCGACGCGGCGCCCGACGACACCGTCCGCGCCATGGTCACCGAGCTGGCCGTGGAGCCGATCATGCGGCGCGCCGTGGACGAGGTGTACGCGGGCACGGTCCTCGTCCAGGTCCGCCGCCGCGCCGTCGAGCGCCGCGTCCGTGACGTCCAGTCCCAGCTGACCCGCCTCGCCGCGGGCGGCGACCCGGCGCAACTGGCCGCCGTGCAGAACGAGCTGTGGGTCCTTCAGCAGTACGACCAGGCATTGCGCGAGCACGGAGCCGCGGCTCTCTGAGCCGTCCGCCCGCCACGGTCACCAGGCGGTCACGGACCGGACGCAAAAAGTCATCGCACGCCCCTCGTGGCGGCGATGTGTCGTACTCCACACTGGGTTCCGGTGCCTGAGTCCCCGGAGCGCGGCCGATCCGTCCCCAGCGGGTCCCACCCCCGCGGTTCCGCTCATCGCGTACGGGACGGACAGCGGCGAGGCCGCCGACTCCGCCCTCGAAGCAGCGCTGCCGCACCTCTCGGCAGCGGACATCCTGGAGGTCGCCCCCGTGCAGACCCAGACCCTCACCCAGAACGACACGCGTACCGACGGCACGGAACCGGACACCGAGACGGATGTCCTGGTCGCGGTCCCGCCGCAGAACCGTGCCGCGCACCACCCCGAAACAGACCCGCGTACGCGCCCGGAACCCGGAACGGAGCCCGGCATGGAGCCGGAGCCGGACGGCCCGCCCGCCGAGGCGCTGGAAGAGGCCCCCGAGCCCGTCGAGACGCCCACCCCCCGCGCCGCCGAGACGGCGGGGCCGTCCTCGGACCTGTTCCGCCAGTACCTGCGTGAGATCGGCCGGATCCCGCTGCTCACCGCGGCCGAGGAGGTCGAACTGGCCCGCCGGGTCGAGGCCGGCCTGTTCGCCGAGGAGAAGCTGGGCAACACCCCCGACCTGGACAGCGAACTCGCCCTCGACCTCGACCGGCTGGTCGTCATGGGCCGCATGGCCAAGCGCCGCCTGATCGAGGCCAACCTGCGGCTCGTCGTGTCGGTGGCCAAGCGGTACGTCGGCCGCGGGCTGACCATGCTCGACCTCGTCCAGGAGGGCAACCTGGGCCTCATCCGGGCGGTCGAGAAGTTCGACTACGCCCGCGGCTACAAGTTCTCCACGTACGCCACCTGGTGGATCAGGCAGGCCATGTCCCGTGCCCTCGCCGACCAGGCCCGCACCATCCGGGTCCCCGTCCACGTGGTCGAGCTGATCAACCGGGTCGTCCGCGTCCAGCGCCGCATGCTCCAGGAACGCGGCTACGAACCCACCGCCGACGAGGTCGCCGCCCAGCTCGACCTGCCGCCGGAACGCGTCGGCGAGGTCCTCCGCCTCGCCCAGGAGCCGGTCTCCCTGCACGCACCCGTGGGCGAGGAGGACGACGTCGCCCTCGGCGACCTCATCGAGGACGGCGACGCCGCGAGCCCGGTCGAGTCCGCGGCGTTCCTGCTGCTCAGGGAGCACCTGGAGGCCGTCCTGTCGACCCTCGGCGAACGCGAGCGCAAGGTCGTCCAGCTCCGCTACGGCCTGGACGACGGCCGCCCGCGCACCCTGGAGGAGATCGGCCGCATCTTCGGTGTCACCCGGGAGCGGATACGGCAGATCGAGTCCAAGACCCTCGGCAAACTGCGCGACCACGCCTTCGCGGACCAGCTGCGCGGCTACCTGGACTGAGGCCTGTCGGCCGGGAGCGGGGAAGGGTGGGCGCAGCCGCACCCGCCACACGCGGGGAGTGCACCCACCCGTCCCGGCCCGGGGCGACCTCAGTCCACCTCGGCCACCGCCTGCGCGAACTGCGCCTCGTACAGCCGCGCGTACGCCCCGCCGGAGGCGAGCAGGTCCGCGTGCGCGCCCTGCTCCACGATCGACCCGTTCTCCATCACGAGGATCGTGTCCGCGTCCCGGATCGTCGACAGCCGGTGGGCGATGACGAACGAGGTCCGCCCGTGCGCGAGCTTCGCCATCGCCTTCTGGATCAGCACCTCCGTACGGGTGTCGACGGAGCTGGTCGCCTCGTCGAGGACGAGGATCACCGGGTCGGACAGGAACGCCCGCGCGATGGTGATCAGTTGCTTCTCGCCCGCGCTGACGCCGCTGCCCTCGTCGTCGATCACGGTGTCGTAGCCGTCGGGCAGCGTCCGGATGAACCGGTCCGCGTGGGCGGCCCGCGCCGCCTCCTCGATCTCTCCCCGGGTCACCTCCCGGGACGCCCCGTAGGCGATGTTCTCCGCGATGGTGCCGCCGAACAGCCAGGTGTCCTGCAGCACCATGCCGATCCCGGCGCGCAGTTCGTCCCGGGACATCGCGGCGACGTCGACGCCGTCGAGGGTGATGCGCCCGCCGGAGACGTCGTAGAACCGCATGAGCAGATTGACCAGTGTGGTCTTGCCCGCTCCGGTCGGGCCCACGATCGCGACCGTGTGGCCGGGCTCGACGACCAGCGACAGGTCCTCGATCAGCGGCTTCTCGGGGTCGTAGCGGAAGGACACATGCTCCAGCGCCACCCGCCCGCGCAGCTCCTCGGGCCGCACGCCCGCCGCCGGGTCGGGCGCCTGCTCCTCCGCGTCGAGCAGCTCGAAGATCCGCTCGGCGGAGGCGACACCCGACTGCACCAGGTTCGCCATCGACGCGACCTGCGTCAGCGGCATCGAGAACTGCCGCGAGTACTGGATGAACGCCTGCACGTCACCGATGGACAGCGAGCCGGACGCGACCCGCAGCCCGCCGACGACGGCCACCAGCACGTAGTTGATGTTCGACACGAACAGCATCAGCGGCTGCATGATCCCGCTGTTGAACTGCGCCCGGAACCCCGCCTCGTACAGCGCGTCGTTCTGCTCGGCGAACTGCCGCGCCGACTCCTCCTGCCGGCCGAACACCTTCACCAGGGTGTGGCCGGTGTACATCTCCTCGATGTGGGCGTTCAGCTTTCCGGTGGAGCGCCACTGCTGCACGAAGTGCGGCTGCGACCGCTTGCCCACCCTCGCGGCGACGACCGCCGACAGCGGCACGGTCACCAGCGCGACCAGCGCGAGGATCCACGACAGCCAGAACATCACGGCCAGCACGCCGACGATCGTCAGCAGCGAGTTGATGAGCTGGCCCAGCGACTGCTGGAGCGTCTGCCCGATGTTGTCGATGTCGTTGGTCGCCCGCGACAGCACCTCACCGCGCTGCCGCTTGTCGAAGTACGACAGCGGCAGCCGCGACAGCTTGGTCTGCACGTCCTCGCGCATCCGGAACATCGTGCGGTTGACGGCCGCGTTGACCAGCCGCGTCGCCACCGCCATCAGCAGACCGGCGACGAGGAACACGACGAGCGCGAACAGCAGGACGTTCGCGACGGCGCCGAAGTCGATGCCCTCGCCCGGGGTGAAGTCCGTGCTGCGGAGCATGTCGGCGACCTCGCCCTCGCCGCGCTGCCGCATCGAGTCCAGGACCTGCTCCTTGCTCGCCCCGGCCGGCATCTCCCGCCCGACGATGCCGGCGAAGACCAGGTCGGTGGCCTGGCCGAGGATCTTCGGCCCCACGACGTTCAGGCCGACGCTCACGACCACGCAGAACAGCATCCCGTAGAGGGTCAGCCGCTCCGGTTTGAACTGGGCGAGCAGTCGCCGCCCGGACACCTTGAAGTCCAGCGAGCGGTTGTCGGGGCCGCTGCCGGCCATCATCCGCCCCATGGGCCCCGCCATCAGGCAGCCTCCGCTTCCGTCAGCTGGGAGAGCACGATCTCCCGGTAGGTCTCGTTGTCCGCCATCAGCTCGGCGTGCGTGCCCGTGCCGACGACCCGGCCCTCGTCGAGGACGACGATCCGGTCGGCGTCGCGGATGGTCGCCACACGCTGGGCGACGATGACGACGGTCGCCTCGGCGGTCTCCTGCCCGAGCGCCGCGCGCAGCGCCGCGTCCGTGGCGTAGTCGAGGGCGGAGAAGGAGTCGTCGAACAGGTAGATCTCCGGCCGCTGCACCAGCGTGCGGGCGATGGCGAGCCGCTGCCGCTGACCACCGGAGACGTTCGTCCCGCCCTGCGCGATGGGCGCGTCGAGCCCGCCCTCCAGCTTCCGCACGAAGTCCTCGGCCTGCGCCACCCGGAGCGCGTGCCACAGCTCCTCGTCGCTCGCGTCGGGATTGCCGTAGCGCAGGTTGGTGGCGACGGTCCCGGCGAAGAGGTACGGCTTCTGCGGCACGAGTCCGACGGTCCTCGCCAGCAGCCGGGGGTCGATGTCGGCGACCGGCACCCCGTCGACGAGGACCTCGCCGTCGGTGGCGTCGAACAGCCGGGGCACCAGCCCCAGCAGCGTGGACTTGCCGCTGCCGGTGGAGCCGATCACGGCGGTCGTCTCACCGGGCCGGGCGACCAGGTCGACGGCCTTCAGCACGGGCTCCTCCGCACCCGGATAGCGGAACCCCGCCCCCCGGATCTCCAGGTGCCCGTGCCGCCTCAGCTCCCGCACCGGCGCCACCGGCGGCACCACGCTCGACTCGGTGCCCAGGACCTCCTGGATGCGCTCGGCGCACACCTCCGCGCGCGGCACCATCATGAACATGAAGGTGGCCATCATCACGGACATGACGATCTGCATGAGGTAGGCGAGGAAGGCGGTCAGGTCACCGATCTGCATGCCGCCGCTGTCGATCCGGTGGGCGCCGAACCACACCACGGCGATCGACGACAGGTTCACCGTGGTCATGACCACCGGGAACATCAGCGCCAGCAGGTTGCCGGCCTTGAGCGAGATGTCGGTGAGATCGGTGTTGGCCTTCCGGAAGCGCTGCTCCTCGTACGCGTCGCGGACGAAGGCACGGATCACCCGGTTGCCGGTGATCTGCTCGCGCAGCACCCGGTTCACCGTGTCCAGCCGCTCCTGCATGGACCGGAACAGCGGCCGCAGCCGCCGCACGATGAGCGTCACGCAGATGCCCAGCACGGGCACGACCGCGACGAGCACCCCCGACAGCGGCACGTCCAGACCGAGCGCCAGGACGATCCCGCCCACGCACATGATCGGCGCCGACACCATCAGCGTGAACGTCATCAGGGCCAGCATCTGGATCTGCTGGACGTCGTTCGTGGTCCGCGTGATCAGCGAGGGCGCCCCGAAGTGGCCCACCTCGCGCGCGGAGAAGGACTGCACCCGGTCGAAGACGCCCGCACGCATGTCCCGGCCGATCGCCGCGGCCGTCCGCGCGCCGTAGTACACGGCGCCGACGTTGCACACGACCTGCGCCAGCGAGATGCCGATCATCAGGCCACCGAAGGACAGGATGTATCCGGTGTCCCCGTTGACCACGCCGGTGTCGATGATGTCGGCGTTCAGCGTGGGCAGGTAGAGGGTGGCGCAGGTCTGCAGGAACTGCAGCAGCACCAGCAGGGTGATGGGTTTCTTGTAGGGCCTGAGATAGGTCCGCAGAAGTCGTATGAGCACGCTACGTCTCTCGGAGTCGGCGGTAGGGGCATTGGTTGCCCGTGGCCCCTATCGTCGAACACTCCACCGGCGTTACCTCAACTGATTAACGCCAGGGCGGTGTGCCAGGTCGCCTCTTCCCGCCCGCCGCCCCACGAGCGGCGGGCGGCCCTACGGGCGGAACGCCGACGGATGCGTCTGCTCCCGCACCGACACGAACTGCTGCCGCACCGCCTGCCCGACGGCCAGCTCCTCGCCCGGCTCCAGCACCTGCGCCGCCGGCCCGTGCCAGGCCGGTGGCATCCGCGGATCGAGGGTGCCCTGGGACACCCCGAGCGCCCAGGCGGCCTGCCGCGCCGCCCCGATCGCCGCGTAGTCGGCCGGCTGCGGGACGACGACCTGCGCCCCGAACAGCGCGGGCGCCGCCGCCTGCACGGCCGGCAGCTCGGCCGCCGCGCCGAGCAGGAAGATCCGCCGCACCTCCACGCCCCGCCCGCGCAGCACGTCCAGCGCGTCCGCGAGCCCGCACAGCATGCCCTCGAAGGCGGCCCGCGCGAAGTGCTCCGGCTTCATCGACTCGCGCCGTAGCCCCGCCAGCGTGCCCGCCGTGTGCGGCAGGTTCGGCGTGCGCTCGCCCTCCAGGTAGGGCAGCAGCACCAGCCCGTGCGCCCCCGGCGTCGACTTCATCGCCAGCTCGGACAGACTCTCCAGATCCGGTACCCCGAGCAGCTCGGCGGCCCCGCGCAGGGTCCGTACGGCGTTCAGGGTGGTCACGACCGGCAGGTGCATGCCCGTCGCGTCCGCCAAAGAGGTGATCATCCCGGTCTGGTCGACGAGCGCCTCGGGGTGGACGGCCATCACGGACCCGGACGCGCCGAGCGACACCACCGCGTCGCCGAGCCCGATCCCCAGCCCCAGGGCCGCCGCCATGGTCTCGCCGGTCCCGGCGGAGATCAGCAGGCCCTCCGGGGTCGTACCGGCCGCGTCCGACGGGCCGATCACCTCGGGCAGCATGGCCTGGTGACCGAGCGCCAGCTCCACGAGGTCGGGCCGGTAGCCGCCGGTGGCGGCCGACCAGTACCCCGTGCCGGAGGCCCCGCCCCGGTCGGTGGTCCGCCGCACGGGCCGCCCGAGCAACTGCCACACCAGCCAGTCGTGGGCCTGCATCAGCACGGCGGTACGCATCGCCGCGTCGGGCTCGTTCTTCGCCAGCCAGCGCAGCTTGGTCACCGGCTGCGCGGCCTGCGGCACACAGCCCACGGCCTGCGCCCAGGCCTCGCGCCCGCCGAGCGCGTCGATCAGATCGGCGGCCGCGACCTGCGCCCGCTTGTCACCGCCGACCATCGCGGGCCGCACGGTGCCGCCCTGCGCGTCCAGCGGCACGACCGCGTTCTGCTGCGAGGACACCCCGATGGCCTGCACCCCTTCGAGCAGGCCCCCGCCGGCCGCCTCCCCCAGGGACAGCAGCCAGGCCTGGGGATCGACGTCGCTGGCCCGCCCCCCGGCCTCGGGGCTCTCCACCGGATGCGGCGCATATCCCTGCCTGAGCACGGCCCCCGTGTCCGTGTCGCAGACGACGATACGAGTGAAATCGGGCGAACTGTCCAACCCGGCGACTATCCCCATGGCGAAAATTCTGCCGCACCGCGGGGGGTGAACGTGTCGGCTCCGCCACCCCTACGTGTTACTGGTGCCCCAGTCGTCCGACCCGTTGCTGTGCGCGGAGCGCTCCCGCAGCGACCGCACCCGGTCCGCGACCGAGTCGGGCATCCGGTCCCCGACCTTGGTGCTCACCACGTGATAGGCCCGGCCCGCGAACTGGCGGCCCTGCTGCGCCGCCGACTCCGCGGTGTTGCGCACCGCCGGGTTCTGCGCCACCTGCCGGGCGGACTTCTTCAGCTGCTCGTAACGCTCGCGCCCGGCGCGCGTGCCCAGCACGTAGCCCAGGGCGAGTCCGACGACGAACGTGAGCCGGTAGCGCATGACGGCCACCCTTCCCTCGTGTAGGTCTGCGGTGCGACATCGGTGCCGGGGGAACCGATTGGCGGAGCACCCCCCTGCTTGCGCTAATGTATGTGTCGCAGCGAGCGCCCGCCCCCTGGCGAATACCCAGGTAGGTACGTTCGATGCAACGAGGCATTCCTCCGTAGCTCAATTGGCAGAGCAGCCGGCTGTTAACCGGCAGGTTACTGGTTCGAGTCCAGTCGGGGGAGCTCGGTCCTCCGTAGCTCAATTGGCAGAGCAGCCGGCTGTTAACCGGCAGGTTACTGGTTCGAGTCCAGTCGGGGGAGCATCGTGATCGAGGACCCCGTAGGGGTCCTTTTTCATGTGGGTTCCACTCCGGCGGGAACCGCGCAGGTCGCGGCGGGGTCCTCATGGTCGTGCGACGTCGGACCAGGCGGAGCGTGAGATCGTATGAGCGGCTATGCTGCGGCAGACGGCGCGCACACATGTACGCGACACGCCGCTATGGGGCGGTAGCTCAGCCGGTTAGAGCAGCGGACTCATAATCCGTCGGCCGTGGGTTCGAGTCCCACCCGCCCCACCTCCACCTTCTGACCTGGGGAAACGTTCCCTGCGAAGGTCGGAGTCCCGGCTCCGACCCGACGGACCGAGCGCGCTGCTCGCGTGTCGCCCGGGGTGTTCGCTGGGGTCTTCTCCGAGGTGACCGCCCGAAGGCGGCGCCCGCCCGTGGAGATCGCGCAGGTGATCCACGGCTCATCGCGGTCACATGAGTCACCCTCAGGCGATCAGTCGCAAGGGCCGACGTGGCGGCTCCCCGCGGCGAGGTCGCCGAACGGCAGGGGGCAGCAGGGCGTCGACGCGCACGCCGTCAGGTCGTCGCAACCCGCGGCGACCGCGGTGAGCAGAGCGGCGCGGACGGTGTGCAGATCGGCGATCCTCGCGTCGACCTCGGCGAGCTTGGCCGCGGCGCGCTCCTGGAATCCCGCGACGGGCCGGCCGTGCCGGTGGCGGCCGGCCTCCAGCAACCCGGCCACCTCGTCGAGGGTGAAGCCCAGACGCTGGGCCGCCTTGATCACCCGCAGCACGGTGACCGCGTCCTCGCCGTAGACGCGGTGCCCGCAGGAACTGCGGCCGGGCTCGGCCAGCAGGCCCCGCCGCTCGTAGTAGCGCAGGGTCTGGATGTTCACCCCGGCCGCCTCCGCGACCTGACCGCTGCGCAGGCCGCCGCCACTCACGGCAGGTCCCGGCCGGAGGCCACCGCGGCCCGCTGTTCGAGGGCGTCCAGGACGCCCTCGTGGACGCCGTCCACCTCGACGTCCAGATGGATCCGCTCCGGGCCGGGGCCGATGGTGAAGGTGAAGAACGAGCAGCAGCCGCTCTCACGGGCCACCAGGTCGCGCACCGTCTCCTCCACGCCCGGCCCGCCGGTGAACACCAGCCGCAGCCGCAGCCGGTCCGGCCGGGAGGAACCGGCCAGGTGCCCGGCGAACAACGCGTCGAACTCCGCGACCCGCAGCGGCTGCTCTGCGCCGGGCAGCGTGCAGGACCGCGGCACCCAGGTCGTCATGGTGACCACTCCCGTCGTTGGGCACCCGCACCGTGCGGGCGGGGACGTGTTCGACGGTAAACCCGTACCCGGGTACCGGTGGCAAGACGGCCCGCTCGCCCGGCACGCCCCGGTGCGCGCCGGCGAGGCGCGGGAACGCGGCACCGACCCACGGGCACCCGTCGCGGGCGACGTACGACTCGGCAGGGTCATCGCCGTGTTCGTGCACCGCCCGGCGCCGGGCCGTCGGGCGCCCGGGACGGCCCGCTCCGTCGGACCACGAAGCGATAACAGCGGGCAACCCCGGGGAAGTCGGCGCAGTCTAGGGCGCATGAAGATCTCATTCCTGCTCCACAACGCCTACGGGATCGGAGGCACGATCACCACGACCTTCAATCTGGCCCAGGCGCTGGCCGGGCGGCACGACGTGGAGATCGTGTCCGTGTTCCGGCACCGCGAGGACCCCAACTTCGCCCTGGACCCGAGAGTTTCCTTACGCCCGCTGGTGGACCTGCGGCACGAGAAGGCGCATCCCCTCCACCGGCGTCCGGCGCTCGTGTTCCCCGCCGCCGAGTACCGCCACCGCCAGTACAGCGAACTGACGGACCAGCGGATCGGCGAGTGCCTGGCGACGATCGGCGCCGACGTGGTCATCGGCACCCGGCCGGGCCTCAACGTGCACCTCGCCCTCCAGGCGCCGGAACACGTCGCGCGCGTCGGGCAGGAGCACCTCACCCTGGACAACCATCCGCCCCGGCTGCGCACCGCGCTGCGCCGGGCCTACCGCCGGCTCGACGTGCTCACCACGGTCACGCAGGCGGACGCCGCCGCCTACCGGCGCAAGATGTGGCTGCCCGGCGTACGGGTCGAAGCCCTGCCCAACAGTGTTCCCGATCCGGTGCTGCCGGCCGCCGACGGCACCGCGAAGGTGGTCGTCGCGGCCGGCCGGCTGGTCCCGGTGAAGCGGTACGACCTGCTCATCGAGGCGTTCGCCCTGGTCGCCGCCGAGCACCCGGACTGGCGGCTGCGCATCTACGGCAACGGGGACGAACACGCCCGGCTGCGGGCGCTCGTCCACCGCCTCGACCTGTCCGACAACGTCTTCCTCATGGGCGCCGCGGCGCCCATGGAGGCGGAGTGGGTCAAGGGCTCGATCGGCGCCGCGGCGTCCGACTTCGAGCCGTTCGGCATGACCATCGTCGAGGCGATGCGCTGCGGACTGCCGGTGGTGAGCACCGACTGCCGGTACGGACCCGGCGAGATCATCGAGGACGGGGCCGACGGACGGCTGGTGCCGGTCGGCGACCGGGACGCGCTGGGCGCCGCGCTGCTGGACCTCGTCCGCGACGACGAGCGGCGCCGGCGGATGGGCCGCACGGCCGTCGAGAACGCGCGACGGTTCGCCCCCGGGCCCGTCCTGGAGCAGGCCGAGCGCCTGATCGAGGAGGCCATGTCGGCGAGGAGGACCGGGCGGCCGGCCGCACGGGGAACGGGCCGGCTGCGACGGGCCCTGGTCGGTCAGGGGTACGCCGCGCGCGACACCGCCCATGCCGCGGCCGCCCGCGCGCTGCGCCCGATACGCCGGAGGCGGCGATGACCACGGAACCCCGCACCGCACACGAGACGCACCCGCGTGCCGACTGCACGGCCGACACCGACGGCCGGATCACCTTCGTGCTGCGGCCGCAGGCCGACGACCTCCCGTCACCCCGACTGCTGCTGCGGCTGCGTCCCGAGAAGGGCCGGCCCGCGACCACCCCGCACGTCCTCGACCTGGAACCCGTGGGCGACGGCCGCCGACGCGCCGTCCTGGAGCCGCGGATCGCGCTCGCCGAAGGGCACTGGGACGCCTGCCTGCTCCCCGAACCGGGAGCCGCGGAACGCCGGCTGCGGCCCGGTCTGCGCGACCTGCGGGCCCTCGTCGACGGGCACCTCCGCGCATGGCCGTCACCGGTGGCCGTGCGGATTCCGTACCCCACCAAGGACGGCCACCTCGCGGTACGGGCCTGGCTGCGCACCGCCCACGCGGAGGTCGGGGGCATCGCGGTCACGGACCGGTCGACGACCGTCACGGCCCGGCTGTACGGCGCTTCGCTCTCCGAGGGCGCCGCCGTCCACCTGCGCCGCAGGGACGCGAGCGGCGCCGTACGGACCCTGCGACCACGGGTGGAGGACGACGGCAGGGGATTCTCCTTCACCGTCGGCCACGGGGAGCTGGTTGCCGACGACGCGACCGGACGCCACGTCTGGGACGTGTCCGTGCGGGCCGGATCCGCCGACGAGGCTCCGACGATCCGGGTGGGGCGCCTGTTCGACGACGTGGCGGACCGCAAGGAGATCTTCGTCTATCCGACGGGCTCGGTCGGTGGCGCCGCAGTGCGTCCCTGCTACACGGCCGACAACGACCTCTGCGTGGAGGTGACGGGCGCCGCCCGCGGGTGACCCGCGCCGGGCGGCGCGCCGGCGTCACTCCGGGCCGCGCAGCGCCGCCCAGGTCTCCCGGGCCACCACACCGTCCGCGGTCAGGCCCTTGTCGCTCTGCAGTCTCCGTACGGCGGACTCCGTGCCGGCGCCGAACTCGCCGTCCACGCCGCCGTCGCCCACGGCGTACCCGCGTTCCGTCAGCATGCACTGCACCTGCAGGACGCGTCTGCCGCTGTCCCCCGGGCCGGTGCGTCCCTTGCCGGAGTAGTAGGCGCAGTCGGAGATCCAGGGCGGGGCCGTGGGGGTGGGGGACGGGCTCACGGGGGATGCCGTGACGTCGGCGGAGGGCTCGGACTCCACGGCGGACGGGGAGGGGGCGCCCGGGCGGGTGCCGTCGGGGGATGCGAAGGCGGGCGCCGGGGTCACCGGGACCGCGGGGTCCTCGGCGGCGCCGTCGGCGTGCGGAGCGCTGCCCGACCTGACCTCGGGAGAGGTTCCGTCCGCCGCCCCGGGCGCGGGGGAGGCGGCCTCGCCGGCCACGGGGCCGTCGAGGGCCGTCGGGGGGTGCGCGGTCGTGGCGGGCGCGTCCTGGCGGGTCAGCACGAGGACGACGCCCGCGGTGACCGCGCAGAGGGCGGCGGCCGCGACCACGGCCCGCGCCGGCTTGCCGCGGCCCCGGACACGGAGTGCCGACGGGCGCGGCCCTCCGGAGGGCGGGGTGACCGGAGAGCCGGGGGTTTCCGCCGGTGGGGCCGGAGCGGGAGGCACGGGAGGGATCGCCCGCTGGTCCGGAGGGCCCGGGCGGTACCTCCGCGCCGCGGGAAGGCGGTGCAGCGTCTCGTACGCCTCCTGCCGGGCCAGCACCCTGCCGCGCAGGGGCTCGGCCCAGTCGGCCGCCCCGGCGTGCGGGGCGGCCGCGTCCACGAGGTCCTGCGGGGTGGGCCGCTGTCCGGGCTCCTTGGCCAGACAGGCGGACAGCAGTGCGCCGAGGGCCGGGTCCGCCGACGCGATGCCGCCGAGCAGGTCCGGATCCGGTTCCTCGAACGCCACCCGGTGCATCACGTCGACGCCCGTGCCGTCACCGAACGGAGCCCGTCCCGTCGCCGCGTAGACCAGCGTCCCGGCCAGCGAGAAGACGTCCGACGCCGTGTCGGAACGGCCGGTCCGGAGGTGCTCGGGCGACATGTAGGCCGGAGTTCCCACCCGGTTGCCCGTGCCGGTGAGGGAACTCGAGTCCACCGCCTTCGAGATGCCGAAGTCGATCACATGCGCGCCCCGGACGGACAGCAGGACGTTGGACGGCTTCAGGTCCCGGTGCACGACCCCCGCGGCGGCGAGCTCGGCGAGCGCCCGTGCCAGACACGCCGTCAGCCGCCATACCGGGGCCGCCTCCAGGGCGCCGTCCTCGCGCACGGCCTCCGCCAGGTCGAGGCCCGGGAGGTACTCGGTGGCCATCCACAGCAGTTCGTCCCGGAAGCCCGTCCCGCACAGCCTCGGGGTGTACGGGGTGCGGAGCCGGGCGTGCACCGACGCCTCGCGCTCGAACCGGCGCCGGAACCGGGCGTCCTCCGCGTACTCGGGCCTGATCACCTTCAGCGCGACCAGGCCGGGGCTGTCGTCCACGGGGCGGGCCAGATAGACCCGGCCCATGCCGCCGCTGCCGAGGAGCGCGAGCGGCACATAGGGGCCCACGAGGTCCGGGTCGGCGGGACGCAGGGGTGTGGCGCCGGCCCGGCGCAGCGCGGCTGCCCCGCTCGCGTCGGGGCCCGGTGGCACCGGCCGCTGTTCTGACACTGATCCCCCGAAGTGCTTTTCGACGTACGTCAGTTCGGCATCAAGAGAAGACGAGGCTAGCCGAGCACCGGCGCCCGGTCAGGGGGAATCCCGCACTTCCGGAAAGCGCCGGCTCCGCCCCCTTGCGCGGGGCGGAGCCGGCCGGCGCCCGTGCCGGGGAACGACGGGCGCCCGGTGGGTCCACGGCGCGACGGGCTTCCCGCGCCCCGCGCCCACGCGGGCCGGGCGGCGCCGGACCGGTGGACGGCGGCCGGGCGAGGAATGAAATGCGCCATGAATTCACCCGGGACATCAGTACACGCGAAGCCGTGCACCCGTCATTTTCGGTGTGCCCCCGCCCGAGAAAGCCGTTGTCGCCGGTCTGGCGGAAAAGGAGCGTCCGCTTCATTCCGGTTGTGAAAGTGGGTGGTGTGCGTCCGGGGGCCGTGGAAGTATTCATGGTGATCACGGGAACCCCGGATCGGAAAACCGCACCCGCACCGCAAAGGGGAAATACGCAGTGCCTTTCAAGTCGTTACGCCCTGCCGTCGTCGCGGCCTCCACGCTGTCCGTCCTGCTCTTGGGGACGGCCGGTGTGCACGCCGAAGAGCCTGTTCAGGAGCGTGTTGCGCCCGATGTTCCGGTGGCCGAGGTGATGCGGCACCTCCATGCGCTCCAGCGGATCTCCGACGCGAACAACGGAAACCGGGCCCACGGCACGACCGGTTATCAGGCGTCCGTGGACTACGTCAGGGAAAAGCTGGACGCGGCCGGATACAAAACCTCGCTCCAGGAATTCGAATTCAACGGGAAGAAGAGCTGGAACCTGATCGCCGACTGGCCTCGCGGCGGTCAGTCCGGAAAGGTTCTCATGGTCGGGGCGCATCTCGACTCGGTGGACACCAGCCCTGGAATCAACGACAACGGATCCAGCGTGGCGGCCATCCTGGAAACCGCGCTGACGGTCTCCGCGAAGAAGGTCACCCCTTCCCAGCACCTCCGGTTCGCCTTCTGGGGCACCGAGGAGGAGACGTACATCGGCTCCACCCACTACGTGAACACTCTGCCGCCCGCCGAACTGTCCCGCATCAGCGCCTATCTGAACTTCGACATGATCGGCTCGCCCAACCCCGGGTACTTCGTCTACGACCAGAGCCCCGATGTGGCCCGGCACTTCAACCAGTACTTCACCGCCAAGGGCATCCCCACCGAACCCGCCACCGCCCTCAACGGCCGGAGCGACCACGAGCCGTTCCTGGCCAAGGGCGTCCGGGTCGGCGGGATCTTCACCGGCTCCGCCGAGATCAAGACCCCGGAACAGGCCGCGAAGTGGGGCGGCACCGCCGGTGAGGCCATGGACAAGTGCTACCACCTGGCCTGCGACACCCCCGCCAACATCGACCGGCGCGCCCTGGACGTCAACACCGACGCCGTGGCGGCGATGGTGTGGAAGCTGGGCGTGCGCAAGTAGCGCCGGGCGAGGCCGGGGGACATCCGGCACCGGCCGGGTGTCCCCCTCCTCCCTCACGTCCGCCGGCCTCCCCGGGGGCGGGCGGCGAGCCGGGCCAACTGCTCCCGGTCCACCTTGCCCGTCGGCCCGACCGGCAGGGCCGGCAGGACGAGCACGTGCTCGGGGAGCATGTAGCCGGGGAGGGTCCTGGTGAGGTGCCGGCGCACGAGACCTCCGGAGAGCTCCGGCCCGTCGCCGCCCGTCGCCACGCCCGCCACGATCTGCGGACCGTCGTCGCCGCGCAGCGTGGTGACCGCGCAGTCCACCACGCCCGGCACCTGCCGCAACGCGGCCAGCACCTCGCCCAGTTCGATCCGGTAGCCGCGGACCTTGACCTGGTCGTCCCGGCGGCCCCGGAACTCCAGGTTGCCGTCGGCCATCCAGCGGGCCCGGTCGCCCGTGGCGTACATCCGCTCGCCCTCCCGGCCGCCGACCGTGTCCGCCGTGAACTTCGCGGCCGACAGCTCCGGGTCGCCGACGTACCCGTCCGCGACGGCGACGCCCGCGATGTGGAGGTCCCCCTCCACGCCGATCGGGCACGGCTTGCGGTCGTCGTCCAGGACGTAGTAGCGGGCGTTCTGGATCGGCTTGCCGTACGGGATGCTCGTCCACTCGGGGTCGATCGCGCCGACGTCGAAGTGGTTGGACCAGATCGTCGCCTCGGTGGCGCCGCCCAGCGCCACGACGTGGGCCTTCGGGAAGCGGGCCCGGACCCGGTCGGGCAGGGACAGCGGCACCCAGTCGCCGCTGAGGAAGACCAGCCGCAGGCTCGGCACCGGGGCGCCCTCCTCCGGCTCCTCGGCGAAGGACATCACCATGCTCAGCGCGGCCGGCGCCGAGTCCCAGAAGGTCACCGGCTCCCGCACCATGATCTCCAGCAGCCGCTCCCCGTCGGAGAGTTCGGCCGCGGGGACCACCCGCAGGCTGGCGCCCGCCGCGAGGACTCCCAGCAGGTCGTAGACGGAGAGGTCGAAGGTGAGGGCGGTGACCCAGAGCAGACAGTCGCCCGGCCCCACCCGGTAGGTCTCGTTGACCCACTGGATGACGTTCACGGCACTGCGGTGGCGCACCGAGACGCCCTTCGGCACCCCGGTGGAGCCCGAGGTGAAGATGACGTAGGCGCAGTCGTCGGCGCCCGGCCCCGCGGGCAGCGGCAGGTCGCGCGCGGCCTCCACGTCGCTCCACGTACTGATCACCGGCGCGTACGAGGTGACCGGCTCCGTCGGCGCGGGGCGCAGCACGACGTCGTAGCGGTGGCGCAGCACCGGCGGCCAGGCGTCCCCGTCGCGGCGGTGGATCTCCGCCCGGACCGGCACGCCGAGCCGGGCGGACAGACGGTCGAACCAGGCGGCGGGCACGGGCAGATGACCCGCGTCATGGCCCTCGCCCGGTTCCGCCAGGTCGGCGAGGACCACCGCCCCGCCCGGCGCCAGGGCGCCCAGCGCGTCCCGGAGCACCGACCGCAGGTACTCGAACCCCGGGAAGAACTGGGCGACGCTGGCCAGCACCACCACGTCGGCGCTGCCCGGCGCCACCACCCGGCCCAGTTCGTCGGCGGAAGCGTGCACGAACCGCGCGCTCTCGCCGTACTCCCGGCCGGCCCGCTCCAGCGCCACCGACGACACGTCGACACCCGTGTAGGCGGCGACCCGGTCGCGCAGCGCGCCCGCGATCAGACCGGCGCCGCAGCCCACCTCGACGACCCTCGGCCGGTCCGCCACCGACAGCACGAGGTCGCGCACTCGGGAGACGTAGGTGTCGATCTGGGCGGCGGAGACGTCGTCGGCCGGGTTCTGGTTGAAGCCCGAGGCCCGGGCCAGGTCCTCGTCCTCCGCGACGGTGTCCCACAGCAGGCCCACCGCCTCCGTGTCGAGCGGGTCCGGCGCCGTGGCGCGCAGATCCGTGCAGACCAGCCGCAGACCGGTGCCCGCGAGGAGCCCGGCCTCCTCAGCCCGGCGCGCCAGCGCATGACCGGTGGCGAGCCAGCCGATGCCCAACTGCCGCACCGGCGCGGCGATCCGGGCGGCGGGCCAGCGCGCGTCCAGCGGCACGTAGGCGGCGCCGGTGCGCAGCACACCGACGACCGCCCGCACACTGTCGTACGAGTTCTCGTGCAGGATGCCGACGTACGAGCCCGGGCCCACCCCCTGACCGCTCAGGAAGCGGGCGAGCAGGCCGGAGTCGGCCCACAGCTGCCCGTACGTTCTGACCTCCCCCTCGCCGAGACGGACGGCCGGGGCGTCCGGGTGCTCCCGTACCCGCCGTTCGATCAGGTCGATCATGCTCGCCCGGTCCTCGAACGGCCGTGCCGTGTCGTTCCACGCGGCCGGCGGCAGCTCCCAGGGCTCTGCCATCTGCTCTGCCCTCCTTCGTGAGGCGTGATCGGTGGGGAGGGGGTCAGATGACCCGGCCGTACTTGGGGTTGTCGCGGTGGATGACCCGCGCGCGGATGCGCAGTTCACCGTTCTCGCGGACCATGCGGTCCTCGACGCTGGAGGAGGAGAAGAAGTGGACCTCGTCCTCGGTGTTGGTCTGGGTCACCAGGGAGTAGTAGGTGACGCGCAGGCCGTCGTCCTCGGCCGGCTCGATCAGGAAGTGGTCGAACCAGTGGCGGGTGACCAGCCCCTCGTACATCGGGAGCATGCTCTTCATCTTGGCGCGCATCGCCTCGCGCCCCTCCACCTTCTCCCCGCGGTGCGGGTGGGCGACCGAACCGTCCTCGGTGAAGGTGGCGGTGAACCGCTCGATGTCCAGGTCGTCCAGGACGCGCATCTGGCGGGCGTAGAAGTTCTTGACCTCGATGTAGAGGTCGGCGGTGACGGACATGCGTGCTCCTTGATCGGTGTTCGACAGGGGAAACGGGGAGGCCGGCGGGGAGCCGGCTGGTCAGGAGGCCGGGGCCTCCTCCAGGACGAGGAAGGCGTTGGTGCCGCCCACGCCGGCCGACATCAGACCGGCCGTGCGGGGGCGGCCGTGCGCGGGCCAGGGGCGGCCCTCGGGGAGGATGCCGAAGCGGGCTCCGCGACCGGTGAACTCCTCGATCGGGTCCTCGGTGTTCGGTGTCGCCGGCAGGAAGCCGTGGTCCAGGGCGAGACACGTCTTGATCAGAGCGGCCATGCCCGCCGCGGTGTCGCAGTGGCCGACGGAGGCCTTCACCGAGCCGACCGCCACCGGTGGCCCGTCCGTGCCGAGCGCCTCGATCAGGGCGGTCGCCTCGATCTGGTCGTTCAGCGGGATGCCGACGCCGTGCGCCTCGACGTAGTCGACGTCGGCGCCGGTCAGGCCGGCCGCGTCCAGCGCCCGGCGGACCGCGCGGACCTTGCCGTCGACGCCGGGGATGACGAAGCCCGGCTTGGCGCGGCCGTCGTTGGTGACGGCGCTGCCCCGGATGACGGCGTGGACCGGATCGCCGTCGCGGAGCGCGTCGTCGAGCCGGCGCAGCAGGACCGCTCCGGAGCCGTCGCCCGGGACCACGCCGTTGTGGCGGCGGTCGAAGGGGCGCACGATGCCCTCGGTGGAGTAGATGCTGCGCGGGGTGCGCAGGTAGGAGCCGTCGGAGTCCTCCTGGACGGCCACCGCGCCGGCCAGCGCGTAGTCACAGGCGTGCAGCCGCAGGCTCTGGCAGGCCAGATGGACGGCGACCGCCGAGGTGGCGCACGCCGAGTCCAGCATCAGCGACTCGCCCCACAGGTCCTGGAGGTAGGAGAAGTAGGGCCCGGCGAACGTCGGGTCGACGTGCACCACGTCGTCGAAGGCGGCCCGCGGCACGTGCTTGGTGCGGGCGCAGCCGGCGTACACGGCCGTCCGGTCGGCGATCGCCGACAGCCGCACCCCGGCGTCCTCAGCCGCCTGCCACAGCGACTCCTGGAGGATGCCGTGCTGCGGGTCCAGGCCCTCCACGCCGACGAGCGCGCTGTCGTAGGTGTCCCGGTGCGGGGCCGTTCCCCAGGAGTGGACCCGCAGCCGGTCGTCGCCCAGGTCCTCCACGACCGGCACCGGCTCGCGCCGGAAGCAGTCGCGGCCCGCGACGAGGTTGTCCCAGAACGCCGCGACGTCGGGCGCCTCGGCGAACCGGCCGCCCACGCCGACGACGGCCACGGGAGCGGAGTGCTCTGACATGGGACCTCCCTCAGCCGAAGGTGAGCGCGACCTTGACGACCCCGTCCTGCCGGGTGTGCGCGAGGTCGAAGGCGTCGGCGACGTTCTTGATGTCGAAGGTGTGGGTGATGTGGTCGTCGACGCGGATCGAGCCGTCCCCGATCAGGTCGAGGGCGGTGCGGAAGGAGGCGAGGCCCGGCTCCAGCTGGGCGCCGCCCACCGCGTGGATCAAGTGGGCGTTGCGGACGAAGAGATGGGCGTACGGGATGCGCATCTCGTAGTCCTCGGGCATGCCGAAGAAGCCCAGCCGGCCCTGCTGGCCGACCATCCGCATCGCGTGCTCGCGCGCCCCGTCGGTGCCGGCCGCCTCGACGACGAGGTCGGCGCCCTGGCCGCCGGTCAGCTCCATGACGACGTCCTCGGCGCTCTGTCCCGGCACGTGCACGGTCGCCTCGGCGCCGAGGGCACGCGCCACCTCCAGCCGTCCCGGCTCCAGGTCCACCGCGACGACCTTCTCGAAACCGCGGTGCCTGAGCAGCTGGAGGAACAGCAGGCCCGCCGAGCCGACGCCGACGACGGCGGCGGTCCGGCCCTCCGGCACGGGCTCCGGCCAGAACCGTTTCAGCGCGAAGACGACCGTCCCGAGCTGCTGCGCCATCAGAGGGACGGTCGGCGCCCCGGTGTCCTTCACCGGCAGCAGGAACCGGTCGGCGATCGTCTGGTAGCGGGCGAACGACGCCATGTAGGCGTGGTTGGGCACGGTCAGCACGAGGTCGCCCGGCGCGAACCGCGCCGACCGGCTCTCCACGACCTCACCGACGCCCTCGTGCCCCGGATAGCCCGCCGGGCAGGGGTAGGGGTGGTCGCGCATGTCCCGGAAGAAGGGGGACTCGGCGCGCACCCGGTGCACATCGCTGCCGCAGATGGCGGCCACGGTGTTGCGGACGAGGACCTCGTCCTCGCGCAGCTCCCGGAAGGCGACCTCCTCCACCTCCAGGCGCCCGGGTTCGACGAGAACGGCGGCTTCGCCACGTACGTGCGGCATGCGGACCTTCCTTGTTCAGGGACGTTCACGAGGTTCGGGGACGTTCACGAGTGGTCGGGGCGGGCGGGATGCGCCCAGGACAGGGGGTGGCCGGGAAGCCGCAGCCGACGGGCCGGGCCGGGCGGCGTCAGCCGTGCCTCGACGCCCTGGCACCACAGGGCGGCGACGGTCTTGAGCAGGTCTTCGTCGTCGAGGTCCGCCGCCGGTACGTCGACGACGGCCACCTCGCCGAGCCGGTCCCGGGCGGCCTGGAGCAGCTTCTCGGGCTCGCCCTCGGCCGTCAGGTGTTCCTCCTGCGGGGCGGGCCCGTCGGGCGCGACCGGTCCGAGCGCGGTGCTCCACAGCAGCGCGGGGCGCACCGGTGCGGGCATGGCCCGTACCGGTGCGGACCGGTCCTCCGCGAGCCGGTGCCCCTCCTCCGGTCCGAGCGCACCGCAGACCACCGCCGCCGCGATCCTGCCGCTGCCGGCGCCGTACACGGCCGCCGGGGTGACGCCCCGCTCGGCGTACCGCTCGGCCAGGCGGAGCTGGAGCGCGAGGTCGGTGCCGTCCGCGAAGGCGAACACCACGGCGGGGGCGGCCCCGGTGACGTGGCCGCAGGTCGCCCGGCCGTCGCGCAGAGCCCGGATCGCCTGCGCACGGTCGGCCACCACCACGGCGAACCGGTGCGCGAACCGCTCGCGACCTCGGTCCAGGGTGTGCGCGACGTCCGCCGGCGCCGCCTCCGGATGCGCCTCCAGATATGCGGCCAGCCGCTCCCGGGCGACGGCCAGCGCGTCGGCGGTGGCGGCGGAGAGGGCGAGGACGTGGTGCCGGGGGCTCTGCTCCACGGTCGTCCCCGCCCGTGCCGGACGCGTCGACGGCGCCTGCCTGACGGCCCGTCGGGGCACGGCGCCGGCGGCGGGCGCGGCCACCGGGGCATCCGTCGGCCGGCCGGTCGTGGCGATCAGACGGGCCTGGTCCCGGACCGTGACGTGCCGCAGCAGGTCGATGACCGGGACGTCGACGCCGGTGGTGCGCCTGAGCTGCTCCCGCAACCGGACCAGCAGCAGCGAATGGCCGCCCGCGTCGAAGAAGTTGCGGTCGGATCCGAAGCCGTCGTGTTCCAGCACCGCCCGCCAGGCCGCCCGTACGCCGTCCAGGACGGAGGGCGGGGCGGCGGCGGGAACCTGCGGGGGTGGAGCCGGGGCGGCGGGCGTCGGCGGGTTGGGCTGCCGGTCCACGTCCGGCAGCCGGCGCCGGTCGATCTTGCCGGTCGGGGTGAGCGGGAGCTCGTCGACGAGCACGAGGTGGCTCGGGACGGCGAAGACGGGCAGCCGCAGCTTGGCGTGCCGGCCGATCTCGTCGGGGTCCGTGCCGGGCGCGGCGACCGCGTAGGCGACGATCTCCTTCTCGCCGCGCCGGTTGACACGGGTGGTGACGAAGACCGACTCGACGGCCGGGTGGGCGTCCAGTACCGCCTCCACCTCGCCGAGTTCGACGCGCTGGCTGCGGATCTTCACCTGGTTGTCGTTGCGGCCGATGAACTCCAGCAGGCCGTCCGGCGTCCAGCGCACCCGGTCGCCGGTTCGGTAGAGCCGGGCGGTGCCGTCGGTGACGAAGCGCTCGGCGGTCATGCCGGGCGCGTTGAGGTAGCCGTCGGCCAACCCGACCCCGCCGAGCAGGAGTTCGCCGGGCACGCCGCGGGGCACCGGCCGGGTGCCGCCCTCCTGCACCACCCGCACCTCGGTGCCGGGCACCGGCCGGCCGATGGGGACGGTGCGGGCGTTCGCCGCGAGGTCGGTGATCGGGAACCACGTCGAGGTGAAGGAGTTCTCGGTGGGACCGTAGCTGTGCAGCAGCACGCCGGGACGGCTCCAGCGCAGCGCACGGCGCATGTGCTGCACCGAGATCAACTCGCCGCCGAAGTAGACCCGCCGCAGAGACTGCAGCATGTCGGGGGCGTCCTCGATGATCCGGTTGAGCAGCGGGGTCGTCACGAGCAGCGTCGTCACCCCGCGCTCGCGGACGACGGCCCGCATCTCGCGAGGGCTGAGCACCAGGTGCTTGTCGAGGACGAGGAGCTCGGCGCCGTGCGTCAGGGCGCCCCAGATCTCGTAGCTGGCGCCGTCGAAGTTGAGCGGGCACAGCTGCGCGACGACGTCCGTCCCGTCGAGCGGGATGAAGTCGGGCCGCTGGAACAGGCGGGCCAGCCCGCGGTGCGGCAGCACGACCCCCTTGGGGCGGCCGGTGGTCCCGGAGGTGTACAGCACGCACAGCGTCGCGGCGTCGTCGTACGGCACCTCGGGCACCGCCGCCCCGCGTGCGTCGGCCAGTACCCGGTCGAGCCGTACGGCGGTGCCCTCCGGCACGGTGAGGTCGGGTCCGCAGTCCGGGTCGACGACGAGGACGGCCGGGCGGGCGTCGTCCACAATCAGCTGGAGCTGGGCCTGCGGGTAGGCCGGGTCGAGGGGGAGGTAGGCGGCCCCGGCGAGGGCGCTCGCCAGCCAGAACACCGGGGTGTCGATGCCGGGGGAGAGCAGCAGGGCGACGGTGTCGCCGGGGGTGACGCCCCGGGCGTGCAGCCAGCCGGCCAGCTCGCCGGCGCGGGCGCCGAGTTCGCCGTAGGTGAGGACGCGCTCGCCGTGTCGTACCGCGACGGCGTCCGGGCGGGCGGCCGCGTGTCGCAGCACCAGCTCCGGGATGCCCGGCGCCGGTGACACCACGGGCGCGCCGTGCGCGGCGACCGCCGGCAGGCCCGGGTCGCAGACCGCGAGCAGCTCGCCGCAGGTCGCGGCCGGATCGGCCACCGCGCGGGCCAGCAGCTCGCGCAGCTCCCCGGCGAAGAGTTCGGCGGTGGCGGGGCGGTAGCGCGCGGTGTCGTAGAAGACGCACAGCCGGGTGCCGGCCGAGCCCTCCAGCACGTTCAGCGAGAACTCGTACTTCGTCGTCTCGTCGGGGTGGTCGAAGCGGCGGACGGTCACGTCGCCGGCGCGCCACTCGTCCTCGTACGCGGGCGTGTACATGAACACCGTGCGCTCCACGCCCGGCCCGTCCGCCTGCTCGCTGCGGATCTCACGCAGCCGCCGCATGGGGAGGTGGGCGTGCTCCATCGCGTCGAGCATCTGGTCGCGCAGCCGGGCCGTCACCTCGAGGAATCGGTCCTCCGGGTTCAGCCGGTCACGCATCGGCAGCGCCCGGCTGAACAGGTCGACCCGTTCGGCGTCGGTGTCCCGGCGACCGGCGAAGACCATGCCGAAGGTGCCCTCGGACTCGCCGGCCCACGCGTGCAGCAGCACCGACCACGCCGCGAGCAGCACCACGGCGGGGGAGCTGCGTTCCGCGGAGGCCAGGGCACGGACACCCGCGTTCACCTCGGCCGGCAGCACGACCTCCACCCGTCCGGAGGAGCCGGGGAAACCGTCCTCGGGCACCAGGTCGTGCGGGGGCGCGAGCGAGGCGGGGGCGTCGCGCAGGACGGAGGCCCAGTACGCGTCGGCTTCGGCGTCGTCGTCGGAACCGGTGCCGGTGCCGGTGCCGGTGCCGGTGTCCGCGTCCGCGCCGGACGTGCCGGACATGCCGTGGTGGTCGGGAAAGGCCTGGTCGCCGAGGTCGGCATCGTTGTCGGACACGGCGCGCGGCCTCGGGCCCGGCCCGCCCGCCGCCCGCGAGCGGTACGCCGCCACCAGGTCCTCGGCGAGGATCCGGCTGGACCAGCCGTCGGAGACGATGTGGTGCATCGTGACGGCGAGCAGGGCACCGCCGTCCGCGGTCAGCAGGGTCGCCCGGAGCAGCGGTGCCGTGGCGAGGTCGAAGGGGGCGCGCGCGGCGACGACCGCGTGGGCGAGGGCTTCGGCACGGTCGTAGCGGCCGGGCATCCGCTCGGTGACGAAGGCGAGCGGCGGGTCGGGCTCGGTGGTGCGCCACAGCTCGCCGCCCTCGGTGGTGAAGGCGCCGCGCAGCGCCGGATGGGCGCGCAGGACGTCGCCGAGCGCGGCTCGCAGCGCCGGCACGTCGACGGCCGGCGTGAACTCCAGGTCGACGGTGACGTTGTAGCGGTCGGACTCCGGTTCCCGCTGGCAGGCGAGCCAGACGTCCAGCTGCTCGGAGGAGGCCGGTTCCCTCACTTCGGGACCGCCACGTGCTCGCCGGCCGCCTTCGCGCGCAGGGTGCGCACCAGGTCGGCCACCGTGCGCACCGAGTGGAAGTGGATCGGGGTGAACTCGGCGTCCGTGATCTTCACGCCGAAGCGCTGCTCGCACTGGGCCCGCAGTTCCACGAACCCGAGGGAGTCCAGGCCCAGGACGTCCTGCAGACCGTCGTCGTCCCCGATGCGGTCCGCGGGCACGTCCAGGAAGAGGTCCTCGACGAGGATCTCCTTCAGGGTCGCTTCCAGGGCTTCGGCCTGCTTCTCGCCCGAACCGACTGTCATGACGTCTCTCCATTGCTGTAGGTGGATCCGTGCGGCGCGGGAGTTTCCGCCTGCCGTTCCCGTTCCGCGGCCCTGCGCGCCAGTTCGGCGATCGCGGGGACGGGAACGTGGTGCTCCCGGGCGCGGCGCAGCACCGGCTCGGTGAGCGCGGCGAGTTCGGTGGGCCGGACGCCCGCGGCCACGTCCCGGTGCAGGGAGGTGTCGGTCCGGCCCGGCAGCTTGTCGAGGGTGCGCACCAGGTTCCGGTCGTCCACCGCGACGGCGTCGGCCGCCGCGACGGCGCACGCCTCCCGTGCGGCGCCGTGCAGC
Organism: Streptomyces sp. NPDC052016; assembly: GCF_044548445.1. Classification (NCBI taxonomy): domain Bacteria; kingdom Bacillati; phylum Actinomycetota; class Actinomycetes; order Kitasatosporales; family Streptomycetaceae; genus Streptomyces; species Streptomyces sp. NPDC052016. The sequence continues at coordinate 246,143 of NZ_JBIUBX010000002.1, forward strand.
AGCGTCAGCAGCCCGGCCTGCCGGCGGACGACGCCGAGCGGGCCGTCGGCCGCGGTGGTGGCCAGGGCCAGCGGCAGCAACAGGACCAGCTTGCGCCACAGGACGCTCGCCGCATCCGGCTCGTGGACGCAGCCGATGCCGGCGTCGGCCAGGGCTTGCCCGAGGGAGGTGACGGCGGTGCCGCCGGGGTCCGCCTCCTCCGCAGCCAGACTGACCTCGGCGAACAGCGAGTTCCACGTCACCCGGCCCGGCCCCGTGCGCTCGGCCTCGACACGGATCGCCCCGACGACCTGGCGCGTGCCGAACCGGGCGCGCAGCAGCCGGGGATGGTCGAGCCCGTTGAGCAGCGGCACCACCGCGCCCGGCGCCGATGACGCGGCGATCCGGGCCAGGGCGGCTCCGAGGGCGGGCGCCTTCACGGTCACCCACAGGACGTCGACCGGTTCGTCGAGCCGGTCGACGGCGCGGGCCTTCACGGAGTGGTCTCCGCGCAGCCTGCTGTGGACGTCGATCACGCCGGAGTAGCGGGCCCGGGTGGACTCCCGCATCACCAGCGTGACGTCGTGGCCGCCGCGGGTCAGCGCCGCCCCGAGGGCGAGCCCCACTCCGCCGGCGCCCAGAATCGCATGCCTCAACACGCTTCCCTGATGCATCTCGTGGCGAGTGCCGGTGCCTCGCGGGCCCGCACCGCGTGCGGCGGGCAGCCCAAAGGGACACCGGATGAAGGAACAGGAACAGAAAAACGGGAACGGAAAGGCCGGCAAGGCCTCCGAAGGATCGGGCGGCTGCTGGTCGGGCAGTCGGCGATCGTACGTTCAGTGGATTTCGGAAAGGACTCCGACGAAGTGCCGAACCGGTCGGTCGGCCCGTCTGCAGTCCCCCGTGGCGGCGTACATCATTCCCCCTGTCGCGCCGGATCATGTCAGCACCGCGCAGCCCTGTAATGCTGCGTTAACAAACGCCTCACCGACCGTAGGGGGGCCGACTTCAGGCCGTCAACTTGCTTTTCGGCCAACCGGCTGGCCGATGCACCTACCTGCTGCGGGCGGTTGACACGCGGCGTCGAAGTGCTGGCCGACACCGCCGGTCGGGGGTGGCCGACAATCGACCCTTGACTGGCTCGATGGCCGCTGCCTACGCTCCGATATCGGCAATCTTGCTGCCATGGTGAGCATTCACCTCAGGGGCCCGAACCGGTTTGACCCACCGGTTGTGCGCCCGTTCTACGGGGGATCAACAATTGAAACTTCACTCAGCCACGCCCATGCGCGGGGCCGTTCTTCGGCTGCGCCGATTCCAGGGCGACGAACCGTGAGCCACACTGACGCAGGGGACTCCCTTTTGAGCGACGACGGTGTGAAAACACGTCCAGAACCGCATTCCGCGACGCATTCCAAGGCGCCGGTGAGCGCGCCCGCACAGACAACGAAGGACCAGGTCAGAGCCGCGTGGGTCGAGGTCCTCGGGCATGACGACTTCGACGACGACACCTCTTTCCTCGAAGCGGGTGGCCATTCCCTGAAGGCCACACAGGTGCTGATCCGGCTCCGCCGGCAGCTCGGGCTCCGCCTGCCCAATCGACTGTTCTTCGACCATCCCACCGTCCGCGAACTCGCGGTAGCGGTGGAACGTATCGCCGCCACGTCTCCCTCAGCGTGACCGGTCGGCCGACCGGCTTGTCCGCCGACCGACCGAAATCAACAAGGAAGGCTCTGCCTGTGACTGCTCCCGTATCCCGCGACGGCATAAAAGAGTTAGCCGAAAACTTTGTTCCTCCCCCTGAATGGCGTGGAGACGCGAAGACGCCGCTCGACGCCGACACCGCTTTCAACGGATTCATCTCCACGAATGTCGTGTTCGCCTTGGAGCAACTCGGTCTGTTCGCCTGGTTCGACGAGTCGAACCATTTAAATGTCACCGAGTACTGTCGACTGCGGAAGCTGGACGAAAGCGTTTTCCGTCAACTGCTGTCCGTGGCCGAGGCCTTCGGACAACTCGTCGTGACCGGCGACCGGGTGACCCCCGCTCCGGCCTGGAGCGAACTCCGCAGAAAAATCGGGTTCTTCACCTGGGGGGTCGGCGGATACCACGACGTGTTCGCCGGTGCCGCTGCCATAACGCGCGGAGAACGCGTCTTCGGACGGGACGTCCTGCGGAACGAGGCCATGGTGGCGCTCGGTTCGGCCCAGGCCGACATGGCGCTGATGCGGCATCTCCTCGACGAGCAGATCGCCGAACTCGACTTCTCCGTCATCGCCGACCTGGGCAGCGGCATCAGCGAACGCGTGTGCCGCCTCGTCGCCTCCCGCCCCGGCGCCCGCGGCCTGGGCCTGGACATCAGCGCCTCGGCCACCGAACTGGCCGCCGGCACCGTCGAACGCTACGGACTGACCGACCGGGTCCAGCCGATCTGCGCCGACGTCCTGGACGTCCTCTTCCGCGGCCGCCGCATCGAGGGCGCCGACCAGGTGGACGTCGCGACGAGCTTCATGTTCCTGCACGACCTGCTCGTCGACCCGAGCACCCGGATGGACGTCATCCCCGCGCTGCGCAAGGCGTTCCCGAACGCCCACACCTTCCTGCTCGGCGACACCACCGTCCGCCCGCGCGGCGAGGGCGACACCCTGCCGGTGTTCTCCAGCGGCTTCGAGCTGGCGCACGCCCTGATGGGGGTCCCGATCTACACGCGGGAGGAGTACGAGAACCTCTTCCGCGAGGGAGGCCTGCACCTGCGCCGCACGATCCCCTTCGGCGCGCCGCACACCTACCTCTTCGTCCTGGAGGCCCAGTGATGAGCGAGCCGTCCGCGGCCGGCCCCGAGATCGTCGAGGACCTGCCCGTCCCCCTCGCCGTGGCGGGGCACCACCAGCCCGCGCCCTTCTACCTCACCGCCGACATGTTCGGCGGCCTGCCCGTACAGCTCGCCGGCGGCGAGCTGAGCGCCCTGGTCGGCAAACCCGTCGCCGCACCCCACACCCACCCGGTCGACGAGCTGTACCTGCTGGTCTCCCCCACCAAGGGCGGCGCCCGCATCGAGGTGCAACTCGACGGCCGACGGCACGAGTTGGTGTCCCCCGCCGTGATGCGCATCCCCGCCGGCAGCGAACACTGCTTCCTGACACTCGAGGCCGAGGTCGGCAGCTACTGCTTCGGCGTCCTCCTGGGGGACCGCCTGTGACCCGGGCACCCGCGGCCGAGGGGACGACGACCCCTGGCGCTCCCCGGACGGCGACACCCGGGGGAACGACCCCGACCGCCCCCGCGAAAACGTTCAACGCGAGTGTCCCCGGTGCCGACCACCTCATCCGGCTGCATCTGAGCGAGAGCCCCTGCGGTGCCAGTCGGGCGGCGCTCCGGGCGGCCGAGCGGGAGTTGGAACGCGTCAACGTCTATCCCGACCCGGAACGGCGGGAACTGGTCCGTGCCCTCGCCGAGCACTGGGACGTCACCCCGGACCACATCGCCGTGGCCAACGGCAGCGACGAACTCGTGCTGGCCACCGCCCTCACGCTCGGGGACCGCGCCCGCCCCGGCCTCGTCACCGACGGCACGTTCCCCGGATACCGGTCCTGCCTGGAGCTCACCGGCCGTGGTTGCACCGCCGTACCGCTGTCGGGCACGGACGTCGACGTGGACGCGTTCGCCGCGCGACTGCCCGAGCACGGGATCGGCTACCTCTGCAACCCGCACAACCCCAGCGGCGCGGCCCACACCGGGCAGGAGCTGACCGCTCTGGTGGACGCCTCGGGCCGCAGCGGCGTACCGCTGGTGTGCGACGAGGCCTACATGGAGTTCGCCGACCCGGGCACCCCGCAGATCCGAGACCTGCTGGACGGGGACGCGCCGGTCGTCGCGCTGCGGACCTTCTCCAAGGCGTACGGACTGGCCGCGCTCCGCGTCGGCTACGCCGTGGGCCGGCCCGCGCTGATCGCCGCGCTGCGGCACACGCTGCGCTCGCTGCCGTTCAGCGTGAACCGGCTCGCGCAGGCGGCCGCGGTCAGCGCCCTCGGCGACCGCGACTTCGTCGACGGGGTGCGCCGCACCACCGCCGAGCGGCGCAGCTGGTTCACCGCCGAACTGGGCCGGCGGGGGCGCGCACACCTTCCCTCGGTGACCAATTTCGTCGCGGTCGCGGCCCGGGACTGCGCCTCGGCACAGGATCGCCTCGCCGCAGATTTCGGCATTCTCGTTCGCAATGCGGGACTGTTCGGATTCCCTGGATTCCTGCGTACCTCTCTCGGCACCCAGGAAGACCTCGTGCGGTTTCTCGACGCCCTCGACGAAATAGAGAGAAACCCCCGGACATAGAGAGAAACCCCCGGACCGTCTCCCGACGGCTTCGGGCGGCCCCCGGCCGTCCGCTCGGCGCCCCGGCATTCCCGTCCCGCTCAGGCCCAGCCCCGGACCTCCGGGACGCCCGGCGAAAACCTCCCCACGAACGAGCATGACAAGGAGCAACTGCGTGTTCCGTCACGACCCGTTGAACACGATCCTCGCGCTGGGCTCCGGGTTCACACCCACCGCCGTGCGTGTGACCGCGACGCTGCGCCTGCCCGACCTGGTCGAGCAGGGCCACCGGACCGTGCCCGCCCTGGCCGCCGAGACCGGCACCGACGAGCAGTCCCTGGGCCGGGTCCTGCACTACGTGAGCCTCCTCGGCCTCTTCACGGAGACCGACGCCCCCGACGGCGCGGGCAAGGCGTACGAACTGACCGACGTCGGCCGGGTGCTGCTCGCCGGCCATCCGAGCAACCTGCGCCGCTGGCTGGACTACGAGGACCCCAGCCGGGCGATGGAGGCCCGCTTCGAACCGGCCGTCGGCCGGCTCATGGACGCCGTACGCACCGGCCTGCCCGTCTACGAGCAGGCGCACGGACGGCCCTTCTGGGCGGACCTGGAGGCACATCCGGACATCGAGAAGTCCTTCAACGCCGGCATCGCCCGCATCGCGAGCCGGCTCGTGCCGGAACTGGCCCGCATCTACGACTGGGCGTCGGTGGGACACGTCGTCGACGTCGGCGGCGGCAACGGCTCCCTGCTGCTGAAGCTCCTCACCGAGCACCCCGCGCTGCGCGGAACACTGCTGGAGCTGGAGAGCGTCGTGGCGGAGGCCAAGGGAACCGTCGCCCCGGTGGCGGACCGCTGCGACCTGGTCGCCGGCAGCTTCTTCGACCCGATGCCGGCCGGCGGCGACGTCTACCTGATCGCCAACACCCTCCACAACTGGAGCGACCGGGACGCCGCCCGCATCCTCGGCCGCTGCGCGGAGGCGCTCGCCCCCGGCGGGCGGGTCGTGGTCGTCGAGCGGCTGCTGGACAGCGGCAAGGACCCGGTGATGGCGGCCTACGCCGACCTGCTGATGCTGGTCCTGCTGGGCGGCCGCGAACGCACCAGGGACGACCTGCGCGACCTCGGGGCCGAGGTGGGCCTCGCCCTCACGGACGCGAGGAGGTTCGAGCTGCCCGGTCACTGGCTCCTCGAGTTCACCAAGGGGGCGGCCCGGTGAAACGCTCGCTGAACCCCGACGAGCCCAACGCCCTGCTGTCGTACGACTTCGACCGCGGCAGCAACTACGAGAACGTCCTGAACCTCACCGACGCCCTCGGCGCGCTGGTCCCGGAGAGCGAGACCGAACACCCCGACCAGCGGTTCTTCCAGGTCACCCACCTCATCACCGAGTACGCCTGGGTGCAGGTCCACTACGAACTGCGCCGGGCCCTCACCCACCTGGACGACGACCGGTTCCAGCAGGCGGTGCGGCTGTTCGACCGGTGCACCGGGCTGAGCGAGGTCACCGTGCAGGCGGTGCGGCTGCTCACCGACCATCTGCCGCAGCACAGCCTGCTGATGATGCGCAACGCCCTGCCCGAGGACGCCACCGGTCTGGACTCGCCCGGCTACCGCAACCTGCGGCGCGTGGCCCGGCCGGTGTGGAAGGCGTACGAGCAGGCCCTGGAGCGGGCCGGGCTCTCCCCGCAGGACGTGATCGCCCAGCAGGACGACGGCTACGACGGCCCGCGCTCGCCCGAGGCGCAGTCCCTGGCTCTGGTCCGGGAGGCGATGCTGAGGTTCGACGCCAGTGTCCTCGGCTGGAAACAGCACCACCTGATCATGGTCTGGTCCCAGCTGGGCGGTCAGCCGGGCCTGCGCAAGGAGAGCGGCGAGAACGACGCGGCCGAGCTGCCGCAGAGCCTGGGCGGCCGGTCCCTGGCCACGCTGGAGGCCCGCTCCCAGCTGGCGCTCTTCCCGGAGCTGTGGCGGGCGGCGGAGGAGGCGTACTGGCTGCTCGGTACCCGGCACGACACCGACGCGCCGGTGCGCGGCGGCGGGAACGGCTGCCCGGTGCAGCACTGACCGGCACCGACAGCGAGCGGGCCGCCGACCGAGGGTCGGCGGCCCGCTCACCGCTGCGCGAGACAGGCGAGCCGGGCCGCGACCTCCCCGAAGCACTCGTGCGGGAAGAAGTGACCGCCGTCGAAGCCCTCGACACGGTGCTCGCCGAGCGTGTAGTGCCGCCAGCCGGCCATCACCTCGGGCGGGGTGTCGGGGTCGCCGGTGCCGTACCAGGTGACGAGGTCGCCGGGGACAGGTTCGGGAGTGGCGTCGGGGCGGTGGCCGACGACGAGGGCGAGATCGCCGCGGATGACGGGCACGAACCGGTGCCGCATCGGTGACCGGCGCACCTCGGGCGGGATGCGGCCGTGGCCGGCGAGCGCGTCGAGCAGGGCGTCGTCGTCGCCCAGCTCGAGCAGCGGGCCGTAGGGGGAGTCGCCGAGGAGGTGCGGCGGGCGGGTCGCGGCGACGAGGAGGAACTCGGGGGCGGGGCGGCCCAGCGCGTGCAGGGCGCGGGCCGTCTCGTAGGCGAGCAGGCCGCCCATGCTGTGGCCGAACAGCGCGTACCGGCCCGGCGGGTCGACGCGCCGGGCGAGGTCGGCCGCGGCCTCCCGCAGGGTCGCCTGCCGGGGTTCGCGCGAGCGCAGGCCCTTGCCGGCGATCTCCAGCGGCTGCGCCCGCACCGCCGGCGGCAGCTCGCGCCGCCAGCGCGTGAAGCTGCGGGCGGAGCCGCCCGCGTGCGGCACGCAGTACAGGGTGAGCGGTTCGACAGCCCTCATTTGTGGTGCTCACCGGCGCGCAGCGGCTGGATGCGGACCGTCAGCGGCAGTTCGTTGCGGGTCAGCAGTGACCGCAGATGCCGCCGCATGTCCGCCTCCGACGGCGGTACGGCGTCGTCGACGTAGACGTCGAGCTCCAGGACGGCGGAGTCCTCGTCGACGGCGGCGATCCTGGTCGCGGCGCGGACCACGCCGGGCAGCGACTCGGCGGCCCGGCGCACGGTCGCCGTCGACACCTTCTCGCCGCGCACCATGGCGAAGTCCGAGGAGCGGCCGTGGACGTACACGTATCCGTCGTCGTCCACGTGCCCGATGTCACCGGTGGCCAGCAGGCCCGGCTCGATCAGGTCGCCGCGCTTGGACGGCGCGGGCTCGCCCACCCGGCGCCGGTAGACGGTGTCCGAGCGCACCAGCAGCTCCCGCTCGCCGGTGTCGGTGGGGCGGGTGAGGACCTCGACGCCGTCCAGCGGCAGCCCCGCCGAGCCGTGCCGGTGCGGTGGTTCGCGGTGCGCGGCGAGCGTGGACACGCGCGGTCCGGCCTCGGTCAGGCCGTAGGTCACGTACAGGCCCAGGTCGGGGTTGAGCTTCAGCAGCCGGGAGACGTACGACGGGTCGAGGGCCTGGCCGCCGACGGTGAGCGTGCGCAGCGGCGGAGGCAGTTCGCCGCCGGCGGTGACGATCGACTTCACCAGGCTCGGGGTGAGGGAGGAGACGGTGACGCCCCGGGCGGTCACGGTCTCCAGGTGGTTGGCCACGGAGAACGGGGGGCCGGCCATCACCAGGCGGGAGCCGCTCACCAGGCCGCCGAGGACCTGCGCGACCAGGGCGAAGGAGTAGTAGACGGGCAGGCTGACCAGCACCGTGTCGTCCGCGCGCTGGCCGATGGAACGGCCGTGGCGGCGGGCGTTGCGCAGCAGGGCGTCCACGCGGTGCAGACAGCCGGTGGCCATGCCGGAGGTGCCGGAGCTCATGAGGATCACATGGCCGGGCCCGTGGTGCCGGTGGTCCCAGCCGGTGAAGACGCCCATGTCGGCGCCGCCGGTCCGGGTGACGCCGGTGACGCCCTCGGTCCTGATCGCCGCCCGCACCAGGGCGCAGGCACCCAGCTCGCGGGCCACCTCACGGACCCGGCTGACGGGGGTGGAGGGGGAGAGCAGCACAGGGGTGTGGCCGGCGAGGGAGACGGCGAAGAAGAACCGCAGGGCGCGCAGTCCGTTCGGCAGGGCGATGACGACGACCGCGCCGGGCGGGGCGGGCAGCGCGGCGAACCGGTCCACCAGAGCGGACAGCTCGGACCGGCCGGGGTCCTCCGCCGGCGACACCTCCTCGACACGGCCGAGGAAGTCGCCGACCACGGTGGGGTCGAGGTGCTGCTCCGTCTTGTTCTGCGGGGTCATGTTCTCCGGGGCCTCCGCGTGGGCGCCGGCCCACTGACGACCAGGCTCTGCGCCCGGTGTTTACCTTCGTCGGTCGTGGTGTGGGTGACGACCAGGACGTGTGCGGCGCCGGGCGGGTCACCGAGCAGCCAGTCGCCGCACAGGGCTCTCACCGGTGTCACGGCCGCCCCGAGGGGCATGGGCAGCATCGACACCGGGCCGTGGAAGCCGAACGCCGAGCAGATCACGCCGACGAGGGAGCCCGGCCCGGCACCGGCGAACCGCATCGGGGAGAGCCGGCCGCGCGGCACGGCGTCGGCGAGCGCGCGCAGGGTGTGCCGCGTCGCGTGCTCGCTCACCCCGATCACGCCCACCTCCTCGGGCCGCCCGGGCGCGGCGTCGCCGCAGTCCTCCAGCGCGGCCGCCACCGCCTCGGCCATCAGCCAGGCCACCGGGTCGGCGTACACGCCGGGGATCCGGCGCCGGACGGCGGCCGGGTCGTCGACGTGCACGGTGGCGGAGCCGGTGATCACGGCGCCTTCGGGGCACCACCGGTCCCGATGGACCTGGTCGTGGCCGGCCTGGGGCTGGTTCATACGGCGCCTCCTTCCGGCGCGGCCAGCAGCAGGCAGGTGTTGAAGCCGCCGAAGCCGAGGGTGAGGCTGATGCCCAGGGAGCCGGTGATCTGCCGGGGGCGGTCGGTCGCCAGGGCCGGGGTGAGCTCGGGCATGACGGTGCGGGTGTGGGGCAGCGGGGGCACGGTGCGGTGCCGCAGTGCGAGCAGCAGGGCGATCGCCTCCAGGGCTCCGGTGGCGCCGAGGGTGTGGCCGAAGGCGGGTTTGGTGGCGAAGACGACCGCGTCCGGATCGTCTCCGAACACGGTGGCGTAACAGGCCGCCTCCGCCGCGTCGTTGGCGCGGGTGCCGGTGCCGTGGGCGTTGATGACCGCGATGTCGCCGGTGTCCGCCCCGGCCCGGGCCAGCGCGCGCCGCACGGCGAGGACCGCGCCGGCGCCGGTCTCGTCGGGGGCGGTCGGGCCGGTGCCGTCGTTGGAGGCGCCCCAGCCGCGCAGCTCGCCCAGGACGCGGGCGCCGCGGGCCGCGGCCGCGGCCCGGGTCTCCAGCAGCAGGAGGCCGGCGCCTTCGCCGAAGAGGGTGCCGTCGCGGCCGGTGTCGAAGGGGCGGACGGTGCCGGAGGCGGAGAGGGTGCCGAGCGCCCGGTGCCCGAGGAGCTTGCCCGCGGTCAGCAGGTCGATGCCGCCGCACAGGCAGCGTTCGGCCTCGCCGGAGGTCAGCAGGGCGGCGCCGGCGAGGAGGGCGTCGGCGCCGGAGGAGCAGGCGGTGCTCACCGACGCGGACCGGGCCACGCCCAACCGCTCGGCGACGGCGGCCGTCAGTGCGTGCGGCGAGAGGTCGGCGGCGTCGTCCACATGGGGGCCGAGGCTGCTGCCGAGGACGAGGGCGCCGACGTCCCCGGCCGGGCAGCCGGCGTGGCGCAGGGCGGCGGTCGCGGTGGTCACCGCGAGGGAGATCTGACGCTCGGACGGAGGCCCGGCCGGACCGCCGTCCGTCAGGAGGGCGGCGGCCGGTGCGGGCAGAGCGCCGTCCTCCGGTAACGCCCGGATGCCGTCGCGGCCGCTCAGCAGATGCTGCCAGACCTCGTCGAGGCCGTCACCGAGCGCTGTCGTCCAGCCCATTCCGGTGATGCACACGGCCTGGTCGCGGCCGGCTGCCGGAAAACCCCCCAATTAATCCCCCAAGTGCTCGAGAAATATTCCGAGCGAAGCTCTTATGGCCTCGATTTGCTGATCTGTTTTTTTGTTTGCAGACAGCAATCTTATTTTAACGAAGGGGTTCTGGGGTGGCAAGGGACGCCGGCCACGAGGTCCGGCGGATCCTCGGGTCGTGATGGGGGATCCGCAGGTGGAGACGGACGGGCTCGAGGGAGAACGCGGGCCGGCAGGTCCGAGGTGTCCGGGCGTCGGGTGGAGGTGTCGGGCCGTCAGGTCGAGATCGGCTCCAGCGTCAGCGGCCGGATCCTGCCCTCCATCATCGCGCCGAGGCCCTGCGCGGCGCAGATGTCGGGCCGATCGGCGATGTGCACCGGCATGCCGGTGGCCTGCCGCAGCATCTGGTCGAACCCGGGGAGCAGCGCCGAACCGCCGACCATCATGATCCCGCGGTCGACGAGATCCGCCACAAGGTCGGGCGGGCACTCCCGCAGCACCCGGCCGATGCCGTCGAGCACCGCGGTCAGCGGCGTCTCGATCGCGTCCCGCACGGCCGCGGTGTCGACCTGGACGGAACGGGCGAGACCGGTGGCGACGTCCCGGCCGTGGATCTCCGTGCGGGACGGGCCCTGCGGGGTGAGCCCGTTGCCGGACAGGGCGAGCTGCAGGGGCCGTACCGACTGGCTCGGGAGCATCAGCTCGTGCTCGTGCCGCAGGTGCTGCACGATCGCGTGGTCCACGGCCTCCCCGCCGACGGGAATCCGCTCGGCGGTCACGATCGACCCGAGGGAGAGCACGGCGACCTGGGTCGCGGCCGCCCCGCAGACCATGATCATGGTGGCCTCGGGCCGCTCGACGGGCAGCCCGCAGCCGACGGCGGCCGCGATGAGCGTGTCCACCAGCTCCACCCGCCGGGCGCCCAGCCCGACCAGCGTCTCGATCGTCGCGCGCTGGGCGAGCGGGCCGGCGTCGTGCGGGGTGCAGGCGGCGGCGCGCAGGAACGGCTTGCGGCGCAGCTGGCGGCGGATCTTGTCGCCGATCAGGTGCCGCAGCATGCGCTGCGCCATCTCGATGTCGACGACCGTGCCGCCGGTGACGGGCCGGACGACACGGATGTAGTGGGGCGTGCGGCCGGTCATCTTCTCGGCGAGCTCTCCCACGGCGATCAGCGCGCCGGTGCGGGTGTTCACGGCGGCGGCGGACGGCTGGTCGACGACGAGTCCGGCTCCCTTCACGTACACGCGCGTCCGTGCCGCACCCAGGTCGACGGCGAAGTGGCAGCGGCGCAACTGGTCCAGAGTGGCGGTCATGGCGGGTCCTCCCGAGAGCGCAGACCGTGGCGGCCGCCGGGCCGGCGGGCCTTCCTTGTGTGGGCCGCCGGGGCGGTGGCCTCCTTGGCATCGTGCGGGGCCGGAAGGGCGGGCGCCCGCTGGAGGGGTCCGGGCGGGGCGCCGCCGAACGGGGGTTTCGTCTGTGGTGTCCCGCGCCGAGGGGCGGGCGCGGGCCCGCGGAGGTGCTATGGGGTGCGGCGGCGGACGGGTGGCGTCACAGCACCCGGGCCGCCTCCAGCACCGGTGCCAGCGACGGCACCGTCACCTCGCACCCGGCCCCCCGCAGCTCCTGCTCGACGGTCGGATTGCGGGCGAGGCCGACGACCCGCAGACCGATCTGCCGGGCGGCGGTCAGCTCCGCCACCGAGGAGGTCACCAGGACGCCCGTCGAGGCCGGGGCGCCACCGGAGCGCAGGGCGCGCACCAGGCAGTCCGGGTCCGGCGTGAGGAGACTCAGGTCCGGGCCGCGGCCGTGGATCCCGGTCGGCGGCAGCCCGTACGCCGCCATGTACCGGTGGACGGCCTCCTCGCACGCGTCGGTCACCACGGCCACCCGCCGCCCGGACGCGTGCAGCGCGTGCACCAGGGCCACCGCCCGGTGGGTGGCCGGCGCGTTCGGTACGGCGCCCGTCTCCAGCGTGTCCAGACGGTTCCGCAGGACGGGCCCGACCGGATCGCGGGCGAAGACGCGTAGCACGTCCAGCGGATGCACGACCGACTCCCGGGCCGACGCGGCCGCGAGGGGGCGGCCCGTCAGGGCGTCCTCGGGGTCCCGGTACTCGGCGGCGAGCGCCAGCAGCTCCAGCGCGGCCCGGCGCGCCGTCGTCGCCGTGAACAGACGCACGAGGGGTCCGTCGAATCCGAGCAGCACGGTCTCGGCCTCGGCGAGCAGAGCGGCCGGCGTCCGCTTCGCGGGCGCCTCGCCGGCCGGACGCGCCACCGGGGCCGCACGCCGCGGCTCGGGCGGCGGCGCCCACTCCGGCCCCAGCCGCACCTCGCACCTCACCGCCAGCCCCGGCACCGGCCACCCGCCCAGCTGGGTGTTGACCGCACGCTGAGCGCCGACCGACCGGCGCACGGAGTGGCGGCGGGTGATGCGGGGCGCGTTCTCCAGCAGGTGGGCCAGCAGCCGGCCGGGCACGTTCACCGTCTGTCCGTGCACGAACGCCACCGGGTCCGTGACCCACCAGGACATCTCCACCGTCCCCGTGAAGTCCCCCTTGCCGGAACTCGGCAGGGACACCCGGTGGGTGGCGCGGTGCGGGGTGAGGTCGACCTCGTAGTACGTCGCCGGCCGCGGCGGGCGTCCGCCGTGCGGCCGAGCGGGGTCGAGAAGGGTGAGCGGACCGTCGGACCGCGTGTGGACGACGGCGGTCCGGCCCGGTGAGGGGATGCCCAGCGCACCCAGGTCCCGGGTGATGAACGGCCCCCGCACCAGGTCGCGCTCCTCGTCCTCGACGCGTTGCGCCGGCAGCGGGCAGTACCAGGCGACCGGTGGAAGGTCCGGGGCGATGTCGTGCACCGGGTGGAAACGGTGGGGCCCGGAGGCGGCGGAACTGTCGGCGAAGACCTCGTAGAGGCCGGGGGTGACCAGGACCACGACGGGAGCGGTGACACCGGTGACGCTCTCGAAGGGCTCGAAGGGCTCGTCGTCCTGCCGTCCGCCCTCCTGGAACGTCACCCGCAGACGCGGCGCGTTCGCCAGGTCGGCGAGGGGGCCGGGGAGCCAGCGCAGGAGGGCGGCGAGGACGGGGAGGAGGTAGGCGTCCGGGTCGATCGTGACGTGGTAGCCGTCGGGGCGCACCCGCACCTCGTACTGCTGCGGGGTGAGGTCGCCGCGGGCGAGGACCTGGTGCACCGCGTACTCGAGGGAGATACGGGCCTCGGGGCGGGTGCTCAGGCCGGTGTCGGCCTGGAAGAGGAGGGTGGGGCGAGGGGGCGGCGCGCTGTCGCGCCGGGCCGCGCGGGTGCGGGCCCGCAGGCGGTGCGCCTCGTCGTTGTCCGGGTCCTCCTGGAGAAGGGCCTCGAGCGCGCTCTCCACGCTGTCGAACTGGCCCAGCCCCAGCTCGAGCTCCGCCAGCGCGGTGCGCAGGGCGATCCTGAGGGAGCGCAGCCGGGCGCGGGTCCGACGGGCGGCGGGGCCGGGGACGCCGTCCAGGGGGGTGCCGCGGAGCATGCCGAGCGCGTCCTCCAGCAGGGCGCGTCGTCCTTCCGGGTCACTGTCGGACGACCGGTCGGCGAGAACGTCCTCGCAGTGGAAGAGATCGACGTGGGCGTCGGCCGCGTGCAGGGCGTAGCCGTCCGACGTGGCGGCGAGGGTACCGGGGCCCAGGATGCGGCGCAGCTCCGTGGCCAGGGCGTCGACACGGTGGACGGACTCGGAAGCGGCGGGCGGCTGTTCCCACAGTCCGCCGGCCAGCTGGTCGTAGGTCATACGGCGCCCGGAGTGCAGGACCAGCATGCACAGCAGGGCCTGGGCCTCGGGGGACGGTTCGGCGGGGAGCGCCCGGGCACTGCTGACGCTCAGCGAGCCGAACATCCGGATGCCCAGCGGCGGTTCGGCGTCTCCGGCTGCCGCGAGCCGTGCCGGGGCCGAGGGCGGCATCGCACCCTCCGCGATGCGGGCGAGGAGCGTCCGGAACCGGGGAGGGGCCGGCACATGGGGGGCCAGCCGCCCCAGCATCCGCTGGAAGGCCGCGGTGTCCGAGGCCGTGTTCCACCTGCGGGACCCCTCGCCCAGGGCGAACCGGCTGAACACGACCGACCCGTCCGGGCGCAACAGCAGGCCCTCCCTGCCGTCCTGCCCGCGTACCAGGCCCCGCCGGTGCAGGGCGTCCAAGCCCGCCGTTCCCTCGCTCACCAGCCGGGCGAACACCGGGAACGAGACGCCCGGCCCGCTGCCCTCGATGAGCTCCGTCAGCGTCACCCCGTCCACGAACTCCGCGACCAGGTACGGCGTCTTCCCCTCCACGCCGAAGTCCCGGACCCGTACCACGTGCGGATCGTCGACCTCCGACAGCGCACGGGCCTCCCGCAGGAACCGCTCGTGCGGGACCGGCTGCTCCGGATACAGGTGGACGACGACCGGCTCCTCGGTCCGCGTGTCCACGGCCTGCCACATCCGCCGCCCCGGTCCGCGCCGTCCCAGCAGCCGGTAGCGCCCGCCGACCGTCCCCGCCCCGGCCTCGTCCACCGGCTGCCGTACGGCCTCCTCGTCGCTTGCTCCCAGCCGTCGTACCGTCTCCGCGCTCACCGTCGCGAAGGTCTCACCGCCCCCGGTGCCGTCGCCGCGGTCGGTGAGCGCGCGGAACTCGCCGGCCGCCAGACCAGCCCGTTCGTCGATCAATCCGCCCATCCGCTCCAGGAGTTCCCGGGTGCGCCCGCGCGCCGTCCGCGGCAGCGTCCGCAGCAGCAGGTCGCGCACGCCGGGGCGGAAGGCGTACGAGCCGGGTGGGCCGGGGACGGCGGTGAGCATGCCGCTGAGGATCACCTCGGCCAGGTGCTGCGGGCGCGGATCGCGGTCCACGGCGCGCTGGACCAGCCGCATCACCGGGACGGAGGGCACGGCCAGCGCCAGGTGACCGGCGAGGCGGAAGGCCTCCGGGGAGGCGGTGGCGCGGAAGCGCATGACGAGGTCGCGTGCGGTCAGGGAGGCGGGGTCGGGTGCCGCGTCGGCCGGGGCCGGTGCGCCCGGCCTCGGCGGGAGCCAGGCCGCGGCGCCCGGGGTGCGGCCGCCGCCCGGGGCGGCCACGAGCGTCGCCCAGTGGGCGAGCCAGGGGGCGCCCGGTTCCAGGACGGGCAGGGGTACGGCGGCGGAGTGCGGGAGGTCGGCGTCCGGGTCGTGGGGGGAGAAGGTGAGGGCGGAGAGCGGGGCGGCCGCGGACGGGGAGCTCAGCACGCCCGGTTCGGCGGGCAGGGCCGTGGTCGGCCACAGGTGTTCGGGCAGCGGCTGGACGACGGCCAGCGGCATCCGGGCGGCCCAGTGGCGCAGGGTGCCGTACCAGCGGTCGCCCGCCGGGCCGGGCCGCCACTGCGGGCCCATGCAGTCGCTGACGACCAGGGTGACGGTCCGTCCGTCCGCCGGGTCGGGGACGTGCCGGGCGCGGCCGTCGGGTCCCGCCGGGTGCAGGGTGACGGTGCGGAAGACGCCCGACTGGGCCAGTACGGTGTGCAGTTCGCGGACCAGGGGCCGCCAGACCGGCATGGTGGGGCCGGTGTCGTGCACGAGGTTGAGGCGCAGCCAGCGGTCGTGCGCCGGGCGCAGGACGGGCAGCCAGACGTCCGGGTGGGCGCCGAGCCGAGCGATGCGGTCGGCGGTGGCCCGCTCGTCCAGGAGCCGGGCGCGCGCCGACGGCACCCTCCGCTTCAGCGGGCGCAGGGCCCGCTGGAGGGCGAGGGGGCGGGGGAGCATCGGGGGCGCCGGTGCCAGCAAGGACGAGCCGCCGCCCGGGGGACCCGGCTCCTCGCGGGGCGGTGACGGTGCTGGCCGTGCCGGTGCGGGAAGGTGCAGGGGGACGCGGTCGGCGGGGGCGGCGAGCGGGGCCCGCTCGGTCGCGGGCGGCAGCGCGACCTGGCCGTCGCCGTGATGCGTCCCGGCGGCGGGGGCGGAGGGGGGATCCGGCGCCAGGCCGGGGCCGGCGGGCGACGCGGACGCCGCCGTGCTCTCCGCGTCCCGCTGTCGATCGTCCTCCCCGCCCCCGTCCAACTGCCGGGCCAGCCACAGCACTTCCGCCAGTTCCAGCGGGGTCGGCGGGTTCTGCCCGGCGGCGGTCAGGAGCGCGGCCAGCCTGCCGACGGCGCTACCGCCGGCCTCTTCCGGCGCCGCCTCAGAAGCCATCGCCGTCCGCCGTGGCGCTCAGGTACGGCATCAGCTCGTCAGCGAGGGCGTCGCGGGACTCCGCGTCCAGGCCCGCGACCCCGGTGAGGTAGAGGGCGTTGAGGAGCTGGTCGGTGGCGAGTTCGCCGTCGGCGGCGCGGGCGAGGAATCGGTCGATGAGGTGGTCCGCCTCGGCGGGCGGCGTGTCGAGGTGGGCGCGGACGATCTCGGTGAGCTGCTCGCGGTCGGGTCGGCGCAGCTTGAGGCGGACGCAGCGGCGCAGGAAGGCGGGCGGGAACTCGCGCTCGCCGTTGCTGGTCAGCACCACGAAGGGGAAGGCGCGGCAGCGGACCCGGCCGCGGGCCACGGTCACCGGGGTGTCGGTGCCGTCGGCGAGGACCTCGGCGGTGCCGGCGTCGGCCGAGTGGCGTGCGGCCCGCATCAGTTCGGGGATCTCGTACTGGCCCTCCTCCAGGACGTTCAGCAGGTCGTTGGGCAGGTCGAGGTCGCTCTTGTCGATCTCGTCGACCAGCAGGACACGAGGGCGCTCGTAGGGGAGCAGGGCCGTGCCGAGCGGGCCGAGCCGCAGATGCTCCTCGACACCGCCGGCCCCGGGCATCCTCGTGCCCGGCGTCCCGGGGCCGGACGTCCACGCGCCGGGGGCTCCCGCACCGGGCATCCCCGCGCCGGGTGTTCCCGCCCCGGATGCCCGTGCCGCGGGCGTCTCCGCCCCGCGGGGCGTCTCCGCCCCGGACAGTCCCGCCCCGGACAGTCCCGCCCCGGGTGCTACCGCGCCCGGCATCCCCGCGCCCGGCATCCCCGCACCCGGCATCCCCGCCCCGGGGACGCCCGCCCACGGATCGCCGTCGCCGGTACGCCACACCGCCTGGCGGGCCGCGTACAGCCGGGACAGGGGGTCGTAGTGGTAGAGGCCGTCGGCCAGGGTGGAGCGGCTGGTGATGTTCCAGCGCAGGACCGGACCCAGCCGCAGCTCCCGCGCCACCGCGTACGCCAGGGAGGACTTGCCGGTGCCGGGCGGGCCGGTGACCAGCAGCGGGCGGCGCAGGACCAGCGCGGCGTTGACCAGCTGGACGCTCTCCGGGGTGGCCACGTACGTGCGGGCGCGGTGCACGCGGTCGGGGGAGACGGCCGCCTCGTCGTCACCGTCCCGCGGCGGTCGCAGGACGGGCTCGCCGTCGAAGGCCCGCCAGGGTGGCGGGGCGGGCAGCCGGTCGATGCCGTCGTGCGGCTGGCTGTTCCCGGTGTAGACGGACCAGTGCGGCATGGGGGATCTCTCCGTGCGACGTACTCGGTGGGCGGAGGCGGGGGGATCGGGGCGACGTGATCGGGGGACGGCCGGGCGGGTCGAGGCGCGGCGCCTCCGGGGAGCGGGGCGAAGCCGGGCCGGGGTCGGGTCAGGCCACGGGCGAGCGGGCGTGCGCGGCGGTGCCGCAGTGCGGGTCGGTGAAGACGCGCGGGTCGTCCCACAGCAGCTGGATGTCCCGCGCCCAGTGGCCGTCCTCGGCGTCGGCCTCCTCGCGCAGGTCCAGGATCCTGCGGGGCAGTTCGGCGGGCGGTACGCCGGACACGACCGCGTCGAGCTCGTCCAGGAACGTCTTGCCCGCGCACCCGTCGCCGCCCGCGCAGGGCTCCTCCGGGCCGCTGTCGCAGCCGCCCCGCGACCACACGACGACCGGGGCGGGCGCGGTGAGCGAGGTGTCGAAGTGGGCGCGGGTGCGGGCCGCGGCAGGGGCGGTGGCGAAGCCGGCGAGACAGGCGTCGGGCTTGCGCAGCCGCACCCGCAGCCGGGCGGGTTCCTCGGCGCCGCCGCACTCGACGCGGTGCACGCGCGCGCCCGGCAGGGAGTCGAGCCGCTTCCACACGCGGGTCAGCTGGTGCCGGGCGCCGGCCCTGCGGCGCGCCTGGTCGGTGACGACGAGCGGGTACACACAGCCGAGCGGGGTGTCGTCGTCGGGTGCGCTCGCCCAGCGGTCCACGGGCAGGTCGATCCAGTCGCGGGGCAGCGCGAACGCGATCAACTCGTCGGAGCCGGGCGTCAGATGACGGAACGCGGCCTCGATCCGGTCCTGGACGTACGCGGTCAGCCGGGCCTTCGGGACGGTGTCGGAGCCGACCGGGTGCCGCCGTCCCCCGCTGTACGCGGACACCTCGACGAGGACCTGGCCGTCGCCCGCGCCGCTGTGCTGCAGGTCGACGAGGATGGGCGACCAGTGGGGCGCGGCGGACGTGTCGACGGGCGCCCGGAACAACGCCTCGACGTGCTCGGTGAAGCGGGCGACGGTGCCGGCCGCGTCCTCGCCGTCGACCTCGCACAGCACGAACAGGGCGGCCGAGCGCAGCGAGTCGAAGCCCTCCTCCGGCGGCTCCGGGTCGAACGGGCCGGCGGCGGCCCGGTAGAGCCGTACGGGATCGCAGTCCAGACCGGCGCGCACGGCCCGCTCGACCAGGTCGCGCAGCCGGGCGCGGTCGGCGGTGCGGTGGTCGGAGGTGGGGACGAGGCCCGTCAGGCCGGGCCAGTAGCGGGCCATGACCTCGGTGGGCATCATCCGCCCGTTGCGCACGCCGTCCGCGCCGCCGTCGGCCGTGACCATGCCGACGACCTCGCCGGTGTCGACGAGGGTGACGGCGGCACCGCTGAACCCGGGGGCGAGCGAGCGGCCGTCGGACTGCCAGGCCTCCAGCTGGATCCACTCCCCGCGGATCAACTGCGGTGCGGTGACGCGGCATTCGGCGAGGGTGCCCTCGTCGAAGCCGAGCGGGAAGCCGTACACGACGAGCTTGCGCGGGGGTGCGCCGTGCGGTGCGTGGGCCGCGTCGACGGGTGCGAGCGCGGCCGGCGCGATCGGGACCTCGTCGGCGAGTTCCAGTACGGCGAGGTCGCCGAGGTCGGTGGGGGAGCCGGCCCAGCCCCCGTCGGCGACGATCCGCGCCGGAACGGGGGCGGAGCCGGGGCGCTCGGTGAAGGTCACCGTCAGCGCGTCCGCCGGGCCTTCGTGCACGACGTGCGCGCAGGTCAGGACCTTGCGGGGGGTGACGAGGAAGCCCGCCCCGACGACCTGGCCGGCGCATTCGATCCGGGCATGCCACTCGGCGCTCTTCATGAGGCGGCGGAGGTCCCCGGCCGGGCGGCGGACGGCTCCGGCGCACCGGCGGGCGCCTCAGCGGGGGCCGAGGACGGTTCGGCAGGAGCGTCCCGCCCGGCCCCCCGCCGCGCGGGCCCCTCGCCGTCCCGCGCCGGGGCGGGGGAGGGGGACCAGGTCAGCCTCACCACGAGGTGCCCCTCCGCCGAGCCCTTGGCGATGACCGCGCCGGTCTCGGCCGCCAGCTTCACCCCGAACTCGATCTCCACGCCGTCGGGGCGCAGCGTGCCGTCCCGGAAGACCCGCAGCGCGGACTCCGCGGCCGTGCGCACCCCGTCCAGGGCGCCCTCGAACGTGCGGGCCGCCTGCACCGTACCGTCGCCACGGGCCACCAGCCGCGAGCCGGGCCGCTGCTCCTCGACGGCCTCGACGGCGACCACGGCACCGTCGTCCGTCCTGAACTCCACCACTCCTGCCACGGCGCCCCCGTCGTTCCTGTCGGTCGTGCAGACCCTGCCGGGCTGTCGTGCCCGTCGTCGCTGTCGAGCCCGTCGGCGTCACGTCGAACTGCGGCTCTGGGCACCGCCATTGTTACGGACGGTACGCGAGGTTGTCCTGTTCCCGGTCCCGCCGGCGGCCGACGGCGACGGAAATCGGCCACCTCAGGGGCCGTCCGTCCGGATCACGCCCAGTTCCGCCAGGTCCTGCGGGCGGATGCGCAGTTGGTTCGCCGTCGCCTCGACCTCCTCCGGGGGGCGTTTGAGGATCGAGGCGGCCGACTCCGGGGCGATGACCGAGAAGTAGCTGTCCGGGGTGGCCCAGGTGCGCCCGGGCGCGGCCAGCGCCAGCGCGCCGCCGGAACCGCCCTCGCCGATCACCAGCGTGGTGACCGGCGTGCGCGCGGTGGCGAGCGCGCCGAACAACTCGGCGATCGCCGCGCCCGCTCCCTGCCGTTCCGCCTCGGCGTCGTTGGCCGCGCCCGGGGTGTCCACCAGGGTGAGCACCGGGATGCCGAGCCGCTCCGCGAGCCGGATCAGCCGGGTGGCGGTGCGGTACCCGGCGGGCCGGGTCGCCGCTCCGGTCTGGGCGGCGTAGGCGACCGTGCGGCCCTCGTGCTCGCCGAAGCCGCACAGAATGCCGTCCGGATCGGTGCCGCCGCACCGGTCGCCGGCTATCGCCACGCGGTGGCTGAAGTAGGCGTCCAGGTAGCGTGCGGCGCGCGGGCGACGGGGCGAGCGGGCGCGCCGGACGGCGTCCCAGCCGGAGGACGGCGGGTCCGTCGCCCCCAGCGCCCGCGGCACCGGGGCCGGTTCGTCCGACGGGCCGGTCAGCAGCCGCAGCCACCGCCCCAGCGTCTCCCGCAGCCGTTCCGGCGCCACGACCGCGTCCGCCGACCCCGCCGCGACCTGCGCCTCCGCGGTGTAGGCGGCCGGATCGGCGTCCGGTGGCCGCACCCGGGACCCCGCGAAGCCCACCTGGGCGCCCGGCAGCGCCAGGACCACGTCGGCGCCCGCGCCCAGGGTCGCCCAGCCGCCGCCGGTCGTCGGGTCGCGCACCACGGCGATCTGCGGCAGCCCCGCCTCCCGGGTGAGCGCGGACTGCCGTGCGACCCGCTGGAGCTGGGTGAGGGCGAGCATGCCCTCCTGCATCCGGCTGCCGCCGGTGGCGACCAACGGGACGACCGGCAGGCGGTGTTCACGGGCGTAGGCGTACGCGGCCTCCAGGCGGTCGCCGGTGCGTTCGCCCAGCGAGCCGCCCAGGAACCCGAACTCGAACGCGATGAGCACCGCACGGGTGCCCTCGACGCTCGCGGTGCCGCAGACGACGGACTCCGACTCGCCGGTGCGCTCGGCGGCACGGGCGCGCGAGTCGTCGTATCCGGGCCAGCCGAGGGGGCCGTCGGGCGCCGGCTCCGCGTCCTCGTGGGGGAGTTCGGTGAACGCGTCGGAGACGAGGGCGACGACCTCCCGCGCCCCGGGACGGGCGGGCGCGCTCATGAGGCCAGCGCCCGCTTCATGATCTTCCCCATGTCGTTGCGGGGCAGCGCGTCGAGGTACCGCACGGTCCGGGGCCGTTTGTGCGGAGCGAGCCGCCGGGCGACATGGTCGGCCAACTCGCCGGCGCCCGGCGGTGATGCGGGATCCACCGGCACGACCCACGCCACGATCCGCTCCCCGAGATCCGCGTCCGGCTCCCCGGTGACGGCGGCCTCGCGCACCCCCGGATGCTCCAGCAGCGCGTTCTCGATCTCCCCGGCGCCGATCTTGTACCCGCCGCTCTTGATCAGGTCGGTGGCCTTGCGCCCCACGATCCGCACGTAACCGTCCGGCTCGCGCACCGCCATGTCCCCGGTCCGGAACCAGCCGTCGGCGGTGAAGGCGGCCGCGGTGGCGTCGGGCCGGTTGAGGTACTCGGTGAACAGGTTCGGCCCGCGCACCTGGATCTCGCCCACGCTCTCCCCGTCGTGGGAGGCGATCGGCGTCCCGTCCTCCTCCACCAGCCGCAGTTCCACGCCCGGCAGGGGCACGCCCACCGTCCCCGCCCTGGGCTCCCCGTCCGCCCGCACGCTGGTGTTCATGAGCGTCTCGGTCATGCCGTACCGCTCGATCACCCGCTGCCCGGTCGCGGCCGTGATCCGCTCGTGGTCGTGCACCGGCAGCGCGGCCGAGCCGGAGACCAGCAGCCGGGCCCGGCCGAGCGCCTCGGCCAGTCCCGGGTCGTCGGGGAGGGTCTGGGCGATCCGGTGGTACATCGTCGGGACGCCGAAGAACATCGTCGCCCCGGCGTTCAGCTCCCGCGCCACGCCCTCGGGGGCGAACCGGCCGAGGTGCCGCACGGATCCGCCGCGCCGCAGCGGGCCCAGGATCCCCAGCACCAGCCCGTGCACATGGAACAGCGGCAGCCCGTGCACCAGCACGTCGTCCCCCGTCCACCGCCAGGCGTCGGCCAGCGCGTCCAGCGTCGTCGCGATCGCCCGCCGCGGGATGACCGCGCCCTTCGGCGGGCCGGTGGTGCCCGACGTGTACACGATCAGAGCGGGATCGCCCTCGCCGACACCCTCCGCGACGGCCGTCCCCGTGGCCCGCACGTCGACGTCGATCCGCTCGACGCCGAGCAGCGGAGGCGGCAGTTCGTCCCCCGGCGCCGCGAGCACCAGCCCCGGCGCACTGTCTCCCAGGATGTGCCCCAGCTCCTTCTCCCCGGACCTGGGGTTCAACGGGACGGCGGCGCCCCCGGCGAGCAGCACCCCGACCACGGCGACCGCGGTCTCCAGGGCGGGCGTCGCCCACACGGCGACGCGGCCCACCCCCCGCACCCGCTCGCCCACGGCCCCCGCAGCGGCGGCGAGTTCCGCGTACGTCAGGGAACGCTCACCGAACCGCAGGGCGACCTGACCGGGCGGGTGGTCCGCCAGGGCCGGAAAGAGAGAGGACACGCGGGGCACTCCTTCGGGAAGGGGACGACGGGATCGTTCCTACCCAGGAGCCGGTGTCATCCGGCGCCCCCGCAGTTTGATCCCCGTCACTCGCACGACGGGCCCGATCCTGCCCTGCCCCGGCCCGTCTCCACCACGTTCGCAGGTCCCTGTGCGTTCGCCCCCTCTTCGCGTTCCGCCACCGATGCCGGGGCCTGCCCGAAGGCGGTGGTCGAACCCGTTGCCGGGGACGCCGTGGTCCCGGTTAGCCTGCGGACGTCGTACAGCCGTCCGAGGAGGTCATCCCCCGTGCCCCGCATCGCCCTCGCCACCTACGACCCCGGCCCGGAGCCCAGCAAGGACAGCGACCTTCCCGTTCTCGTACGGGCGCTGGAGGAGGCCGGAGCCCAGGCGGAGGCCGTGCACTGGGACGACCCCGACGCCGACTGGGCCTCCTACGACCTCGCCGTCATCCGCTCCACCTGGGACTACAGCTGGCGGGCGGCCGAGTTCACCGCGTGGCTGGAACGCTGCGCGGGGCTGACCCGGCTCGCCAACCCGGTCGGCGTGGTGCGCTGGAACACCGACAAGCGGTACCTCGGGGAACTCGCCGAGACCGGGGTGCCCACCGTCCCCACCCGGTACCTGGCCCCCGGCGAGCCGGCCGGCCTCCCCTCCGACCACGAGTACGTCGTCAAGCCGACCTCCGGCGCCGGCGCCCGTTTCGCCGCCCGGTACACGCCCGACGACCACGACACCGCCCTGCGCCACCTGGAGCGCATGCACGCGGAGGGCTTCACCGCGATGGTCCAGCCGTACCTCAAGGGCATCGACGTCAACGGTGAACGCGCGCTGCAGTTTTTCGCCGGCCGTCTGCTGCACGCCAGCCGCAAGGGCGCCGTCCTCGCCCCCGGCACGCCCTACGACGCCGACAAGGTGGCCCACCCCGACCTGGAGGTGTGGCAGCCGACCGCCGCCGAACTGGCCGTGGCCGAGCGCGCGCTGGCCGCCGTTCCGGGCGCGCCCGACCTGCTCTACGCCCGAGTCGACCTCGTCGACGGCGAGGACGGCGAGCCCCGCCTGATGGAGCTGGAACTGGTCGAGCCGAACCTGTTCCTGTGGCTGCATCCGGACTCGGTGCCGCGCGTGACGGAGGCGATCCTGGCGGCGGCCCGCTGAGGGCCCGTCCGGCGGGTCACGCCGCGGACGCCGGGGCTGCCACGCGTCCGCGTCGTCGCCGTCGGTCGCCGGCCTCCCCGCGCCCGCCTTCGCCAGTGCGGGAAGGGGCCCCCATCGCGTCGACGCCCTCCTCCGCCTCGCAGCCGCAGACGCCGACCCCCGCTCACCCGGGTTCGTAAGCCGCCGTCGCTCTCCCGCGACCCGGTTCGCCGGGCAGGCCCCAGGGCCGAGGTGCGCCTCGCGGGCCGGGAGCGGGTGCGCGCCCGGGACTCAGCGCCGTTCACCGACCGCTGTCCGCTGCAGCAGCCCCCAGGTGAACTCGGCCACCACCTCCCGCCGCACCCCCTGCCCGTCCGGTGCCGTGAAGGCCAGGCCCCAGCGGGTGGGGGCCGAGCCCTCCAGGGGGCGGGCGGGGGCGAAGGCGCGGGCGGCCTCGTCGACCGTGCAGGACCAGGGGGTGAGGTCGTCGAGGGTGCGCAGGGCGGGCGGCTCGGCTCCGGGGGCGCGCACCAGCCACTCGTTCCAGACGGCGCCGTTCGGGGCGACCAGCACCTCGAAGCGCAGGCCCGGCCAGAGGGGGAGCGGCCAGAGCAGGGCCTCGCAGTCGAGGTCGCCGATGCGGCGCGGCGTCCTCGACTCGGGCTCGCCGAGGACCGACCGGTAGCGGGAGAGGGGCCCGCGGGCGCGCGGGGAGCGGACCATCGCCTGCCACCGCTTGTTGGCCTCCCGCATGTCCGCCAGGGAGGCGCCCAGCTCACGCCGGGCGTCCTCCACCAGCTCCGGGTTGTGGTCGGCCATGCGGCGCAGCAGCACCAGCTGGAACGCGCGGGGCGTGAACGGGCTGACGGGGCGCTTCTCGGACGGCATGGGGTCCATCGTCGCCCACCGGGTCCGGGCCGCGGACGGCGACCGTCCGGCGGGTACGGACCGGAGGTGAGGCGCGGGCCCGCCGGCAGCCGGGGGATTCACGACCATTGCCCGGCGTCACCGACTATGGCTAGCCTGTGTTCGTCATGCCGATCGCCTGTTGAAATCTCGAACGCGGGCACCTGAGACGACCAAGGGAGGGGGCCGTCGTGGGACGACTCGTACCTGCCGTGACCCGGGCTCTCGACATTCTCGAGCTCTTCCTCGACGGGGACGGCACGCTCTCCGCCCCCGACATCGTGCGCAAGCTCCAGCTTCCGCGCACCACCGTGCACGAGCTGGTGACCACGCTCGCGGCCCGGTCCTACATCGTCCCCGTGCCCGGACAGCCCGGACGCTACCGCCTCGGCGTACGTCCGTACCAGCTCGGGAGCCGGTACGCCGAACACCTCGACCTGGCCGCCGAGGGACAGCAGGTGGCCCGAACGGTCGCCGAGACCTGCGACGAGACCGTCCACGTGGCCATCCTCGAGGGTACGGACGTCATCTACATCGCCAAGGTCGACTCCACGCACGCGGTCCGCATGGTCTCGGCCGCGGGCCGCCGCCTCCCCGCCCACTGCACCTCCGTGGGCAAGATGCTGCTCGCCTCCCTCCCCGAGGCCGAGCTCACCGCCCGCATCCCCGACGACGCCGACCTCGTCCGCATGACCCCGAACAGCATCACCGAACCGGGCGCCCTGCGCGAGGCGCTGGCGGAGATCCGGGAGCGGGGCATCGCGGTGGAGAGCCGCGAGTCCAACCCGGACGTCAGCTGTGTGGCGGCCCCGGTCCGTGACCGCACCGGCCAGGTGGTGGCGGCCCTCTCCATCTCCGTCCCCATGATCCGCTGGAGCGACGAGCGCCGCGCCGAACTGGAGCAGCTCGCCGCCAAGGGCGCCGCCGAGCTGTCGGAGCTGCTGGGCTACCGGAGCGTGGCGTGACGACGACGCGCACGAGCCGGTACGAGGTGGCGGTCCGCGCCGAGGCCACCCTCGGCGAGGGCCCGACCTGGGACCCGGCGGCCGGCCGCCTCCTCTGGCTCGACATCCTGGGCGCCCGCCTGCACACCTACGACCCCGCCACCGGCCGGCGCACGGTCCGGGTCACCGACCAACACGTCGGCGCAGCCAAGCCCCGCGCGGGCGGCGGCCTGGTCCTCAACCTGCGGGACGGCGTCGCCCTGCTGGACGGCGACGGAGAGGGCCTCCGCTGGCTGCACCACGAGCCCGTCCCCGGCCGCCGCGCCAACGACGCCGCCGTCGCCCCCGACGGCTCCCTCTGGGCCGGCACCATGCGCTACGACGAGGCCCCCGGCGGCGGCACGCTGTCCCGTCTCGGCGGGGACGGCTCCGTCGAGGTGGTCCTCGACGACGTGGCCGTGAGCAACGGCACGGGCTGGAGCCCGGACGGCCGCCTGATGTACTACGTGGACTCCCCGACCCGCCGCGTCGACGTCTTCGACCACGCCGACGGCCGGGTCTCCGGCCGTCGCCCGTTCGTCGAGATCGAGGACGGGGCCGGCTTCCCCGACGGCCTGACCGTCGACGCGGACGGCTGCGTGTGGGTGGCGCTCTGGGACGGCGGAGCGGTACGCCGCTACACCCCCGACGGCACCCTGGACCGCGTGCTCGAGCTGCCCACCCCGAGGGTCACGGCCTGCGCCTTCGGCGGCAGCGACCTGACCGACCTGTACATCACGACGGCCCGGATCGGCCTGGACGCCCCGCACCCGGTCGCGGGGTCGCTGCTGGTGGTGCCGGGGGCGGGGAAGGGGCTGCGGCAACCCCTGTTCGCGGGGTGACCGGACCCCGCCCAGGGGGCTGACCGACATGCGGCTGCGCGTGTGGGCGCTCAACCTCCACGAACCGGGCCCGACGAACTACCCCAACCCCACCCTCTTCAACTCCTCGGCCGTCAGCGGCGGAGCGGTGAGCGCCGGCTTCAAGGGCCCCACCGCCGCCGCCACCAGCATCCCCGGCGTCACCAGTACCTCAGCGCCCCGCTCCAGGGACGTGACGTCCGTCACCCGGCGGGCGATACGGCCGTTGCCGGTCGCGGTGTACAGCAGGCGCCCCACGTACGCCGCGAGCAGGCGCTCCCGGAGGGTGGGCCCGTGCTCGGTGGCGCCGGGGTAGAACACGTCCATGCCGATGGCCAGGTCCCAGGCGGCGGAGGCGCGCCGGGCGAGCGCCTTCTGGATCCGCCGGGACAGGCCCGGCGAGCCCGGCCCGTGACGGCGTACCACCTCGCGCAGCGCCAGTGCCTCCTGGGCCGCGACCGACATGCCGTGCCCGTAGATCGGGTTCAGGGCGCACAGCGCGTCGCCGACCACGACGAAGTTCTCCGGCCAGGACGGCATGCGCTCGTAGTAGAGCCGCCGATTCGCGGTCGTGCGGGTGAACGCCACCTCGCCGAGAGGCTCGGCCTGTCCCAGGAGGTCGGCGATGACGGGGTGGCGCAGCTCCTCTCGGGCGTAGCGGACGAAGTCGGCCGGGTCGGCGCTCGGTTCGCCGCCGCGGGAGCCGAACAGCGTGACGAGCCACTGCCCGTCCTCGATCGGCAGCAGCACCCCGCCCCGCCCCGGCTCGCCGGTGCGTGGGTCGGGCTGGACGTTGACGACGGGGAACACCTCGCGGGCCGCCTCCGGCGCCCGGAACAGCCGACTGGCGTACGCGACCCCGGAGTCCACCTCCCGCCGCCGCGGCTCACCCAGACCCAGCTCGCCGAGCCAGCGCACGGCCCGGGAACCGCGCCCGGTGGCGTCGACGACGATCCGGGTCCGCAGGACACGCTCGGCGGTGTCGGCACGGCCGACCCCACTGATCCGCACCCCGGTCACCGCATCCCCCGTGCCGACGAGCCCCACCCCCTCGGTCCGCTCCAGTACCTCGATCCGGTCGTCCGCGAGGACCGCCGCGCGGATCGTCGCGTCCAGCAGGTCGCGGCCGGCCAGGAGCATGTGGTGGGACTCCTCCCACCGCCGGTACCAGCCGTACGGTGACAGCGCGACCATGTCCGTGGTGACCGGCAGCCGGCGTACCCCGGCCTCGCGCAGCCGGTCGGTGATGCCCGGCAGCAGTTCCGCCAGGGCCCGCGCTCCGCCCGACCACATCTGGTGCACGTGCCGCGCCTGCGGCAGCCCCCGGCGCGGCTCGGGCCCGGTGGGCAGCGTGTCGCGTTCCGCGACGGTGACACGGCCACCCGTGGCGTCCGCCAGGGCGCGGGCGGCGAGGAGACCGGCGAGCGAGCCACCGAGGACGACGGCGGCGGGAAGCTCGGGCGCGTGATCAGTCGCGGCGGTGATGGACGTGGCGGTGGACGGTCTCGGTCTCATGTGCGGGAACGCTGCTCTCTGCTGCCGGGGCCTGGGGATCAGGCTCATGCGGGGCGGCTGCGCGGGCGCGGACGGCAGCCACGTCGTCTGGGGTGCGAAGGGCCCGGGAGACGGCCCCGATCTCCTGGAGCAGGTCCGTGGTGTCGGGACGTGTCGTGCTCCCGTCGTCGGGCGCCCGGTTCTTGCGGGCGACCGCGTCCTGGATGCCCACGGCGGCGGCCAGGGCCCGTGCCCGCTCCGGCGGGTGGCCGAGGTCGAGCGCGGCGGCGTGGGCGCGCCGGATGCCGTCCTCGTCGATGTGCCGGGACAGCGCCAGCAGCACGTCCCGGATGTAGGTCTCCCGACGGATCAGCCGCAGTTCGGGAGTGGCCCGCACGGCGAACGGGATGCCGGAGCCCTGCACGGTCCGCATCAGCACGTACAGCGGCCGCAGCGCGCGGTACGCCGCCCGTACCCGCCACCGGTCGTGCAGGAACTGTCCGGCGTGCGGCAGGATGAAGCCGGCCGCGACGAGGATGGCGGACAGGCAGGCGACGGGCGGTGCCGCGTTGGTGCTCAACCAGTCCAGGTCGTGCCCGGTCCAGCGGGCGACGACGGCGGTGAGCTTGAACGCGTCGAAGACCAGGTTCAGACCGTAGCCGACGCCCAGGCACGCCAGCCCCGAGCGCAGCCAGGCGTCCAGGCCGTCGGTGCGCACCCAGTTCCAGATGAGCCGTGAGGTGATGAGCACGGCCACGCAGTGCGCGAGGAGGTAGAGCAGGATCTCCTCGCGCATGAACGGGGTGTTGGCGTAGTAGGTGTCGAGGTCCCGCAGCCGCTCCACGTCCGCGTCGGCGAGGAAGAACAGGATCCACAGCGCGACGATCACACCGGTGTAGGCGCCGATCACCCAGCGCATGGCGCGGCGGGTCGCGGGGGAGCGCTCGGACAGGCCGTTGCGCCAGGCGATGATCAGGAGCAGGCAGGAGCCGGCGAAGGCGGTGAGCAGCGAGTAGCACCAGGGCGCCGAGATGTTGGGCACCCCGGTGACCCGGTTGGTCCAGGCGATCGTCGAGGGCGCCACGAAGACGAAGACGGCGCAGGCGAGCAGCAGCAGGCCGCCCACCGCGCGCAGCAGCGGGTCCCGCCACAGCCGGATGATGGTCGGCAGCTTGATGGCCAGGGCCGCGCACAGGACGGCGGTGGGGATCCAGAAGGAGATGTAGAACCGGTCGAGGGCGATCGCGTGCGTCACCGCGCCCGGCCTCCTCGTCCCCGGTAGCCCAGCGACCGCTGGACCCGGTCGGCGGGGTCCGGCCCGCCCTCCCGCGGCCCGCCCGCGTACGGCCGTACGGCGGCCGCGAGCAGGTGCCCGAAGTCGTCGGCGGCCGCCTCGTCGGTCTCCCGGGAGCCGTTGCGGGCGGCCACGGCCAGGGCGAGGTCGCGCCAGCCGGAACGCTCGGCCAGCGCGTGCGCGGCGGCCGCGTGGTGATGGCGGTGACCGGCGTGCAGATGCCACAACTCGTGGCCGAGAATCACCAGTTGCTGGACGTCCTCGGCGCGCTCCTCGACGATGACGAGGTCGAAGTCCTGGAACTCCACCCACAGTCCGGTCACGTCGAACTCGTCGGGGAACCGCTCGAAGCGCAGTTCGACGGGCCGCCCGCCGCGCAGCGCGGCCATCTCCTCGCACAGGGCCCGGGACACCTCCCGCACGCCGGCCGGGCGGTGGGGCCGCGCCCGCAACGCGGCGGAGAGGTCGCCGGCCAGCTCGCGCATGACCGGCCCGCTCCTCGCGCGCCGCAGCGCCGAGGCGATCCGGGCCCGGGTCGCCGTACCGCGCCCGCCCGCGATGTCCATCCGGTCCCCCTTCTCGCCGCCCTGCGACGGCTTGTTCGAGCCTACGCGGCTGGAAGTGTCCGCGTCACGTGAAGCCGTGCACCGGCGCCCCGGTAGAAAGCGCTATCAGAAGTCGTGTCAGAACCATTGACGCGCGGCCGCATCGAACCTACGGTCCCGTTCGAAGTTACGAGCGTTATTCGGCATGTCGAACGACAGGGGCAAGGTATGGGACGACCTGGCCTGAACCGCAGGCAACTTCTCGCCGCGGCAGGCGGATTGACCGTCGCCGGGAGCTTCGGCTTCGCGGCGCTCGGAACCGGGGCCGACGCACTCGCCTCCGGTGCGGACACGCGCGTGCGGTACTGGAACCTCTTCAGCGGAGGCGACGGCTACAACATGATCGCGATGCTGGACGCCTTCCGTGAGGCCAACCCCGGCATCGCGGT
Source organism: Streptomyces sp. NPDC052016 (assembly GCF_044548445.1). Taxonomy (NCBI): domain Bacteria; kingdom Bacillati; phylum Actinomycetota; class Actinomycetes; order Kitasatosporales; family Streptomycetaceae; genus Streptomyces; species Streptomyces sp. NPDC052016. The sequence continues at coordinate 276,712 of NZ_JBIUBX010000002.1, forward strand.
GAAGGACTCCACCCTCCAGTGGGGCAACCCCTTCTACACCAAGCTCGCCATGGCGGCCGCGGGCAACCGCGCCCCGGACCTCGGCGTCATGCACCTGGGCCGGGTCACCGGCTTCTCACCCGGCCGCCTCCTGGACCCCTGGGACGTCGGACTGCTCGCCAAGTACGGCGTGAGGGAGACGGACTTCAACCCCGAGCTGTGGAAGCGCGGCGTCATCGACGGCAAGCTCTACGCGCTCCCGCTCGACATCCACGTCCAGCTCTGCTTCTACCGCAAGGACGTGCTGAGGAAGGCGGGGCTGCTCGGCGACGACGGCAGGCTCGTCCCCATCACGTCCACCACCGAGTGGTTCGACTGCCTGAAGGAGACGCGCAAGGTCACCAGGAAGGGCCTGCAGACCATCGGCCTGTGGACCAACGACCAGAACTTCCAGTGGTGGTTCTTCGTCACCTTCTACACCCAGCTCGGCGGCACCTGGTTCGACGAGTCCGACACCGAGGTCACCTTCGACGTCGACAAGGCCACCCAGGTCCTCGAGTTCCTGCGGCAGCACGTCACCGACGGGTACACCATCCCCGGCGCGCCCACCGGCGAACAGTTCATCAACGGCTCCCCCTTCACCTGGGAGGGCAACTGGTCGGTGCCGGTCTTCTCCGGAGCGAAGCTCGACTACGGCGCCACCCCGCTGCCGCCCGTCTTCGGCGAGCGGGCCACCCACGCCGAGTCGCACGCCTTCGTCCTGCCCCACCAGGCGGAGCGCGGCGGCGCCGCCGACGACGGCGCCCACCGGCTCGCCGCGTACATCGTCCGCAACGCCCAGTCCTGGGCCGGCGGCGGCCACATCCCCGCCTACACACCGACCCTGTCCACGCCCGGGTACCGGAAGCTCGCACCGCAGAACGAGTACGTCAGCGCCATGGACCACCAGGCCACCGAGCCGAAGGTGTGGTTCGCCGGTTCCACCGGCGTCCTCGCCCAGGACGTCGGCCCGATCGTCGTCTCCTCGACCATGGGCTCCGCCAAGCCCGAAGCGGCCGCCCGCCGGATGCGGGGCTCGCTCACGAAGCTGCTCGCCGCCAGGAACCCGATGGACGGCAGGACCGCCGCGCAGGGAGGTGCGGTCGTATGACAACCGCCAGTACACCGACCGTCCTCGCGCCGGCGCGCGCGAAGAGCGCCGCCGCCGGCGCCACCGTCCGCCGCAGGCAGGTCTTCCAGCACGGCGGCTGGTTCGTCGCCCCGTTCCTCGTGCTGTTCGCGCTCTTCGTGATCTGGCCGCTGCTGCGCGGCGTCTGGCTCAGCTTCACCGACGCCAACATCTCCGGCGAGGGCGCGAGCTTCGTCGGCCTCGACAACTACCGCGAGGCGCTGAAGGACCAGCTCATGTGGGACGCGCTCGGCCACAGCGCGTACTTCACGCTCCTGGTCGTGCCCTGCATCACCGTCCTCGCCTTCCTGCTGGCGATGCTCGCCCACAACATCGAGCGCGGCGCGTGGCTGTGGCGGCTGTGCTTCTTCGCCCCGTTCCTGCTGCCCTCCACCGTCGCCGCCAACCTGTGGCAGTGGCTGTTCAACATCGGCACGGGCATGGTCAACCACGTCCTCGGCATCGACACCCCCTGGCTGACCGACAAGTCGTACGCGATGCTCGCCATCGTCATCGAGACCCTGTGGTGGACCGTCGGCTTCAGCTTCCTGCTCTACCTCGCCGCCCTCCAGGGCATCCCGGGCCACCTGTACGAGGCCGCCAAGCTCGACGGTGCCAACGCCTGGCACCGCATGGTCCACATCACGCTGCCGCTGCTGCGCAACATCACGGGCCTGGTCATCGCGCTCCAGATCCTCGCCTCACTGCAACTCTTCGACCAGGCCGTCGTGATGATGGACTTCGGCCCCGGACCGGAGAACTCGACCCGCTCCTTCGTGCAGTACACCCTCGAACAGGGCTTCACCAGCTACCGCGTGGGCTACGCCTCCGCGATCTCCGTCATCTTCTTCGTGCTCATCGCGGCCGTCGCCCTGGGACGGATGTGGCTGCTGCGCAACCGTGAGGAGGCCGGCCGATGACCACCGCCCCCGACGTACGCGTCAACCGTCGCAAGCCCTGGACGCCCAGCCAGATCGTCCTCACCCTCGTCGGCACGCTCGTCTCCGCCGTCTTCCTCGCGCCGTTCGCCTGGGCCCTGTTCACCTCGCTGAAGTCGGAGACCGAGGCCGTCGAGGTGCCCCCGCACTGGCTGCCGGAGGAGTGGACGGGCCAGGCCTGGAAGGCGCTCTTCGAGACCGGCAACATCACCGACTGGTTCGTGAACTCCCTGGTCGTCTCGGTCTGCGTCACGACCGTCGTGCTGACCGTCAGCGCGCTCGCCGGATACGGCTTCGCCCGCACCGAGTTCCGCGGCAAGAAGGTCCTGCTGGGCGTCGTCATGGCCGGCCTGATGATCTCCCCGGCCGTCCTGGGCGTCCCCCTGTTCACCACGGTCCAGCAGATGGGGATGGTCGACACCTACTGGGGCATGATCCTGCCGCAGTGCGCGCCCGCCGCGATGGTCTACATCCTCTACAAGTTCTTCCAGGGCATCCCGCGGGAACTGGAGGAGGCGGCCTTCATCGACGGCGCGGGCCGCTGGCGGGTCTTCTTCACCATCGTGCTCCCGCTCTCCCGCCCCTCCCTGGCGGCGGTCGGCATCTTCACCTTCATCGCCTCCTGGAACAACTTCCTGTGGCCGTACATGGTGACCAACAACCCCGACCTGATGACCATGCCGAACGGCATCGCGACCGTCATGAACTCCTACGGCATCCAGTGGGCCCAGCTCATGGCCGGCGGCCTCATGGCCGGCCTGCCGCTGATCGTCGTCTTCGTCTTCTTCCAGCGCCAGATCGTGGCGGGTGTCGCCCACACCGGCCTCGCGGGCCAGTAACTCCCCTAAGGAGCTACGCAGTGAAGCGCCTCAGCATCGCGGCGGTCGTCGCCGCGGCCCTTCTCACCCTGCTGCCGACCACGGCCGCGGCGGACGTCCCTTACCCCGACCCGCAGCCGATCACCGGACAGCAGATCATCCACGACCCGACCGTCGTCCGGCTCAGGTCGGGCGGCTACGTCGCCTACTCGACCGGCGGCGTCATCGGCGCCCGCACCTCCGAGGACCGCGTCCACTGGACCGACGCGGGCAACGCCTTCGCCGAGCCGCCGAGCTGGTGGTACGAGTACAACGCCACCGGCGACCCCTGGGCCCCCGACGTCTCCTACCGCGCCGGCCGCTACTGGCTCTACTACGCGGTCTCCTCCTGGGGCTCCAACCACTCCGCGATCGGCGTCGCGACGTCCCCGAGCGGCCTGCCGGGCACCTGGACCGACCACGGCAAGGTCTTCACCTCCGAACGCACCGACTCCTGGAACGCCATCGACCCGGCGATCATCCGCGCGGACGGCAGGTTGTGGATGTCCTTCGGCTCGTACTGGACGGGCATCCGCATGGTCGAACTGGACCCGGGGACCGGCAAGGCGATCGCGGGCGCCCCCGTCCACCACCTGGCGACCCGCCCGGACGCGCCCTACGCGGTGGAGGGCCCGTACATCGTCAAGCACGGCCGCCACTACTACCTGTTCGCCTCCTACGACGCCTGCTGCGCGGGCGTGAACTCGACGTACAAGATCAAGGTGGGACGCGCGACCTCCGTGACCGGTCCGTACGTCGACAGCACGGGCAAGCCCCTCCTGGAGGGCGGCGGCGACCTCCTGCTGGAGGGCCACGGCCGGTACGTGGGCACGGGCGGCGCGTCCGTCTTCCGCGACCGGGGCACGGACCGGCTGGCGTACCACTACTACGACGCGGAGGACGACGGCACCCCCAAGCTGGGGCTCAACGTCCTGCACTGGACAAGGAACGGCTGGCCGACCGTCCTCTGACGGCGCCGGGCCGCCTTCCCGTGCGGCCCCGCCGCGTGGACGCGGGAACCCACCACGGCCCGCGGCCGCAGACGCACCACAAGCCACTCTCCTCGAAAGGCACCCATGCACACCGCCCGCTTCACCCTCGACCCCGCCTTCACCGTCGGCCAGGTCAACCCCCGCCTCTTCGGCTCCTTCGTCGAACACCTCGGCCGCTGCGTCTACACCGGCATCTACGAACCCGACCACCCCACGGCGGACGCCGAGGGCCTGCGCACGGACGTCCTCGACCTGGTCCGCGAGCTCGGCGTCACCGCCGTCCGCTACCCCGGCGGCAACTTCGTCTCCGGCTACAAGTGGGAGGACTCGGTCGGCCCCGTCGAGGACCGCCCCCGCCGCCTCGACCTGGCCTGGCGCTCCACGGAGACCAACCGCTTCGGCCTCTCCGAGTACATCGCCTTCCTGAAGAAGATCGGCCCCCGGGCCGAACCGATGATGGCCGTCAACCTCGGCACGCGCGGCGTGGCCGAGGCCCTGGAACTCCAGGAGTACGCCAACCACCCGTCCGGCACCGCCCTGTCGGACCTCCGCGCCGCCCACGGCGACAAGGAGCCCTTCGGCATCCGGCTGTGGTGCCTGGGCAACGAGATGGACGGCCCCTGGCAGACCGGCCACAAGACGGCCGAGGAGTACGGCCGGATCGCCGCCGAGACGGCCCGCGCCATGCGCCAGATCGACCCGGCCGTGGAACTGGTCGCCTGCGGCAGCTCGGGCCAGTCGATGCCGACGTTCGCCGAATGGGAGGCGAAGGTCCTGGCCGAGACCTACGACCTGGTCGACTACATCTCCCTGCACGCCTACTACGAGCCGCACGACGGCGACGTCGACTCCTTCCTCGCCTCCGCCGTCGACATGGAGTCCTTCATCGAGAACGTCGTCGCCACCTGCGACCACGTGGGCGCGCGGCTGAAGTCGAAGAAGAAGATCAACCTGTCCTTCGACGAGTGGAACGTCTGGTACCTGTCCAAGTGGGAGGAGCACGCCCGCACCGGCGACCCGGCCGACTGGCCGGAGGCCCCCCGCCTGCTGGAGGACAACTACAGCGTCACGGACGCGGTCGTCTTCGGCTCGCTCCTCATCGCCCTCCTCCGGCACGCCGACCGCGTCACCGTCGCCTGCCTGGCCCAGCTGGTCAACGTCATCGCGCCGATCCTCACCGAGCCGGGCGGCCCCGCCTGGCGGCAGACGACGTTCTTCCCCTTCGCGCAGGCGTCGAAGTACGGCAGGGGCGAGGTCCTCGACGTGCGGGTCGACTCCCCGACGTACGGGACGGCGAAGTACGGCGAGGCGGACCTGCTGCACGCCACCGCGGTGCGCGCGGAGGACGGCACGGTCACCGTCTTCGCCGTCAACCGCGGCCGCACCGAACCGCTCCCGCTGGAGGTGACCCTGAACGGCCTGGGCGTCTCGCGGGTCGTCGAGCACAGCGTGCTCGCCGACGCCGACCCGGACGCCCGCAACACCCTCGCCGACCCGGAGCGGGTCACCCCGCACGCGGCCGAGGGCACGACGGCCGCGGACGGGACGCTGACCGCGGTACTGGAGCCGCTGTCCTGGAACGTGATCCGCCTGGCCTGACCCTGACCCGGGTCCGGCGCGCGCCCTCGCCGCCCCGGACCCGGAATGCGCGTTTTCCACCTCGCCGCGCCCCGCGCCGAGGAACGGCGGCGCAGCGCGACCGACGGGGGTGTGAACGGGCCCTCGTGAATGGCCTGAGTTGCACCTGGGCGCGCCCCAGTGGTCTCCCTACGATGCGATCGCCCCGGCTCTTCACAGCAACTCCATTGAATCTTCACGGAGTTGCCGTGGGGGGCCTGGGCGCATCCACCCCCCACCGATCCGAACGAAGGGGAGAGACCATGGCAAGTGGCCTGCTCCTGGGCGGCGCCGTCGCCGCTCTCGTCACCGCCGCGGTACCCGCGCACAACCCGTCCTCCGGGTTCGTCGACCCGCCCCCGGACAAGATCGTCATCAACGTCGCCACGGTCAACGGTTCCGGCTGTCCCGCGGGCACCGCCGCCGTCGCCGTCTCCGAGGACAACACGGCCTTCACCGTCACCTACAGCGACTACCTCGCGCAGGCCGGCGGCAACTCCGACCCGACGGCGTTCCGCAAGAACTGCCAGCTCAACCTGGTCGTCCACGTCCCGCAGGGCTTCACGTACGCCATCGCCAGCGCGGACTACCGGGGCTTCGCCTCGCTCCAGCCCGGCGCGAGCGCCGTCCAGCGGGCCTCGTACTACTTCCAGGGCTCGTCGCAGACGGCGTTCAAGAACCACACCTTCACGGGCGCCTACAACGACAACTGGCAGGCCACTGACGTCACCGACTGGGCGCAACTCGTCTGGGCGCCGTGCGGGGTCCAGCGCAACTTCAACATCAACACGGAGATCCGCGTCAACGCGGGCACGTCCTCGCCGGGCAGAGTCAGCTTCATGACCATGGACTCGACCGACGGCGACATCAGCACCGTGTACCACATGGCCTGGAAGGAGTGCCCCGAGAAGTGAGGGAAGGGGCCGCCCGCCCACGCCGTGTCCGAGGGCGGGCGGCCCTCTCCACGGCGCGAGGAACGCACGCGAGCCTGGCCGGGTCGCGGTCCCAGGCGACGCCGCCCACGCCATGACCCCGAACCTGGGCCGGGCGCGAGCCAGGCGCTGGAGGACGCGGCCGTCCTCGCCTCCTGTCTCGCCACCGGGCCCACCGTCCCGTCGGCCCTGCGCCGCCACGACGCCGTACGCCGCCCGCCCGCGCACCCGGTCCGTCGCCCGCGCCGCCCGCCAGGCAGGCCGGACGGTCCACCGGCTCGGGCATCCCGCCGCCGTCGCCCTGCGCGACACGGCCCTCCGCCTGGCCCCGTCCGCGGCGACCCCGTGCGCGGCCCTCCGGCACGCCGACTGGACGCCACCACCGCTGTGGTGACGGCCGGTCAGGTCAAGGGGGGCAGACAAAGCGGCCGGTCGCCCGAGGGCGACCGGCCGCTTCCGCCGGATGGATCAGTTCACCTCAGGAGATCGCCTTGATCGCCTGCCAGCCACCGGTGCCGACGACCACGGGCGTGCCCACGCCGGTCTTCTGACCGGGCAGGAACTCCAGGCCCGCCGTGGTGTTCGCGGTCGTGGTCCAGAGGTCCGCGACGCCGTCGCCGTTCGTGTCGCCGGGGGCGGTGAACAGCGGGCGGGCCGAGGTGGTCCAGCCGGTGGCGTACGCCGTGCGGCCCGGGCCGTAGCCCAGCGACGCCGGGTCGGTGCCGCCGTCGGAGACCCCGTCGCCGTCCGCGTCACCCGGGCTGCGGCCGTGGTACACCCACAGCCCGCCGTTGGTGGTGTCACGGGCGAGCAGATCGGTGAAGCCGTCGCCGTCGACGTCCCCGGGCGAGGCGAGCTGCATCTTGCCCCAGCCGCTGCTGCCGATCATGTAGCCCGACTCGACCGTGCCGTAGGCGTAGCCCGGCAGGAACCACAGCTGGTCGCCGATGACCGCGACGAAGTCGGGGTTGGTCGACTCGCTGTCCGGGGTGATGTCACCGACCGAGACGATCTGCTTGATCGTCGCCGGGTCGATCGACACCTCCGTCTCCGGGTCCGGGAAGACGTACACCTCCTGCTTGGTGTCCTCGGTGAACTCGCCCTGGCCGTTGTTCGGGTACAGCCACAGCTTGCCGTCGGGACGGCGGGCCACCAGGTCCTCGTAGAAGTCGTCGGTCCAGTCGCCGCGGTGGGTCAGCAGGGAGCCGCCCCAGCCGCCGCCCGAGGACAGCGGGATCATCGTCGCGACCCTGCCGGCGCCCGTGCCGCCGTACAGACGCAGGTTGTTGCTGCCGTCGATAGCGAACATGTCGGGCAGACCGTCACCGTTGACGTCACCGGGCTTGTCGGTCACGCCCGGGCTCTTGACGTAGAAGCGGTACGGGTAGATCGGGCCGGGGTTGCCGCCCGTGTCCACGATCCGCACGTACAGCGTGTGCGGTCCCGGGGTGAGCGGGGTGATCTCCGCCGTGGCCGGACCGCCCTTCGTCGTGGGCTTGGCCGAGCTGATCGGCGGGGTGCGGTCCAGGCCGTACAGGTACTCGGTCGCCCCCGTCTCGCCGTTGGCGCCGAACTCGAACACGCCCTTGGTGCGGGCCAGCGCGCCCTCGACCGGCTCCATGTCGGCCGTCGTCTCGGGGAACAGGTCGTCCTTGGAGTCGACGGTCGGCATCACGGTCGGCGCCTTCGGGTCGAAACCGAAGCGGCAGCCCGGCGCACCCGCCGTCGGCGTCCAGTCGGAGGCGAAGCCCGCGTCGGCGACGTCCTCGGCCTGGGCCTTCCACGAGAACTGGCCGTTGGCGGCGGCGATGTGCTTGGCCAGCAGGTCCTTGCCGACGATGACCTTCGCCCGCGCGCCCTTGGAGTCGCTCGCCTTGACGGTGACCTTCACCTTCTTGTCGAAGATGATCCCGGGTGAGGTGTCGTGCTTGCCGGTCGCCCACAGGTGGAACTGGACGTTGACGTCACCGCCGTCCGGGTCCCACACCTGCGCGGTCAGCGTCACGTCCGTGTTGCCGAGGGTGATGTAGGACGAGCCGTTGCCGCACTCCGTGGCGCTGACCTTGGAGCTGGGGATGGTGTCCAGCGCCCAGGGCGCCTTCGGGGGACGGTTGAACTCGACGATCAGCTTGGCGTCCGGCTTGAACTTCTTCCAGCTGTACTCGTCCTTGTTGTCCTCCGCGCTCTGCGGGGCCCGCAGACCGAAGGTGATGTTCGACCACTTGCTCGCCGCCGCCTTGACCGCCGCGTCCTTGGCGTTGAAGTCGACGCCCGCGTTCGGGCAGCCGAAGGTCTCGTTGCCGTGGGCGACGCTGCGGGTGTCCTGGCGGGTCGCCCAGGACGGCTGCTTGTTCCAGGTGGTCGACGAACTGATCGAACCGGTCAGCCACAGCTCCACCGGCTTCGGCGTGCAGGACCACGAGTGCGTCTCGGTGATCTGGAACTGCGCGTCGACCACCTTCACGCCGGCCAGGAACTTCGAGCCGACGCGGAAGAAGGAGCGGGCCGTGCCGCCGGTGGAGTTCTCGTAGCCGACGCGGGCCTCGCTGGTGGTGCCGCCGTCCCAGCCGGTGCCGTTCCAGTAGCTGCTGGTCGGGTGCGGCTTGTAGGCGATCGTCCAGGCCTCGCGGGTACCGGTCATCCGCGGGTCGATGTAGACCGGGAACTCGGTGGACGGCGAGTCGAGCAGCTTCTGGTCCGGCGTCAGGACGATCTTGTCGTCGGTGACCTCGACCTCGACCTCGCTGCTGTTGGTGCCGGGAGTGAGCGGGGAGGGCTCGGTGTCGGCGGCGGTGGCCGTCGTGGCCTGAACCGTGCTGACGGACGCGGTGCGCACCGTCTTCGCCGCGGCCGCCGTCCTGGCGGTCGACGCGGTCGACGCCTTCGACGCGGTCGAAGCCGTCGACGCGGAGGAAGCGGCCGCCGCCTCCTCCTCCGTCGTCCCCGACGAGTCCCACATCCGCGCCGTGGAGGACGCGAACACGGTCTGGCCCGCCGCGTTCACGGCACGCAGCGTGCCGTTGGCGGTGTCCTTCCGGACGTCCAGGCCCTTGGTGCGCAGACCGAAGCCGACCTCCGCCAGCTCCGGACGGTTCGCCGCCTCGGGCGTCTTCACGATCAGGGCCTGGCTGAAGCCGTCCACGCTGGCCTTCACGGCCAGGTCCACGCCCGGGAAGACGTCCCGGTAGGTCGCGGTGGGGCCGTCCAGGACGGGCTCCGGCAGGGCCTTCGGCCAGGTCAGGGCCAGTTCGCCGCCCTGGTCGGCGAGGGTCACCAGACGGGTGTCGCCACCGGCGGAGAACGTGACGCGGCCGGGTGCCGCCTTGGGTGAGATCCGGCCGGCCGCCTCGGTGAGCGTGGTGTCCACCGGGGTCCAGGTGCCCTCGCGCTTCACGCGGACGGGCAGGGTGTGCTGGGTGGTACGCAGGTTGCCGTTCGGCAGGGCGTGCGTCTCACTGGTCTCGGTGCGGGCGGACACCACCTCCACGGGCTTGCCGCTCTTGGCGGCCGCCTGGAGTGCGCGCTCCTCGGCGTTCGCGGCCACCGTGGTCGAGTCGGTGTCGGCCGCGGCGGCCGTGAGCGGTGAAATCGGTGTCAGCCCGAGCGTCCCGCCGGCGAGCACCGCGACGAGCGCGGCCCGCGCCGAGCGCCTGGTCGGGCGCTGTCTTCGGGATGTTTCTGGCATGGGCGAATCCCCCCGGAGTCGTTGCCGTGCGAGCCCCGACCGGGGCCCGCTGCGAGCCCTTTCACGCAGACCCGCGAGGCCGAACAGTACATGCCAACAGGGGATTTCTTTACTAACGCATAGTCAAAGTGGGGATTGTCGCATTGCCTTGGCTTTGCTTGTCAGGTTGATCGCCAACGCTTACTGTCTGACCGTTCAACACTCGATCACACAGAGTGAGATCGCAGAGAGTGAGTGAGGGGGAGGTCCTTTAGTGGACCAACTGATAAGACAGCTACGCTACTTCGGTCACTGGCACAGATCCGTTTCTCTCTTCGTCGGGCTTGTTCTGTTCGTCGGGCTGATACCCGACGACGCGAGCGCCGCCGACGGAGGCACCCGGATCTCAGACGTGAAACGAGACCGGTCCGTTCCCGGGCGCGACTTCGAAAAGAAGCGCGCGAAGACCCGCGACGACGCCGAGGGCACCTTCAAGCCCGCGGCCGGCAAGGTCACGGCGGACACGTTCACGACGCTGGTGACCGACAGCCGCGACAAGCTGCCCAAGCGGGCGCCGCTGACCACCGGCGCCACCCCGGTCTCCCCGGGGATCCAGGGCCAGAGCACCGTGCAGACCGGCATGGTGAAGGCCCGTCAGACCACCACCGCGGCAACCGCCGCCAAGAAGAACCTGCGCACCCGCGGCCTGACTCCGAAGCGCGCGACCGCCGACGCCGGTACAGCCGTCCAGGTGCAGGTCAAGGACGCGGCCGCCGCACGCAAGGCCGGCGTCCAGGGCGTCCTGTTCACCGCGGCACCCGCCAGGAACGGCCTGGCTCCCGCGGCGTCCGGCTCCGTCGAACTGGAGCTGGACTACACGTCGTTCAAGGACACCTACGGCGGCAACTGGGGCTCCCGGCTCCGGCTCTACCGTCTCCCGGCCTGTGCGCTGACCACGCCCGAGCTGGAGAGCTGCCGTACCCGTACCGCCCTGCCGGGCGCCAACGACCCGACCGCGAAGACGGTCACCGGCACCGCCGACCTGGCCGCCGCGCCGACCGTGTTCGCCGCGGCCGCCGAGGCGTCCGGTCCCGGCGGCAGCCACGAGGCGACCTCGCTGTCGCCGTCCGGCTCCTGGATGGCGGGCTCGTCCTCCGGCGGCTTCGCGTGGACGTACCCGATCGAGGCACCCGAGGTGCCCGGCGGTCCGCAGCCCGAGGTCGAACTGTCCTACTCGTCGCAGGCCGTGGACGGCCGCACCGCCTCCACCAACGCGCAGTCCTCCTGGATCGCCGAGGGTTGGGACTACGAGCCCGGCTTCATCGAGCGGAAGTACCGCTCGTGCTCGGACGACAAGGGCGAGGTCGACGGCAAGAAGCCCAACAACACCGGCGACAGCGGTGACCTGTGCTGGGGCTCGGACCACGTGGTGATGTCGCTCGGCGGCAACACCACCGAACTCGTCAAGAAGGACGGCACCGACGAGTGGCGTCCCGCCGACGACGACGGCTCGCGCCTGCAGCGCAAGACCGGCGCCGCCAACGGCGCCAAGGACGGCGAGCACTGGGTCCTGACCACGACCGACGGCACGCAGTACCACTTCGGCCTGAACAAGCTGCCGGGCGCGCCGGACGGGACGGTCACCAACTCGGCCCTCACCGTGCCGGTGTTCGGCAACCACCCGGGCGAGCCGTGCCACGCCACCGCCTTCATGGACTCCGACTGCGCCCAGGCCTACCGCTGGAACCTGGACTACGTGGTCGACCCGCTGGGCGACGCCATGACCCTGTGGTGGACGAAGTACACCAACTTCTACGGCCAGAACATGAAGGCCGACCAGCAGGCCAGGTACGACCGCAGCGCCCAGCTCGCGCGCATCGACTACGGTCTGCGATCCGACAAGCTGTTCGGCGTCCAGCCGGCCGGCCGGGTCGCCTTCACCACCGCCGAGCGCTGCATCCCGAACTCGACGTTCGACTGCGCCGAGTCCAAGCGGACGACCGCCAACGCCAAGTACTGGCCGGACACCCCGCTGGACCAGGAGTGCGCGTCCGGTGCGAAGTGCACCGACAAGTTCTCCCCGACGTTCTGGTCGACCAAGCGCCTGACGAAGATCACGACCAGTGTGCTCTCCGGCAGCGCCCTGAAGACGGTCGACTCCTGGACTCTGGAGCAGTCCTTCCCGGCCACCGGTGACGGCACCTCGCCGGCCCTGTGGCTGGAGTCCATCGCCCGCACCGGCCACGGCGCGGGCAGCACGGCGAGCATGCCGAAGGTCACCTTCTCCGGCATCCAGATGGACAACCGCGTCGACAAGGTGGAGGGCCTGCCGCCCTTCTCCCGCTACCGGATCCACGCCATCGACACCGAGACCGGCGGCCGGATCGGCATCACCTACTCGCCGCGCGACTGCCAGGCCCTGGAGCCGAAGCGGATGCCGGCGAGCCCCGAGTCCAACACCATGCGCTGCTTCCCGCAGTACTGGACGCCCAAGGGCGCCCTCAACCCGGTGAAGGACTGGTTCCACAAGTACGTCGTCACCGAGGTCCGCGAAGAGGACCTGGTCACCGACAGCCCCGCCAAGGTCACCTCGTACGAGTTCCTCGGCGGCGCCGCGTGGGCCTACGACGACAGCGAGTTCACCGAGAACAAGCACCGCACCTGGTCGCAGTTCCGCGGCTACGAGCGCGTCCGCACCCGCCAGGGCGGCGGCAGCGACGTCAAGCAGCTCACCGAGCACCGCTACTTCCGCGGCCTGCACGGCGACAAGCTGCCGTCGGGCACCCGGTCCTCGACCGTCACCACCAGTGACGGCACGGACCACCAGGACCTGCCCCAGTACCAGGGTCAGCTCCTGGAGCAGATCACCTACGAGTCCGACGGCGGAGCCGTCGACTCGGCGACCGTCACCACCCCCTGGGCGGTGAAGACGGCCACGCGCACGCGTGCCGGAACCACCCCGCTCGAGGCGTGGATGACCCGCCCGGAGACCGTCCGCACCCGCGAGCGCGTCAAGGGCGACACCTGGCGCACCTCCACCGAGACCACCAAGTACGACAGCTACGGCTTGCCGTACCAGGTCGAGGAGAAGACGCCCGGCGGCAAGGTCCGCTGCTCCACCGTCTCCTACGCCCGCAACACCACGGCGTACCTGATCGAGCTGGAGTCCCGCGAGAAGACCACGCTCGGCGCCTGCGGCACCACCGGCGGCGAGGTCGTCGAGGACACCCGCACGCTCTACGACAACCTGGCCTTCGGCGCGGCCCCCACCAAGGGTCTGCCCACCGAGGTCCAGGAGATGAACGCCAAGGGCGACGGTTACGTCACCATCGACAAGACCGAGTACGACATCCACGGGCGTGAGGTCGCGACGTGGGACGCGGACAACCGCAAGACGTCCGTGACGTACACGCCGGCGACGGTGGCCCGTCCGACCAAGCAGGTCTCCACCGACCCGCTCGGTCACACGGAGACCACGGAGTTCGACGACGTCCGCGGCATGCCGCTGAAGGAGACCGACGCCAACGGCAAGTCGGCGACCATGCAGTACGACCCGCTGGGCCGTCTGCTGAAGGTCTGGGAAATCGACCGCGACCCGGCGACCCAGACCCCGACGGCCACGTACGACTACACCATCCGCCGCGACGGCCCGACGGTCGTCACCTCGCGGACGCTGAAGGACAACGGCCAGTACGCCGTGTCGTACGAGATCCTCGACGGCCTGCTGCGCGAGCGGCAGACGCAGGACGAGGCGGTCGGCGACGGCCGGATCGTCAACGACACCTTCTACGACAGCGTCGGACGCAAGTGGAAGGAGAACGACGGCTACTACAACGCCTCCGAGCCCGAGGCGACGCTGCTCCAGGTCGGTGACCAGGACGTCCCGTCCCAGAACCGCACCACCTTCGACGGCATGGGCCAGCCCACCGCGGAGATCACCTACTACCGCGGCACCGAGAAGCTCCGCACGACGACCGTCCACGACGGCGACGTCTCCACGACGATCCCGCCGAAGGGCGACACGGTCACGGCGACTTTCGAGGACGCCGAGGGCCGGGTCGAGCGGATCCGCGAGTACACCAACGCGGAGCGCACCAAGTGGCGTGACACTCGCTACGAGTACGACGACCTCGACAACCTGTGGAAGGTGACCGCCCCCGGCGGCGCCGTCACCACGTTCGAGTACGACAAGCGGGGCCGTCAGACGGCCGTCACGGAGCCCGACGGTGGTCGTACCGAGATGCGGTACGACAACGCGGACAACGTGGTCGAGACCGTCGACCCGCTGAAGCGGTCCTTGTTCACCACCTACGACGCGGGCGGCCGTCCGACCTCCCTGCGGGAGGACAGCCCGACCGGCCCCAAGCGCCTCGAGTGGACGTACGACACCCTCGTCAAGGGTCTGCCGACGGCCTCGATCCGCTACGAGAACGGCCGCGCCTACCGGGAGGAGGTCACCGAGTACGACAGCGCCTACCGGGTGAAGAAGACCAACACGGTGATCCCCGCCGAGGAGACGGGTCTCGGCGGCACGTACGAGTACGAGTACGCGTACACCCCGACCGGCAAGCTCGCCTGGGTCTCGGTGCCGGGCATCGGCGGTCTGGTGACCGAACGGGTCGTCTTCCGATACAACTCCGACGACCTGCTCATCGGCGTCGGCGGTGCCTCCAGCTACTTCTCGGGCGCCGAGTACTCGGCCTTCGGTGAGCTGCTGCGCACCGAGTCCGGCCCGGCCGGCAAGAAGGTGTACGGCTCGTACGTCTACGACGAGTTCACCCGCCGCATGCAGACGGCCACCTTCGACCGGGACATCTCGCCCGTCCGCATCAACGAGACGCGGTACGGGTACGACGTGGCCGGCAACGTCACCAAGGTCACCGACGTTCCCGGCAGCGCGTCCGGCGACGCGGGCAAGACCGACACGCAGTGCTTCGTCTACGACCAGCTGCGGCAGATGACCTCTGCCTGGACTCCGAAGACGGCGGACGACTGCACGGCGGCTCCCACCAAGGACACGGTCGGCGGTCCGGACGCGTACTGGAACTCGTACGAGTACGACGCGGCGGGCAACCGCACGAAGCTCGTCGAGCACGACCCGACGGGCGACGCCGCCAAGGACGTCACCCGCACCTACCTGTACGGGAAGGAGGGCGTGGGCGGTCCGAACGCGCTGGCCGAGATCAAGTCGGTCGGCCCGCAGGGCGAGCGTCTCAACACCTTCCGCTATGACGCGGCCGGCAACACCGTCGGACGCCAGCACGGCGGCGCCGACCAGACGCTCGAGTACGACGTCGAGGGCAATCTGCGCAAGGTGTCCCAGCCGGTCGAGGGCGGTGGCACGCAGACCACGTCGTACCTGTACGGCTCGGACGGCGAACGCCTCATCCGCACCGGGGCGGACGGCAGCCGCACGCTCTACCTCGGCGAGGCGGAGCTGACCGTCAACGCGGCCAACACCTCCGCGAAGGCGGAGCGGTTCTACGCGCACCCCGACGGCATGACGACGGTCCGCGCGACCGGCGGCGTCCGTCAGCTGATGATCGCCGACCATCACGGCACGTCCCACACGGTCGTGAACATGACGGACCCGGCGATGGGTGTGACGCGGCGCAAGTCGATGCCGTTCGGTGAGGCGCGTGGGGCTCAGCCCTCGGCCTGGCCCGGAGAGCGTGGCTTCGTCGGGGGCACGGTCGACAAGGACACGGGTCTGACCCGCCTGGGCGCCCGTGACTACGACCCCGTCACGGGACGGTTCATCCAGGTCGACCCGATGGTCGACTACGGCCAGCCGGCCACGATGAACCCGTACGCGTACAGCAACAACGCGCCGGCCACGTTCTCCGACCCGTCGGGGACGTTCTTCCCGGTGCTGATCGGTATCGCGGCCCGTATCGCCATCCAGGCGGCGATCCGCGCGGCGGCCCGCCGTGCGGCGATCATCGCGGCCCGCAAGGCGGCCCAGGCTGCGGCCCGTCGGGCGGCGGCCCTCGCCCGCAAGCGGGCGATCGAGGCCGCGAAGCGCGCCGCGGCCAAGGCCCGCCGGGAGGCGGCCCGCAAGGCGGCGGCGGCCAAGCGAGCGGCGGCCAAGCGGGCGGCGGCCCGTGCGGCGGCCAAGCGGGCGGCGGCACGCAGGGCGGCGGCGCAGGCCCGTGCCCGTGCGGCGCGCGCCGCGGCGAAGAGGGCGGCGGCACGTCGTGCGGCGGCCCGCAAGGCGGCGGCCCGTCCGAAGCCGCGTGCCAAGCCCCGTTCCCAGCCGAAGCCGAGGCCGAAGCCGTCGCAGGTGAAACGGGCGGCGAAGAAGGTCGCGAAGGAGGTCAGGAACGAGGCCAAGGAGACCGCGAAGGACGAGGCCCAGTCAGCGGCCTGCGAGTCCAACAGCTTCAAGCCCGGCACGCGGGTGCTGATGGCCGACGGGTCGACCAAGCCGATCGAGAAGGTCAAGGTCGGTGACAAGGTCGTCGCCACGGACCCGAAGACGGGGAAGACCTCCGTCCAGACGGCCACCGCGACGATCATCGGCAAGGGCAGCAAGGACCTCGTCCGGATCACGCTGAAGGTCCACGACGGCTCCGCCGAGGCCCGGACGGCGACCGTCACCGCGACGGCCGGTCACCCCTTCTGGGTGCCGTCCCTGCGGGAATGGGTCGACGCCGGTGAGCTGAAGCCGGGCCAGTGGGTCCAGACGTCCTCGGGCACCTGGATCCAGGTCGCCGCGGTCGAGGCGTGGACGGCGCGGAAGGCGACGGTCCACAACCTGACCGTCACGGACGTCCACACCTACTACGTGCTGGTGGGCGCGGCGCCTGTCCTGGTCCACAACTGCGACAAGGTCTGGGAGCCGTTCCGTGAGGGCGTCGACCACACCGACCAGGGCACCCTTCCGGCAAGCGCCGGAATCGCGCCGGGATCTCCTCTCGCCCCTGGTGAGTACCACTTCATCGTCCGCCAGGACGGCTCTCTGCGCGCCATGCAGAACGAGGCGATGTGGGATCTCAACCCGGATGCCGGCCACACGTCCCTGGGTGACCGTCGGGGTGTGACCATGGCGGGCACCTTCGATGTCGACGAAGGCGGAAGGATCTCCAGGATCGACAACTTCTCCGGCCACTACCGTCCGACGAACACCCGGGGCCACACCCCGTTGCTCGACGTGACACGCCGGGCGTTCCGACGGCACGGCTGGGACTTCGCCGACAGTGCCTGGGATTACTACGCTGGACCGCCAGGCCGCTGAGTGCACATGTATCTGCTGGGGGCAGTCTCGTGGAGGCTGCCCCCAGCGGGCTTGATCCACACGACCGCACACCTCTCCCGATGTGGCAGCAGCAATGGAATCTCCGACTTTCCCCGGCCCCGACGTTCTCCTGGCACGCCTCGGCACGGTGGAGCAACCCCTCACCGGGGAAAACCTCCGCCGGCTCGCGGAGCGGCTGGGCATGCGGGGCCCCGACCTCTTCCTCGTCGCGGGCCTGGCCGTCCCGGACGACGAGCTTCTCCTCGACGAGGAAGCCGGCCGTGAACTCCCCCGACTGGTGCGACACGCACTGCGCGCGCCCGCGCCCGGCCGGCGGCGACTGCGTGACCGCGCCCGGTCCCTGTCCGAGGCACCACGACACCTCGCTTTGAGGCAGCAGCGCCCTTACGAGCAGTACCCTCCGGGATACGGCTCGCTCCTCGTGCGGATGCTCGCCCTGAGAAATCTGGGATGGTCCTCGGCGGCCAAGGTGATGTCCCTGATGTCGGGCGTCCACCTGTCTGCCGCCACGATCGGCGCGGTAGGGCGCGGCACGAAGCAACTCGACGCCGAGCTTCTCCACGGGTTCGCGGCCGTGCTCGGCATTCCGGTCGACGTCCTGGCACGCTTGACCGGCGTGCGCCGAGCAGCGGAAAGCGGCGGGCTCCCGACAGAAGTCGCCGATACGGCCGCCCTGCTGTGGGACGTGCGGCATCTGACCGCGGACCAGGTGCGCGACCTCTCCCGGCTGGCGGCGCACGAAGCCGGACCCTAGGTCCGGCGAGGCACCTCACAGCGTCCGCTTGCAGAGCGACAGCCAGCCCGGTACGTCGACCTCCGCGCGCACGGTCTTCCCCGGGGACGGTTCCTGGTCCAGCACCTCCCAGCGGTCCGCGACCGCGTCCACCAGCGGCAGCCCGCGCCCGGCTTCGTCCAGCGTGCGCGAGTTCCTCGTCGCGCGGGGGCCCGGCGGCAGCGGTCCGGTACGGCTGTCCGTGACCTCCACCCGCACGCTCCCCGGCACCAGCGACAGCCGCAGCTCGAAGTCCCGTCCCGGGACGCGTCCGTGGGTGACGGCGTTCGCCGCCAGCTCGGCGACGATCACCGCGACGGCGTCGGAGACGTCCGTGCCGTGCGGGACGCCCCAGGCGTGGAGCTGCTTCAGGGCGAGGTGGCAGGCAAGGCGAGCGCCTCGGGGAGTCGAACTCAGCCGGAACCGTTGACCATGGCGACGTTGATGGCGATCTTGTCCGGGGGCGGGTCGACGAACCCGGAGGACGGGTTGTGCGCCGGCAGCGCGGCCGTGACGAGAGCGGCGGCACCGCTCAGGAGCAGCGCAGCTGTCATGGTCTCTCCCCTTCGGTGGGATCGGTGGGGGGTGGATGCGTCCGGCTCCGCACAACAACTCTGTGAATCAATGAAGTTGCTGTGAAGAGCCGGGGCGATCGCATCGTAGGGAGACCGCTGAGGCGCGCCCAGGTGGAACTCCGGCCATTCACCCGGGCCCGTTCACACCCCGTCGGCCGCGCCGTCGTACGGCGCGATCCGGGCCTGCGACATGTGCCAGGCTGTGATGTCCCGGCTTCGCATCACCGATATGCACGGAGGGTAGGCATGGGGCGCATTCTCAAGAGAGTTCCCCAGGTTCCCTGGGGGAAGCTCGAGGACTCGCAGGGCTCCGCTCGGCACATCCCAGCGCTCCTTTCCATGGCTGCCTGGGGCGACGAAGCATCCGCGGGTGCGGCACTCATGAACTGAGTAACCGTGTGTGCGCCCTTGGTTTCGTGGTGTCGGAGGCGACGCCCCACGTAGTGCCGTTTCTGGTGGAGCTGGCTGGAGAGAGCACCGTTCGCCATCGCGCGGACCTCCTGGTGCTCGTTTCCAAGATCTACTCGGCCAGACAGTGGCAGTCCACTGCCTCCGCCGCGTCTGCGAAGGATGCGGAGAAGTATCAGGAGAAAATCGCTTGGGAGGCCGCAAGCCGGGATGCCGTCCTGGCAGGCGCTGGTGTGTTCCGGCGTTTGCTGGATGATCCGGACCCCGAAGTATCCAAGGCTGCGCGGGATCTGCTCTCGATCCTCACGTAGCCTCGGGGCGACCGCCTTCTGAGGCGAATGCGGTACCGGCGGCTCCCCTCTGGGTTCCAGGGGGGAGCCGTTCGCGTTGCACGGTAGGCCCAGGACGTGGGGGAGACCGGAAGAGGTGGTGCGAGGTGAACGGCAGAAGCGCACGGCACGGACGGGCCTGGCGGCCGGCACAGGGATACTGAGACGTCGCTTCCCCCCACCCGGGCATCACCGCTCGTCACCGCGATGTCACCCGCCCCGGCAAGCCGTGCTCAGAAAGGCCGCAGCACCGTGACCACCCTGCCATCCGCCGGTCTTCCCACCGATGGGGCCAACGCATCCGAGCCCGGTGGAGCGACCCATCCGCCGATACGCGGGGCGGGGGCAACCGGTACACCGCGCCGCCGGACACCACCATGGAGACGCGCATGGGTCCTGCCTGCCGTGATCGCCGTGGCCTATGTGCTGCTGCAGCTCGTCGGCAAGCCCTCGCTGCTGCCCGCCAACGACACCTACCGCTATGCCAGGGCTTCCCTGGAGCTGCTGGGGGACTCCCCCGAGCAGGCTCACCGGACCGCGCTGGCGGCATACTGCCGTGACCAGGCGAATTACGAGGTCCGCCGCATCCAGCTCGACCCGCTCGCGCTGGCCCAGGACAAGATCCCGTCGGTGGAGCAGCGTGCGGAGGCCTGCCGTACCAAATGGGCCCAGGGACTGGCCCCCCATCATCCGCGGTACGAGCGGATCTTCGAAGTGCGCCCCGGGTTCGCTGTCGCCGCGGTGCCGTTCGTGGCAGCTCTGGGGGCCGATTCCGGGCTGCTGGTGACGTCGGTCCTCTTCACAGTGGCCGGAGGGCTGCTCGCCTTCGCACTGCTGAGGGCAGCCGGGGTTCCCGCGCCGTTCGCAGCGGGGGGACAAGCCTTCTACTACGCGTGTCCCATTGGGTGGTGGGGCGGTTTCGGGCTCACCGAAGGCCCGGTCCTGGCTCTGGCCATGGGCGCTCTGTTGGGCGCATGGTGGCTGCTCAGCCGCCGTCTGGCCGCCGGCACCGTCCTGCTGAGCGCCTCTCTGGTCACCGGCACAGCCGTGAAGTACTCCGGGGCACTGCTCCTGGCGGCGGCGCTCACCGCCGCCGCAGTGGTCTGTCTGGTCCTGGTGAGGGACACCCGGCACCGGGGCACCGTCCTGCTGGCCGCGCTCTCGGGCGCCGTGACGGCGGGAATCGCCCTGCTCAGCGCGTGGTACTCGCTGCCCGGCAGCGGTGAGACTCTGCAGGACACCTTCACCCAGCACTACGAGTACCCCGACGTCGCCACTCCCTGGTCACTGCTCGCGGAACTCAACGGCCACTACTGGACCCAGTGGAGCCAGGAACAGGCGCGCAGTCCCTGGCTCCTGGCGGCCATCACGGGCGGAGCCTGGGCACTGTTCCGGCACAGCCGCGCCCTCGGATGGATCGTCGTCGCCGCAGGGGCGACCGGGGTGGCCACCGAGATCGCCCACCCGGTCGCCGGCCAGGGCGATCGCCTCATGGTCGCCGTCTGGGTCATCGCCGTCATCGGCCTGCCGCTCCTGCTGCACCAGTTCGCGCAGTCACGCGTCGCCCGGGTGCCGACCAGTACGTGATGCCCGATGCCCTGCCGGCGGATGGCCGCGCGGCATCCCTGTCGAGGGGCGGGCGCAGGTTCCGGGGGCCGAGTGCCCGAGCCTGTCCCCGCCCGGTGCCCCCGGCCCCCGCTCCGCGGAGCGGTCAGCCCACCTGCCCCATCCCCGCCGCGTTCGGCCAGCTCTGGGCGCCCGGCCAGCCGGTCGTCGCGGCGGGGGAGAGGCCGTTGGTGCCGCGGACCTGGGCCGCGGTGAGCCCGCCGCGGGCCGGGACGCCGGGCGGGGTCGGACCCGCCGGGGCCGCCGGAGCCATCGGGGCCATCGGCGCCATCGGGGCGGGGGCCGGGGCCATGGCGGCGGGAGCCATCGCGGCGGCGGGAGCGGGGGCCACCTGCGGAGCGGGCGCGGGCACCGGCACGGGCTCCATCGCGGCGGCCGCCGCGGGGGCCGGAGCCGGGGCGGGCGCCGGAGCGGGGACCGACTGCGGGAACACCTGGGCCGCCGCCGGAAGCGGCACCCCGCCGCCGTGGGAGGGGGCCGGCTGCGCCGCCGCCGGCATCTGCGTGCCGGCGGCGGCCGGAGCCGCGGCGAGCCCCGGCGTAGCGGCGCCGACGGCCTGAGCGGCGAGGCCGTGCATGCCGGCGCCGTTGGTGGCGCCCACCAGCCGGTCCACGGCCGCCGTGCCCGAGCTGTAGCCGTTCCCGGCGCCCAGCTCCGGCACGGCGGCTCCCCTCCTGGT
The DNA here is from genome assembly GCF_044548445.1 of Streptomyces sp. NPDC052016. Taxonomy (NCBI): domain Bacteria; kingdom Bacillati; phylum Actinomycetota; class Actinomycetes; order Kitasatosporales; family Streptomycetaceae; genus Streptomyces; species Streptomyces sp. NPDC052016. The sequence continues at coordinate 298,506 of NZ_JBIUBX010000002.1, forward strand.
CCCGTAGAGCACCTGTTCCAGGCCGGACACCAGGCGACGCACGTCCACCTGGGGGCGCACCACGAGCCGCAGGAAGCGGCTGGAGGAGCCGATCTTGTTGCCGCACTCGCGGACCAGGATCCGGTGCTCGGTGAGCAGGCGGTCGCGGACCACGGTGCCCTCGGCGCCCACGGGCAGGCGCACGAAGAGGAAGTTGCCCTGGGAGGGGTAGACGGTCAGGCCCGGCAGGGCGGAGAGCTGGCTCGCCATCTCCAGGCGGTCCCGGCGCACCTGCATCAGGCTCTGCGCGTACTCGGGTCCGTGCTCCTTCAGCATGAACACCACGTGCTCGGCGAAGGAGTTGAGGTTCCACTTGGGGAGCATGGAGCGGACACGGCCGGCCAGGGCGGGGTTCGCCACCAGGTAGCCGAAGCGGATGCCGTGCAGACCGAAGTTCTTGCCGAGGCTGCGCAGCACGACGACGTTCGGCCGCAGCATCGCCTCCTGGACGACGGACGGCTCGGCCTCCGCGTCGGCGAACTCCAGGAACGACTCGTCGATGACCACCAGGTCCAGGTCGGCCATCGCGTCCATGAACTGCGTGATCGCGTGCTTGTGCAGGAACCCGCCGTCGGGGTTGTTCGGGTTGCAGATGACGGCGACGCGGGTGCCGCGCGTGCGGATGAACTCGGCGTACTGGGCGAGGTCGAGGGCGAAGCCGCTGGACTCCTGGAGCGGGAACATGTCGACCCGCTTGCCGGTCTCCATCGGCTGGTCGGTCCAGCGGCCGAAGGTGGGGACGGGAACGGCGAGGGACTCGCGGACCAGCAGGTGGTCGATCCAGGTGATCAGCTCCGTGGAGCCGTTCCCCATGGCCACGGCCTGCGGCGGGAGCTGGAGCAGGCTGCACAGCTCGGCGGTGATCGTGTCGGCGCTGCTCGGGTAGTACGTGATGATGTCGCGGAGGCGGGCGGACATCTCGTCGAACATCTGCGGGGTGGGGAAGTACGGGTTGCACGGGATGCAGAAGTCGACCGGGCCGACCCCGTCGCCGCCCTCACGCGTCAGCGCCGCCATCGACGGACTGTGCGCCGCGGTGCTGCGGAACAGCGAGGTGACGTTGTCGGCCATGGAACCTCCGTATGGGGCGGGTCCGGTGGGGACGACCGGGCCCGTCGTCATGTGGGTGGCCCGCGCGGGGGAGCACGGGCCGTCCTTACATACGGAGGCTGGGGTGGGGCTGTTCAACCACCGGGGAATCGGCGGGAACTTGTGCGCCCCCTGTGAAGGCGGGGGCGGTCAGACGCCGAACGAGTGGACCGTCGTCGTCCGGTACGTCTGTCCGGGCCGCAGCGCGGTCGACGGGAACGACGGCTTGTTCGGCGAGTCCGGGCTCGACGTCCCAGATCCGCCGGTCGAAGCCCTCGGGGCCGCCGTGCAGGCTGTTCACGCCGTCGTTGACGCCGACCTGGTGGGCCCGGCCGTCGAGGGTGAACCGGCCCCTGCCGACGCGGTTGCCGTAGCGGCCGATCAGCGCGCCGAAGTACGGGCTCCCGGCGACGTGGTCCTCGAGGGTGTCGAAGCCGAGGGAGACGTTCGCGTGGCGGCCGTGCCGGTCGGGGACCTCCAGGCACTGGACGACGCCGCCGTAGGAGAGGACCTTCAGGCTGGTCCCGCCGTTCTCCAGGGACCAACGGTGGATCTCGGTGCCGTCGGCGAGCTTGCCGAAGAGGTGTTTCACCGGCGTCCCGCCTCCCGGGGCAAGGGTGGGGCCCCGCCGGTTTCCCGGCGGGGCCCGGTCTGACTCACGAACCGGACTTGCGCTTGTTCCAGACGTCGAACCCGACCGCGGCCAGCAGGGCCAGGCCCTTGATGACCTGCTGCCAGTCGCTTCCGACGCCGAGCAGGTTCATGCCGTTGTTCAGGACACCGAGGACGAGACCACCGATGATCGCGCCGAGGACGGTGCCGACACCGCCGCTCATCGACGCGCCACCGATGAACGCCGAGGCGATCGCCTCGAGTTCGAAGTTCAGACCCGCCTTCGGGCCGGCCGCGTTCAGACGGGCGGCGACCACCAGGCCGGCCAGGGCCGCCAGCATGCCCATGTTCAGGAAGACGTAGAAGGTGACCTTCTTGTCCTTCACACCGGACAGCTTCGCCGCCGGCAGGTTGCCGCCGATCGCGTAGATGTGCCGGCCGAAGACCGCGTTGCGCATGACGTAGCCGTAGCCGACCACCAGGGCACCCAGGATCAGCAGCACGATCGGCGCGCCCTTGTAGCTGGCGAGCAGCAGGGTGACCACGAGGATCGCCGCGACGATGGAGACCAGCTTGAGCAGGAAGATGTTGCGCGGTACCACGTCCAGCGCGAACTCCTGCTGGCGCCTGCGGTCGCGGACCTCCTGGAGCACCACGAAGACGATCAGGGCCAGGCCCAGCAGCAGGGTGATGTTGTGGTAGTTGGTCTCCGGGCCGGCCTCGGGCAGGAAGCCGTTGCCGATCTTCTGCAGCCCGTCCGGGAACGGGCCGAGGGTCTGGCCCTCCAGGAAGATCTCCGTCATACCGCGGAAGACCAGCATGCCGGCGAGGGTGACGATGAACGACGGTATGCCGAGGTACGCGATCAGATACCCCTGCACCGAGCCCGCGAGCGCGCCCACCACCAGGCAGAGCACGACCGCGACCGGCCACGACACGTTGTGTTCGACGGTGAGCACGGCCGCGAAGGCGCCGACGAACGCGGTCAGCGAACCGACCGACAGGTCGATGTGGCCCGCGATGATCACCAGCATCATGCCGATCGCGAGGATCAGGATGTAGCTGTTCTGCAGCACCAGGTTGGACACGTTGCGCGGCAGCAGGAGGTCGCCGTCGGTCCACACCGCGAAGAGGGCGACGATCAGACCGAGGGCGATCAGCATGCCGTACTGACGCATGTTGCGGCGCAGGCCGTCGAGCATCAGCTGGAGCAGGTTCCCGCCTCCCGTCCCGCCGCTCCTGCCCGGCGGCGCGGCTACCGGGCTCTTGTCGGTGACTTCGGTGCTCATCGCGTTACCTCTTTGTCCTTCGTCATCTGACGCATCAGCACTTCCTGCGTGGCCTCGGCCCGCGGGACCTCGCCCGTGAGGCGTCCGGCGGCCATGGTGTAGATGCGGTCGCACATGCCGAGCAGCTCGGGCAGCTCGGAGGAGATGAAGACGACCGCCTTGCCCTGGGCTGCCAACTGGTCGATGACCGTGTAGATCTCGTACTTGGCGCCCACGTCGATGCCGCGCGTGGGCTCGTCCAGGATCAGCACGTCCGGACCCGCGAAGATCCACTTGCTGAGGACGACCTTCTGCTGGTTGCCGCCGGAGAGCTTGCCCACCGGCTCGAAGACGGTCGGCGCCTTGATGTTCATGGACTTGCGGTAGCCCTCGGCGACCTGCCGTTCCTCGTGCTCGTCGACGATCCCGCGTTTGGCCACCTTGCTCAGGGCGGTCAGGGAGATGTTGCGGTTGATGGTGTCGATGAGGTTGAGGCCGTAGTGCTTGCGGTCCTCGGTGACGTAGGCGATCCCGTGGTCGACCGCCTCCGCGACGGTCTTGGTGCGGATCTCCTCGCCGTCCTTGAGGACCGTGCCGCCCGCGTAGCGGCCGTAGGTGCGTCCGAAGACGCTCATCGCGAGCTCGGTGCGGCCGGCGCCCATCAGACCCGCGATGCCGACGATCTCGCCGCGCCGTACGTGGATCGACACGTCGTCGACGACCTTGCGCTGCTGGTCGATCGGGTGGTGAACGGTCCAGTTGCGGATCTCCAGGGCGGGCGCCGCGCCCTCCTCCGCCTCGTGCGGGGTGCGCTCGGGGAAGCGGTGGTCGAGGTCGCGGCCCACCATGCCGCTGATGATCCGGTCCTCGGTGGTCTCCGCCGCCTTCACGTCGAGCGTCTCGATGGTGCGCCCGTCGCGCAGGATCGTGACCGAGTCGGCGACCTTGCGGATCTCGTTGAGCTTGTGGGAGATGATGATCGAGGTGATGCCCTGCTTCTTCAACTCCAGGATGAGATCGAGGAGTTTGTCGCTGTCCTCGTCGTTCAGGGCCGCGGTCGGCTCGTCCAGGATGAGCAGCTTCACCTCCTTCGACAGCGCCTTGGCGATCTCCACGAGCTGCTGCTTGCCCACGCCGATGTCGGCGACGCGGGTCTGCGGGTGGTCGGAGAGACCGACCCGGCGCAGTAGCTCGCTGGCCTTGCGCAGCGTCTCGTTCCAGTTGATGACGCCGCGTGTCGCCTGCTCGTTGCCGAGGAAGATGTTCTCCGCCAGGGAGAGGTACGGCACCAGCGCCAGCTCCTGGTGGATGATCACGATGCCGTGTTGCTCGCTCGCCCGGATGTCCTTGAAGTGGCAGACCTCTCCTTCGAAGAGGATCTCGCCCTCGTAACTTCCGTGCGGATGGACGCCGGAGAGCACCTTCATCAAGGTCGACTTTCCGGCGCCGTTCTCACCGCAGATGGCGTGGACCTCGCCCTGCCCGACGCTCAGCGTGACGTCCGACAGCGCTTTGACACCGGGAAAGGTCTTGACGATCGAGCGCATTTCCAGGACGGGTCCCGCCATGGTCGTGCCTTCCAATCCGTGTGGTTCTGCGCTTACTTGAGCTGGTCCGCGGTGTAGTAGCCGCCGTCGACGAGCACCTTGGTGTAGTTGGTCTTGTCGACGCTGACCGGCTCCAGCAGGTAGGCCGGGACGACCTTCGCGCCGTTGTCGTAGGTCTTGGTGTCGTTGGTCTCGGGCGTCTTGCCGTTCAGGGCCGCGTCGACCATGTTCGAGGCGACCTTGGCCAGCTCACGGGTGTCCTTGTAGACGGTCTGCGTCTGACCGCCGGCGATGATCGACTTGACCGAGGCCAGCTCGGCGTCCTGACCGGTGATCACCGGCAGCGGCTTGCTCCCCGAGCCGTAGCCGTCGGACTTCAGCGCCGACAGGATGCCGATGGAGATGCCGTCGTACGGCGACAGGACCGCGTCGACCTTGGCCGACTTGTACGACTTGGTGAGGATGTCGTCCATGCGCCGCTGGGCGGTGGCGCCGTCCCAGCGCAGGGTGGTGACCTGGGTCAGGTTGGTCTGGCCGGACTGGACGACCAGCTTCTTGCTGTCGATGTACGGCTTCAGGACGCTCATCGCGCCGTTGAAGAAGTACTTCGTGTTGTTGTCGTCGTTGGAGCCGGCGAACAGCTCGATGTTGAAGGGGCCCTTGCCGCTCTTCAGGCCGAGCTTGTCGACGATGTAGTTGGCCTGGAGCTCGCCGACCTTGCTGTTGTCGAAGGACGCGTAGTAGTCGACGTCCGGCGTGCCGAGGATCAGGCGGTCGTAGGCGATGACCGGGATCTTCGCCTCCTTCGCCTGCTGGAGCACGTTGTTCAGCGACTTGTTGTCGATCGCCGCGATGATGAGAGCCTTGACGCCCTGGGTGATCAGGTTCTCGATCTGGGAGACCTGCTGGTCGGGGTCGTCCTCGCCGTAGACGAGCTTGGTCTTGTAGCCCTTGGACTCCAGGTCCGCCACGACGTTCTTGCCGTCGGCGATCCAGCGCTCGGAGGACTTGGTCGGCATCGAGATGCCGATGGTGCCGCCCTTGGCGCTGCCCGCGCTCTCCTCGCTGCCGCCCTCGCTGTTCTGGCCGCAGGCGGTGAGGGTGAGGGCGAGGGAGGCGGCTCCGGCTATGGCGGCGAGGGCGGCTCTGCGAGTACGCATGGTGTTCATCCTTGCTGTGGTGAGGGAGGTCTCGGCCCCGTGACGTGGAGTCCCGCTCGAAGGTGGTGCCGGAGGGCCAAGAAGATGCGCGTGTGGGATTGTGTTCGGCTGCGTCGCCTTGTGTGAAGGGTTTTTGTGCTGCGTGGCCGGAACGTTATGCGGACGTTTCGAACCGCTGCAGCGTGCCGGGCAGCCGCGACCCCAGCGGGGCCATGTCGCCGTCAGCCCCGTGCCGTGCGAGCAGGTCCAGGGCCAGCCGGCCGCGCCGCACCCGCTCCTTGGCGGTGGACAGCGTCAGCTCCCGCAGGTGGTGGCCGTAGGGGTAGATGCCGGGGGCCTTGGACAGGCCGAACTTCAGGTAGATCGGCGCGCCGCGCCGGATCAGCTCGGCGACCTCGTACATCCGGACATACCCGCCCAGATCGTCGGGAGCCTCGATGTACATGTCCATGGGGGCCCCGGACACCCGGCGGATCTCGGTGAGGTGATCCAGCGTCAGGTCGCTGGGCACGTTGATCGAGTCGGCGCCCAGCCGCTCGTACACGGCGAAGGCGGCCGGGTTGACCGGGCCGATCAGCGCGGAGACCTTCAGGGTGGTGTCGGCCGGGATGATCCCGGCGGCGCGCGCCCGGTGCAGCGTCCACAGCACGCCCTCGTCGGCCACGAGCAGGCACTTCACGCCCAGTTCCGTCGCGCGGACGGCGTCCTCCACGCACCCGGCCACCGCGTCGTGGCCGCGGGCTCTCAGGCCCCCGCCGCGCGAGTCGGTGCGGGTCGAGCCGCCGATGTCCCACGTGCCGCGCGGGCCGGTGAACAGGCACAGCTCGATGTCCCGCTCACCGGTGGCCTCGACCATCTCGGTGATCTCGGCGTCGGTCAGCATCCACACGCCGCTGCCCTGACTGATCCGGTGGATCGGCACGTCGAGCCGCGAGGCTTCCTTCAGGACGACGGCCAGCGCTTCGGGACCCTCGCACGAGGGGATCTCGGTGCGCCAGCGGCCGCCGCCCGGAAAGGTGTGGGAGGAGGTGTCGGCGGGGTCGAGGGCGGGCGCGCCCAGGCCGAGGGAGGTCAGTGCCTGCTCACCGGGTCGGCGGGCGGCCGTGGCGGAAGCGTCGGGCGTCACAGACTGTCCTTCTTGTTCGATATTTCGGACGATATTCGGGGATCACGGCATGGGGGGCCTGGGTGTACGCCGGTACGGGGGCCGTCAGGTCGCCCCCGCACCGGCGTACGTCTAGGGGCGGAGCAGGACCTTGCCCACCTTCGGATCGCCGGAGCCCACCAGCTCGATCGCCTCGGAGAACGCGGCGAGCGGCAGCTCGTGCGTGACCAGCGGCAGCGGATCGAGCAGCCCGGCCCCGAACACCCGCACCGTGTGCGACCAGGCGTCCGGCGGCGCGCCGAAGACGGTGTGCACCTCCAGCTGCCGTACGACCAGGTCCGTGGGGTCGAGCCCGTCGGCGCCCGGCGCCGGGATGCCCGTCAGCACCAGCCGCCCGCCGCGCCTCAGCAGGGAGGCGGCGGTCCGTGCGGCGGACGCCGACCCGGCGGTCTCGATCACGACGTCGAAGTCGTCGGGCAGCTCCTGGTCCCGGGTGCGGAAGTCGGTGGCCCCGAACCGCCGGGAGAGGGCCTCCCGGTCGTCGCGCGTGCCCACGACCAGCAGCTCGCAGGGTGAGCCCGCCTTGAGGAACTGGACGGCGAACATGCCCAGCGTCCCCGTCCCCACGACCGCGACCCGCTCGCCCGGCAGGGCGTGCGCCTTGATCGCGGCGGCCGCGATGCAGGCGGCCGGCTCCAGCAGGGCCGCCGCCGTCAGGTCGGCGTCCTCGGCCAGGACGTGCAGCAGCCGGGCCGGCAGGGTGAGCGTGGCGGCCATCGCACCCGGCTGGGTGAACCCGGTCTCCTCGTACCCGTCCGTGCACAGCGTGGTCTCGCCCGCGTGGCAGCGGTCGCACACCTGGCAGTTGCGGAAGCCCTCGCCCACGACCTTGCGGCCCACGAGCGACTCCGGCACCCCGGCGCCCACCGCCTCGACCGTCCCCGACCACTCGTGGCCGGGCGTCAGGGGATAGCGGACGTACCCCTCGGGCCGGTTGCCCTGGTACACCTCGCGGTCGCTGCCGCAGATGCCCACGGCGTGCACCCGCACGAGCGCCTCCCCGGGGCCGGGCTCGCGAGGCGTGTGCTCGGTGAGCCGGTGCTCGCCGGGCGCCTCGACGACGACGGCGGTGCTCACTTCTGCGTGCCCTTCGGCTTGCGCTGCTCCCAGCCCTCGGCCCACAGGTCGAAGCGGGCCTGCTGCTGCGGGAACTCGGCCGCCGCGTCGACGTCCAGCTCGACACCGAGGCCCGGCGCGTCGGAGAGGTGGAAGTAGCCGTCGACGACCTCCGGCGCCCCCTTGACCACCTTCTTGATCTCCGCGTCCGCGAAGTCGTTGAAGTGCTCGAGGATCTTGAAGTTCGGGGAGGTGAAGCCGACCTGGAGGGAGGCGGCGGTGAGCACCGACCCGCCCACGTTGTGGGGAGCGACGAGCATGTAGTGCGTCTCGGCGGTCGCGGCGAGCTTGCGCGTCTCCCAGATGCCGCCGATGTGGCCGACGTCCGGCTGGATGATGTCCACGGCCTGGTTCTCGAAGAGCTCGCGGAACTCGATGCGGTCGTGGATGCGCTCACCGGTGGCCACGGGGATGTCGACCTTGGCGGCGACCTTCTCCAGCGCCTTCAGGTTCTCCGGCGGGCAGGGCTCCTCCAGCCAGGCGGGCTTGAAGGGAGCGAGCTCCTTGGCGAGGCGGACGGCGGTGGAGGGGGAGAAGCGGCCGTGCATCTCCAGCATCAGCTCGGCGTCCGGCCCGATGGCGTCGCGCACGGCCTCGATGAGGGAGACGGCGTAGAGGGTCTGCTCGTGGTCCAGCTCGAAGTGGCCGGTCCCGAAGGGGTCGATCTTGAGCGCCTTGTACCCGCGCTCCATGACGCCCTGGGCCGCCTTGTGGTAGGCCTCGGGCGTCCGCTCGGTGGTGTACCAGCCGTTGGCGTAGGCCTTGACCTTGTCGGTCACCTTCCCGCCGAGCAGCTGCCACACCGGGACCCCGAGGGCCTTGCCCTTGATGTCCCAGCAGGCCATCTCGACGACGGCGATGCCCGACATCACGATCTCGCCGGCGCGCCCGTAGTCGCCGTACTTCATCCGGCGCACGAGGTCCTCGACAGCGAACGGGTCGGAACCGAGAATGTGGTTGGCCTCGGCCTCACGCAGGTAGCCGATCAGTGCGTCGGTGTGGCCCAGCATGCGGGTCTCGCCGACACCCGTGATGCCCTCGTCGGTGTGCACCAGGACGTAGGTCAGGTTGCGCCACGGCGTCCCGACCACATGCGTGCTGATTCCGGTGATGCGCACGGAAGTTACCTTTCGGCTGTTCGAGATTTCGTCACCTGTTCGAAATGCTGGCCAGACACTATGGACGGCGCGACGGGGGTGTCAATGGGTCGAACAGGTAACGGTTTCGGCAGTTTCGACGTCCCTTGTGGGATGTGGCGTATAGCGGTGTGCGCCAGGTCACTCAAGTCGCCGCACCGGTATGGCCGGTTCCCACACAACTTTCACCGAGCGCACCTAGGAACGCGACGCTCCGGGCACCTAGTCTTCCCGCGTCATGGACTACTGCCACCCGTGCCGACGGCACCTCAACGGCGCCCTCGCCTGCCCGGGGTGCGGCGCACCTGCCGAACAGCTACGCGCGTATCCGCAGGACGCGTCCGAGCCGGAGTCGTACGGCGACCACCACCCTCAGGTCGACCACCACGCTCCGCTCGACCACCACACTCCGGCCGACCGTCACGCTCCGGCCGACCACGGTGATCAGGACGGTCCCGACCGTCACGGCGATCACGAGGGCGACGACGGCGAGCCGCGGGGCCGCGCGGAGCGCCGCCGCGAGCAGGGCCGGGGCGGCAGGCGGGGCGCGGGGAGCACGGCCGCCGCGACACCGGACGCGAGCCGTCGCGACCGCAAGGCGGCCGTCCATCGCCGGCGCCGCAGACGTACGGTGCTGATAACCGCCGGCTTCGTCCTGGCGGCGGGTGCCCTGAGCCTGGCCGAACTCGGCGTGGACGCACCGGGGTTCTCCTCCTCCCCGCCGGACCCGGCTGCGGCCGGGGGCGAGTCCTCCGAGATCGACGGCTCCACGGAGGAGCCGAGCGTGTCCGGCCGGCCCCTGGACGACAGGACGGACGCGGGCGCGGACGAGGCCTCGCCCTCCCCCAGCGCCTCGTCCTCCTCCAGCGCCTCCGCCTCCCCGTCGGCGTCCCCGAGCGACTCCACGCCGACCCCGAGGGAAGCCCAGTCGGCCACCCTCCCCGGCTCCGCCGTGCCGACGGCCCCGTCGGCCTCCGACTCCGCCCCGACCGCCGACCCCACGCCGTCGGAGGAGCCCCCGAAGCCCGAACCGTCTCCGACGGAGACGTGCACCCGCTTCCTGTGGTGGTGCTCCTAGGGGCCTGACGTTCGGATCGGGCCGCAGACGCGGGGTCCGGCACGCCCGCCCGCGGCGTTGTCGCCGGCTGCCGACGCTCTCCGCATCACCGCCCTCCTCCGCCTTGCAGCCGCACGCGCCGGACCCCGCTCCCCGGCACTGAACGAGCACCGTCTCCTCCCCGCGACCTGATCCGCAGGACAGGCCCTGGGCTCCGGTCGCCCGCGGATCGCTCTCCGACGCCTGGGCCGGGCGGGCGTCCGCTGTGAGCGCTCCAGCGGGCGGAAAGTCGGCTGGACGAGCCCGCGCGGTACGGAAAGCCGGCTGGATGAGCCCGTGCCGGGCGGAAGCTCGGTTGGACGAGCCCGTGCGGGGCGGAAGCTCGGTTGGACGAGCCCGTGCGGGGCGGAAGCTCGGTTGGACGAGCCCGTGCGGGGCGGAAGCCCGGTTGGACGAGTCCGCGCGGGGCGGAAGCCCGGTTGGATGAGCCCGTGCCGGGCGGAAGCCCGGTTGGATGAGCCCGTGCGGGGCGGAAGCCCGGTTGGACGAGCCCGTGCGGGGCGGAAGCCCGGCTGGGCGAGCCCGCGCGGGGCGGAAGCCCGGTTGGGCGAGCCCGTGCGGGGCGGAAGCCCGGCTGGGCGAGCCCGTGCGGGGCGGAAGCCCGGCTGGGCGAGCCCGTGCGGGGCGGAAGCCCGGCTGGACGAGCCCGTGCGGGCCGGAAGCCCGGCTGGACGAGCCCGTGCCGGGCGGAAGCCCGGCTGGGCGAGCCCGTGCCGGACGGCGCCGCAGCCGCCTGGAACCGCCAACATCCCTGGCGCGGGCCTGAATCGGGCCCGCATCGGCCCGCTGATCCGCGTGCGGCCGTCGGCCGGCGCGGAGCGCGCCTCGAACCGCCGGAGAACGCGGTGCCGCACCGGGCGGATCCGCCTGCCGTCGTGACCTGGTGCGCGGGCCGCGACGCCGGGCGGCGAGTGCGGCCGGACCGCGGGCGTTCCCGACTCCGGCCGCCGGCACGTTATTCAACCGTGACGACCATCCGGTGCACACCCCTTGACCGTCGTGAATTGTTAGCGCTCACAATGACGTCCGCATGAACAAGTCAACTTCCAACGCCGGTACGGGAGGTGTGAGCGTCCTGCCCGCAGAACCTCGACCCGCCGTCCCGGCCGACGGCGTCGGGCCTTGCGGAAGCCCGGCGTGAAGCCGGTGGCGCGGGGTCGACCGCTCACGTCCCGGGCCTTATCGGCAGACGACCGCCAAGGAGGTGCGGCCGTGACCCACGCACAGCTTCGGCCGCCCACCATGGCCGACGTGGCACGTCTGGCCGGCGTGTCCCACCAGACCGTGTCCCGCGTCCTGGGCGATCACCCGAATGTGCGGGACGAGACGCGGGCCAGGGTGCTGCGCGCGATCGAGGAGATGGGCTACCGCCGCAACTCCTCCGCACGGGCCCTGGCGACCCGGCGCACCCGGACCCTGGGGGTGGTCGCCTCCGACACCACGCTCTACGGGCCCGCCAGCACCCTGTTCGCGCTCGAGGAGGCGGCGCGTGCCGAGGGCTATCTCGTCTCGACGGTCAGCCTGCGTGAACTGACCGTGGAGAAGCTGTCCGAGGCTCTGGACCACCTCAGCGAGGGCGGAGTGGAAGGGGTGGTCGCCATCGCCCCGCAGCGGTCGGCGGTGGACGCCCTGGCCGGACTGCGGTACCCCTTCCCGGTGGTGGTCGTGGGCAGCGGGGGCGTGGACATCCCCAGCGTCAGCGTGGACCAGCACCTCGGAGCGCGGCTGGCCACCGGCCATCTGCTCGCGGCCGGCCACCGCCGGGTCTGGCACCTCGCCGGGCCCGAGGACTGGCAGGAGGCGGCCGACCGGGCCGAGGGCTGGCGGGCCACCCTGGAAGCGGCGGGCATCGAGCCGCCCATGCTGCTGCGGGGGGACTGGAGTCCGCTGTCGGGCTACCGCGCGGGCCAGGAACTGGCCGGCTGGGTGGGCCGGGGGCTGACCGCCGTCTTCGTCGCCAACGACCAGATGGCACTGGGGGTGTTGCGGGCCCTGCGCGAGGCGGGCGTCCGAACCCCCCAGGACGTCGCCGTGGTCGGCTTCGACGACGTCCCGGAGTCGGAGTTCTTCGCGCCTCCCCTCACCACCGTCCGGCAGGACTTCGCGACGGTGGGCAAGCGGGGCATCGCGCTGCTCCTGGAGCTGATCGAGGGCCGGCCACCCACCACGCCCCGGATCGCGATCGAACCCCAACTCGTCGTCCGCGCCAGTACTTTCCCGTCCACCCCGCAAGCCGAGGGCGTACCCCTCTGACGGACCGACAGGCCGCTCTCGCCAGCAGTGTGGCCGACATTTCGAACAATGATCGACAGGCTGGACGCAGTGCGGCCGGTCCCATCGAGTACCAGCGGGTCCCTCCCGGGCCGGCTCTTCAAAGGAGAAGAACATGCTCAACAGAAGGAACTTCCTCACCGCTGCGGTCGGAGTGGCGGCCGCGGGCGGCCTCGCGGCCTGCGCGAAGAAGGACGAGGGCGCTTCCGGCTCCTCCTCCGGGGGCGGCAGCAAGACGATCACGCTCGGCTTCTCCCAGGTCGGCTCGGAGAGCGGCTGGCGCACCGCCAACAGCCAGTCGGTGAAGGACGCCGCCAAGGAGGCCGGCTACACCCTGAAGTTCTCCGACGCCCAGCAGAAGCAGGAGAACCAGATCTCCGCGATCCGCAGCTACATCGCGCAGAAGGTGGACGTCATCGCCTTCTCCCCGGTGGTCGTCACCGGCTGGGACGCGGTGCTCAAGGAGGCCAAGGCCGCGAAGATCCCGGTGGTCCTCACCGACCGCTCGGTGGAGACCTCCGACGAGTCCCTGTACGTCACCCTGGTCGGCTCCGACTTCACCGACGAGGGCCGCCGCGCCGCCAAGATCCTCGAGAAGGTCCTGGAGAAGGCCGGCCACAAGGGCGCGGTGAAGATCGCCCAGCTGGAGGGCACCACCGGCGCCGCCCCGGCGATCGAGCGCGCCAAGGGCTTCAAGGAGGTCATGGACGCGAGCCACAAGGACGACTGGAAGATCGTCGTCAGCCAGACCGGTGACTTCACCCGTGCCGGCGGCAAGCAGGTCATGGCGGCCTTCCTGCAGTCCAACCCGGACATCAACGTCCTCTTCGCGCACAACGACGACATGGCCATCGGCGCCATCCAGTCCATCGAGGCGGCCGGCAAGAAGCCCGGCAAGGACATCCTCATCGTCTCGATCGACGGCGTGAAGGACGGCTTCGTCGCCATGTCCGAAGGCAAGATCAACGCCATCGTCGAGTGCAACCCGCTGCTCGGCCCCCAGCTCATGGACGTCGTGAAGAAGGTCAAGGACGGCGAGACGGTCGAGCGCTGGATCAAGACCGAGGAGAGCGACTTCATGCAGGACCAGGCCGCCGCCGCGCTCCCCGACCGCAAGTACTGACCGACCGCACCCACCGGCAGGGAGCCACCGGCCGACCGGGCCACCGGTCCCGGGGCTCCCTGCGGGCCTGAAGCAATCTCCTGAACCGATCCCATGAGGAGCGCTGCCATGGCAGAGCCGCGGCCCGTCCTGAAGATGACGGGCATAGTCAAGGAGTTTCCGGGGGTACGGGCTCTGTCGGGCGTCGACTTCCGGCTCTTCCCCGGCGAGATCCACGCCCTGATGGGCGAGAACGGGGCGGGCAAGTCCACCCTGATCAAGGTGCTGACGGGGGTCTACTCCCTGGACGGCGGCACCATCACCCTGGACGGGAAGTCCGTGCTGTTCGGCAGCCCGCTGCAGGCGCAGCACGCCGGCATCAGCACGGTGTACCAGGAGGTGAACCTCTGCCCCAACCTGTCGGTGGCGGAGAACATCTTCATCGGGCGCGAACCGACCCGCCTGGGCCGCATCCAGTGGAAGCGGATGCGCAAGGAGGCGGCGGAGCTGGTGGACCGGCTCGGCCTCGACATCGACGTCACCGCGCCCCTGTCCTCGTACCCGCTGGCCGTGCAGCAACTGGTCGCGATCGTACGGTCGGTGGGCACCGGCGACAGCGACGGCCAGGGCTCGGGCACCAAGGTGCTGGTCCTGGACGAGCCGACGTCCAGCCTCGACCGCGACGAGGTGCAGGAGCTGTTCCGCCTGATGCGGCGGCTCAGGGACGAGGGCGTGGCGATCCTGTTCGTCTCGCACTTCCTCGACCAGATCTACGAGATCTGCGACCGGATGACCGTCCTGCGCAACGGCACCCTCGTCGGCGAGCACATGGTCGGCGACCTCGACCAGGTCGGGCTGATCCAGCTCATGATCGGCAAGGCCCTGGACCAGCTGGAGGAGCTCCACGACCACCAGCTGCACGCGGACGTCGGCGAGACGCTGCTGAAGGCCGACGGCCTCGGCAGGACCGGCGGCATCGCCCCCTTCGACCTGGAGATCAAGAAGGGCGAGGTGCTCGGGCTCGCCGGACTGCTCGGGTCGGGCCGTACCGAGCTCGCCCGGCTGCTGTTCGGCGCCGACCAGCCGGACAGCGGGAAGCTGACCGTCGGCGGCAGGCGGGTCTCCCTGAGCGCCCCGAACGACGCGATCGGGGCCGGCGTCGCGTTCTGCTCGGAGAACCGCAAGACCGAGGGCCTGGTTCCCGATCTGACGGTGCGCGAGAACATCATCCTCGCCCTCCAGGCGGCCCGCGGCTGGACCCGGCCGATCCCGGCCTCCCAGCGCGACGAACTCGTCGCCCGGTACATCAAGGCGCTGGACATCCGCCCCGCCAACCCGGAGGCCCGCGTGGGGCAGCTCAGCGGCGGAAATCAGCAGAAGGTGCTCCTCGCCCGCTGGCTGATCACCCAGCCCGAGCTGCTGATCCTGGACGAACCGACGCGCGGCATCGACGTCGGAGCCAAGGCGGAGATCCAGAAACTCGTGGTCTCCCTCTCCGAGGACGGCATGTCCGTGCTGTACATCGCGGCCGAGCTGGAGGAGGTACTCCGGCTCAGCCACACCATCGGAGTGCTGCGCGACCGCCGGCTGGTGGCGCGGATCGCCAACGGACCCGACATCACCACCAGCCGGATCATGGAGACCATCGCGAGCGGAGAGCAGCAGTGAGCACCCCCTCAGTGACCACACCGTCCCGCTGGCGAGCGCTGACGCACCATCACCTCTTCTGGCCCCTCGCGGTCCTGGTCGTCCTGCTGCTCGTCAACGTCCCCTTCACGCCCGACTTCTTCTCGATCCGGATGACGGACGGCCACCTCTACGGCAGCCTCGTCTCGATCGTGCTGTTCGGCTCGCCCCTCATCCTGGTGGCGGTCGGCATGACCCTGGTCATCGCCACCGGCGGCATCGACCTCTCCGTCGGCGCCGTGGTCGCCATCACCGGCGCCCTGGCCTGCTCGTACATCAGCGACCAGGCCGACCAGAGCGCCTTGTCCGGGGTGCTGCTCGCCATGGGCCTGGGCCTGCTGGCCGCGGTGGTCTGCGGTCTGTGGAACGGCTTCCTGGTCGCCAGGATGGGCATCCAGCCGATCATCGCCACACTGATCATCATGGTCGCCGGACGCGGTGTCGCCCAGCTGATCACCGACGGCCAGATCATCACCGTCAACAGCGAGCCGTACAAGCTGATCGGCGGCGGCTACTGGCTGACGCTGCCCTTCTCCATCTTCGTGGTGGCCGTGGTCGTGGCCGTCACCGTGATGCTGACCCGCCGCACGGCGCTCGGCCTGCTGGTGGAGTCGGTCGGCGGCAACGCCGAGGCCAGCCGTCTGGTCGGCATCCGGTCCCGGCGCATCAAGATCATGGTCTACATGTTCTGCGCGCTGTGCGCGGGCATCGCGGGCCTGATGATCAGCTCCAACACCTCGGCCGCCGACGGCAACAACGCCGGCCTGTGGATCGAACTCGACGCGATCCTCGCCGTGGTGATCGGCGGCACCTCTCTCCTCGGCGGCCGGTTCTCCATCGGCGGCACGGTGGTCGGCGCCCTCGTCATCCAGACCTTGACCACCACGATCTACACCATCGGCGTGCCGACCCAGACCAACCTGGTCTTCAAGGCCGCCGTCGTCATCGTCGTCTGCCTGCTCCAGTCCCCGAAGTTCCGCGCCAAGGTCTTCGGCGCCAGGTTCGGCGCCGGCTCCGGCGCGAGGGGAAGCGCCAGGCCGGCACCGGCGCCGGTGGACACCGCCGCGACGACCGAGGCCGCTCCCAAGATGGAGGTGTCGTGATGAGCGCGACCACCCAGAGCCCCACGGCAGCCGACAGCCGTACCGCGTCCAGGGCCGCGCGTCTGCTCGGCGACCGGCGCCTGCCCGTCGTGGCGACGGCCCTGCTCTTCCTCGTGATGTACGGCGTGGGCCTCAGCCGCTACCAGTACTACGGGTTCGCCGAACCGCAGGTCTTCCTCAACCTGTTCATCGACAACGGCTATCTGCTGGTCGCCGCCGTCGGCGTCACCTTCGTGATCCTGTCCGGCGGAATCGACCTGTCCGTCGGCTCGCTGATCGGCTTCACGACGATGTTCACGGCCTGGCTGGTGGAGCGTCAGGGGGTGCCGCTGCCGCTCGCCGTCCTCCTCGCCCTGGGCGTCGGCGCGTTCGGCGGCTTCCTGATGGGCTACGTGATCCACAACTTCGAGATCCAGCCGTTCATCGTGACCCTCGCCGGCCTCTTCCTCTTCCGCGGCCTGTGCCTGGTCATCAGCAAGGAGTCGATCTCGATCAGTGACTCCTCGGTGAGCAGCCTGGCCCAGACGCGTGTGTCGCTGGGCATGGGAGACCTGTCGATCGGTGCGGTCGTGGCCCTGGTGGTGCTCGCCGTCGCCTTCTACGTGCTGCACTACACGCGCTTCGGACGCCGCGTGTACGCCATCGGCGGCAACGAGCAGTCGTCGCTGCTGATGGGTCTCCCGCTCGGCGGCACGAAGATCGCCGTGTACACGGTGAGCGGCTTCTGCTCGGCCCTGGCCGGCCTGCTGTTCATGCTGTACATCCAGTCCGGCGACCCGCTGCACGCCACCGGCATGGAGCTCGACGCGATCGCCGCGGTCGTCATCGGCGGCACGCTGCTGACGGGCGGCTCCGGCTACGTCCTGGGCACCCTGTTCGGCGTCCTCGTCCTGGGCCTGATCAAGAGCATCATCCAGTTCGAGGGCACGCTCAGCTCCTGGTGGACGAAGATCGCCACCGGGGTGCTGCTGTGCGCGTTCATCCTCGTACAGCGCTTCATGACGAGCCGTAAGCAGACCTGAGCCGACGTTCCCGTCCGCAGTGGTCCGGCGCACCTGTACCCGTGCGCCGGACCACTCCGCGTTCCCGTCCCGCCGGCGCACCCGACATCACGGCCCCTCCCCCCGGCCTCACGCGCACGAGGTGCCCCTCGGCAAGGCCGCGTCCGGCGCGGGCGGTAGGCCATCCGGGCTACCGATGACACCAACACCCTCTTGTTGCAGTTGAGTCGAACAGGTACACCTCGCCGTACCGATCTCCGGCAGCACCGTCCCAGGAATCGCAGGAAGTCAGAGGAGGTACGCGTGCGCACCACGAGAACCACCCCGGCCCGGCCTGTCCTGTTCGCCGCCCTCGCCCTCACCACGACGGGCTCCTTATGGCTCACCCCCCACACCGCCACCGGCGCCGAACCGGGACCCGTCACCCGCGACCGCGACTCCGTGTCCGCGCCTGCTCGGTCCCCGCTGCACGCCGCCCGTCAGGCACTCACCGCCCCCACCCCCGACCTCACCGCCACCCGCGGCTACCCCCGGCGGCAGGTGCTGTCCCCCGACCCCGTGAACCCCGCCGACAAGTCCCTCAAGCTCGGCCTCACCCCGTACCACGCCATCGCCCCGCGACTGAACGCCCTTCAGGCACTCGGTGACCGGGTGAGCGTCGAGGTGGTGGGCCGTTCGGCGGGCGGGCACCGGCTGTACCTCGTCACCGTCACCGCCCCCGAGACACCCCGTCAGGCCCGCGACCAGGAACGGATGCGCGCGCTCATCGAGAACGCCCCCGCCGTCGCGGCCGGGGACCCCGCCCTGAAGTCGGCGTACAAGACACCCGTCTTCTTCAACAACAACATCCACGGCAACGAGTGGGAGGGCACCGACGCCTCCCTCGAGCTCATCGAGCAGCTCGCCACCGCCGACGACCGGCGGACCCGGGACCTCCTCGCCCACAGCCGGCTGTACTTCAACATCACCGCCAACCCGGACGGCCGCATCGCCGGCACCCGCGCCAACGCCAACGGCTTCGACCTGAACCGGGACTTCGTCACCGCCTCCCAGCCCGAGGCGCGCGCGATGCGGCAGATCGAGATCGACAAGCAGCCGGCCGTCATGCTGGACCTGCACGGCTACGTCAACGGCACCCTCATCGAGCCGACCACCCCGCCGCACGGCGAGAACTACGAGTACGACCTCTTCCTGAAGAACACCTACGCCAACGCCCTCGGCATGGAGGCCGCCGTCAACGGCCTCGGCTACACGCCCGCGAAGGACGGCGTGCGGCCCGCGCAGATCCCGTTCCGGGACCAGGAGGAGGGCTGGGACGACTGGCCCCCGATCTTCACCCCCCAGTACGCCGCCTTCCACGGCACGGTCGCCGCGCACACGGTCGAGATCCCCCTCCAGGTGAACAACGCGGCCTACACCAGCCTGCCGGAGAGCGAGCTGCGGCGCCGTTCCGCCGTCAACGTGGACGTGGCGGGCGCCGCCCTGCGCGCCACCCTCGACTTCGTCCGGACCGAGCGGACCGCGCTCGTAGCCGACCAGATCGAGGTGTTCCGGCGCGGGGCGGCCGGGGCCGCACAGGTCCCGGTGTCCGCCGAGACCGTTCCGGGGGTTCCGGGCATCGGCCCGGAGGACGTCTACACGACCGTCTTCCCGCGCGCCTACGTCCTTCCGGCGGGCAGCACCCCCACGTCCACCGCCCGTCTCGTCGGCCACCTCCTCGCCAACGACGTCCGCGTCACCCGCGCGACCCGGCCCTTCCGCCTCGCCGGCCGGACGTACGCCACGGGCTCGTACGTCGTCGACATGCGCCAGCCCAAGCGCGGCCTGGCGAACGTGCTGCTCGCCGACGGGCGGGACATCAGCGACAAGGTGTCGGTGATGTACGACATCTCGGGCTGGAGCCTGGGACGGCTGTGGGGCGCGGAGGTGGTGGCCGTCCAGGGCGGCTCCCCGGCCGCCGCCGCGTTGCGGCCGGTGACGCGGGCCGTCCCGGTCGGCACGGTCGCCCCGCGCGGCGACCTGCGGCTGCGGCTGGACGACCCGGCCGCGGTCGCGGCCCTCAACTCCCTCCTGCGGCAGGGCGTGCAGGTGCGGCGGGCCGCCGACGGGAGCGTGATCGTCCCCGCGTCGGCGCGGCGGCAGGCCGCCGAGCTGGCCCGTACGCACGACGTCTCCTTCACGACGGCCTCCCGCACCGGCGCCACCACCCCCCTGCACCGCGTCCGCGTCGCCGCCGCCGTCACCGCCGGCGAGCTGTTCGCGCTGCGCGAGATGGGCTTCGACGTCACGCCGGTCTCCACGGCCGTCCTCAACGCCGGTTTCGACTGGTCGTCGGTGGACGTGCTGTTCGCGTCGGCCGGGCTCGACCGGGCCGCCCTGACGGTGGCCGCCCGGAGCGCCCTCGACGCCTTCCTCCAGGGCCACGGCCTGGTCGGGCGGGGCGCCGACGGGGCCGCGCTCGGCACGGGCGCCGGGCTGCTGGACGTGACGGCCGTCGAGGGCAACGGGGACGCCAACGGCGTGGTGCGGGTGGTGAATGCGGGGCCGGTGACGGCCGGCGCCCCCGACCACGGCTTCGTCTACGCGCCGGTGTGGTTCACCGGGCTGGGCCCCGGTGTGCGTGTCGAGCAGTCGTACGCCGCCGGCAACCCGCTCGTCTCCGGCCACTGGCGGGCCCTGGCCGACGGTGCGGGCGGTCCCGCGGCCGCCGCCGGGCAGCCCTCGGCCGTGAGCGCGCCGCACGCCGTCCTGTTCGGCACGGAACCCCTCTTCCGGGACCACCCGAAGGGCCAGTTCCCGCAGGTCGCACAGGCTTTGATCACCATGGCACACGCAAGCAGCGGTCTGGTTGAGGAGAGCGGATGACACAGGAGATCCACGGCACCGTCGCGGACGGTTTCGAGGCGGTGAGGGAGGAGTTCGCCGCCTTCGTGGCCCGGGAACGGCCGGACTACGAGGGGCAGCTGTGCGCGTACGTGCACGGCAGGCAGGTCGTCGACCTGTGGGCCGGCGAGGGCGCGGCGGCCGACTCCCTGTACGGCGTGTTCTCCACGACCAAGGGCGCGGCGCACCTCGTGGTGGCGCTCCTAGTGCAGGACGGCACCCTGGAGCTGGACCGGAAGGTCACGTACTACTGGCCGGAGTTCGGCGCCGAGGGCAAGGGTGCGGTGACCCTGCGGGACCTGCTCGCGCACCGGGCCGGCGTGGTGGGTCTCGACGCAGGGTTCGGCGAGGAGGAGCTGGCCGACGACCGGGCGATCGCCGAACGGATCGCCGACCAGCGTCCGTTCTGGCGGCCGGGGACGGCGTTCGGCTACCACGCGCTCGTGATCGGCGCGCTCACCGGGGAGGTGGTGCGGCGGGCCACCGGCCGTACCACCCAGGAGCTGTTCGAGGAGCGGGTGCGGGCGCCGTACGGGCTGGACTTCCATCTGGGGCTGCCCGAAGCGCTGGAGCCGCGGTTCCGCAGCGTGCTGCCGATGGCGCCGACGCCGGAGCAGCAGGCGGTGCTGGACGCGACACCGACGGGGCCGCACACGCTGGGCTCCATCGCGTTCAACGAGCATGTGCCGGACGCCGGGACCCTGGTGGACCACGCCAACTCACGCCTGGTCCGCGCCAAGGGACCGACGTCCGCGGGCGGGGTGGCCGCGGCGCGCGGGATCGCCGGGATGTACGCGGCGGCCGTCAGCGGGCTGGACGGGCGGCCGCCGCTGCTCAAGCCCGACACCATCGCCGAGGTCGGCCAGATCCACTCCGTCGGCCACGACCTGGTGTCCCAGGGCCACCGCGCCTTCGGCCTCGGCTTCCAGGCGACCGCCGCCATGGCCTACCCCTTCCTCGGCGCCGGCGCCTTCGGCCACAGCGGCGCCGCGGGCTCTCAGGGCTTCGCCGATCCCCGCTCCGGCCTGGCCTACGGCTACACCCGCCGCCGCTGGGCCTACCCGGGCGGGGCGGCCCCGGAGAACGATCGGTTCGTGAGGGCGGTGCACAGCGCGGCGCTGGCCGGATGAGGGGAGAGGGTGAAGGCCGCACCCCACGTCCAGGGGTGCGGCCTTCGCCGTGCGCAACGACCGGTGTCAGGCGAGCGTCACGGTGATGTCGCCTCGGGTCGCCTTCGAGTAGGGGCAGACCTCGTGGGCCTTCTTGATCAGGGCCCGGGCGGTCTCCGCGTCCACGTGCGGGACGGTCGCGGTGATCTCGACGATCAGGCCGAAGCCGTCGTCGTTCCTGCCGATGCCGACCTTGGCGGTGACGGTGGAGCCGGAGACGTCGGCGCCCTCCTGGCGGGCGACGACACCGAGGGCGCCCTGGAAGCAGGCGCTGTAACCGGCGGCGAACAGCTGCTCCGGGTTGGTTCCGGCGCCGCTGCCGCCCATCTCGACGGGCGGATCGACGACGAGGTCGAGCTTGCCGTCGTCGGTGGCGACCCGCCCGGCGCGGCCGTTCTCGGCGGTGGCGACGGCGGTGTACAGGACGTCGGACTGCTGAATGGGCATGCGGTGTCCTTCTCCTCGTCCGCCGCGACTCGCGCCCACGATCGACGGCGGTTTCGGAAAGAAGTTACCGCATGTCGAAAAACCGGCGACAGTCCTACAGCTTGACGATCATCTTCCCGGTGTTGTCGCCGCGCAGAACCCCGAGGAAGGCCTCCAGGTTGTTCTCGATGCCCTCGACGACCGTCTCGCGGTACTTCAGCTCGCCGGAGCGGATCCAGCCGCCGACCTCCCGGACGAACTGCGGCTGCAGGTCGTAGTGGTCGCCGACCAGGAAGCCCTCGATGCGGCCGCGGGTCTGGATGAGCCGGGCGAGGTTCCTCGGGCCGGGAGCGGGCTCGGTGTTGTTGTAGACCGAGATCATGCCGCAGACGGCGATGCGGCCGCCCTGGTTGAGGGAGCCGATGGCGGCCTCCAGGTGGTCCCCGCCGACGTTGTCGAAGTAGACGTCCACCCCGTCGGGCGCCGCCTCGCGCAGCTGCTCGGCGACCGGGCCGTTCTTGTAGTTGAAGGCGGCGTCGAAGCCGTACTCCTCGACGAGCAGCTTGACCTTGTCGTCGGAGCCGGCCGAGCCGATGACCCGGGAGGCGCCCTTCAGCCTGGCGATCTGGCCGACCTGACTGCCGACGGCCCCCGCCGCGCCCGACACGAACACCGAGTCGCCCTCCTTGAAGGAGGCGGTGCGCAGCAGGCCCGCGTAGGCGGTGAGGCCGGTCATGCCCAGGACGCCGAGGTACGTGGAGAGGGGTGCGGCCTCGGGGTCGACCTTGACGGCCTGCTGCGCGTCGAAGGTGGCGTACTCGCGCCAGCCGCCGAAGTGCAGGACGTGGTCACCCGGGGCGATGCCCTCGGCCTCGGAGGCGACGACCTCGCCGACGGCCCCGCCCTGCATGGCCTTGCCCAGCTCGAAGGGGGCCACGTAGGACTTCGCGGCGCTCATGCGGCCGCGCATGTAGGGGTCGACGGAGAGGTACTCGTTGCGGACGAGCACCTGACCGGGGCCGGGCCGGCGGATCTCCGCCTCGGCCAGCTCGAAGTCCTCGGGCTTCGGCCAGCCGACGGGGCGGCTGAGCAGGCGCCATTCGCGGCTGGTGGCGGGGAGGGCGGAGTCGGACATGGGGGGCTGCCTTTCACGTGCCTGCGATCGAAAATGGTTCAGTACCTGAAACAACCATGCTCCTGAATATTTCAGGATGTCAAGTAAGCGGGGTACCCTCGGACCATGGCCACCTCACATCGGACCCCTCGTCCGGACGCCCTGACCATGGAAGTCGTCGAGCTGATCGGCGAGGTCGTGGCCCGCTACCACGCGGACTACGAGGAGGCCGCGGCCGGACACGCCCTCACCGGCGCGCAGGCGAAGCTGCTCGGACTGCTCTCCCTGGAGCCGCTGCCCATGCGGAAGCTGGCGAACAGGCTGAAGTGCGAGCCGTCCAACGTGACCGGAATCGTCGACCGCCTGGAAGCCCGCGGTCTGGTGGAGCGCCGCCCCGACCCGGCCGACCGCCGCGTGAAGCTGGCGGCGGCCACGGAGGAGGGACGACGGGTGGCCAAGGGGCTGCGGGAGTCGCTCCGCTTCGCCCGCGAGCCGCTGGCGGGACTCGCGGAGGAGGAGCGGGTGGTGCTGCGGGGGTTGCTGCAGCGGATGCTGTCGACCGGCGAGACCGAGGCCTGACAGTCCGGGCCACGACCGCGTCCTCCGCGGTGCCGCCCCGCGGAGGACGCGCGCCCCGTCGCTCAGAGGGCGTTCTGTCCCACGTCGAGCCGGTCGATCCAGCCGCCGAGGGACTCCCAGCCGGACCAGCCGTCGCCGGCCGCGGTCTGCCACTTGTGCCAGAGGGCCTGGTCGGCGCCGCGGGCGAAGACCTCCAGCCGTCCGTCGTTGTTCCGGCTGACGTGCAGGTCGTCGATCCAGCCGCCGAGGGACTCCCAGCCGGACCAGCCGCCGCCGGGCGTGTTCTGCCACGTGTGCCAGAGGGCCTGGTCGGCGCCGCGGGCGAAGACCTCCAGCCGCCCGTCCGCGTTCCGGCCGGGCGCGATCATGTCGATCCAGCCGCCCAGCGACTCCCACCCCGACCAGCCGCCGCCGGGCGCGGTCTGCCGCATGTGCCAGAGGGCCTGGTCGGCGCCGCGGGCGAAGACCTCCAGCCGCCCGTCGGCGTTGCGCGCCGTCGCGAGCTGGTCGATCCAGCCGCCGAGGGACTCCCAGCCGGACCAGCCGCCGCCGGGCGCGGTCTGCCACGTGTGCCAGAGAGCCCGGTCGGCGCCGCGCGCGAACACCTCGAGCCGCCCGTCCGCGTTGTTGTCGACGGCCATCAGGTCGATCCAGCCGCCCAGCGACGCCCAGCCGGACCAGCCGTCGTTCACGGCCGTCTGCCACTTGTGCCACAGTGCCTGGTCGGCGCCGCGCGCGAAGACCTCCAGCCGTCCGTCGTTGTTCTGGGCGGCGCCGAGGTCGTCGATCCAGCCGCCGAGGGACTCCCAGCCGGACCAGCCGCCGCCGGGCGTGTTCTGCCGCATGTGCCAGAGGGCCTGGTCGGCGCCCCGGGCGAAGATCTCCAGCCGCCCGTCCGCGTTCCGGCCGTGGGAGACCAGGTCGACCCAGCCGCCGAGCGACTCCCAACCCGACCAGCCGTTGTTCACGGCCGTCTGCCACTTGTGCCACACCGCCTGGTCGCCGCCGCGGGCGAAGACCTCCAGCCGCCCGACCGCGTCCTGCGCGGCCTCGCGCGTGGCCGCACCGGCGTTGAGGAAGGTGCCGACCTCCTTGGCCGGGTCCGGATCCGGCGTGACGGGAGTGCCCGTGGCACGGAGGATCCGGCGTACGTCGGCATGGGTGAGGGCGGGGTTCGCGGCCAGCATCAGCGCCGCCGCGCCGGCGACCTTCGGGGCCGCCCCCGACGTACCGCCGAAGCCGTTGCGGTACGCCGAGTCGGAGCCGCTGTCGCAGGTCAGGTCGTGGGAGCTGTCGCCGGGCGCGCAGACCACGATCCGGGAACCGAAGTTGCTGAACCAGGCACGCCGGTTGACCGTGGCGTCGTAGGCGGTGGCGCCGACGAGGATCGACCCCGTCTCCGGGATCGGTGTGCCGTCGTCCGCCACCGAGGCGTCCCGGTCGCCGTTGCCCGCCGCCACACAGACGACCACGCCCTCGGCGATCGCCGTCCTGATGGCCGCGTTCACGGACGGCACCTGCTCGTAGTTGCCGAACGCGCCCGTCTGGACCTCCAGGATCACGACCTTGCGCCGCCCGCCGCTGTCGGTGGTGCGCACCCAGTCGATGCCGCGCGCCCAGGGGTTGCCGCCGATGCCGGGACTCGTTCCCGAGTCGGCCTGCACCGCCCACAGGGTCGCGTCGTACGCGATGCCGGCCATGCCGACGCGATTGGCGGAGGCTCCGCTCAGCCCCAGCACCGCGGTGCCGTGACCGACCGAGTCGCCGTGGGTGACGTCGGCCGTGCCGTCGAAGGAGTTGAACGTCCTGGCGATGTTCGGCGCGAGGTCCTGGTGGGAGGTCCGGTAACCCCAGTCGACGTCGGCGACCACCACTCCACGGCCCGTGGAGCGGCGGCTCCACGCCTGGTCCACCGCGCAGCGGAAGAGGTACCACTGGTTCTCCAGGCCCGTGGCCGTGTCCACCACGACGGTGCCGCTCGTCCCCACCAGCGGCTCGGTCAGCGGGGCCACGGGCGCGAGCGTGCCCGCGCCCGCGGTGACCGTCGGCGGGAGCGCCGTCGGGACCGCGACGGCCCGCTGGACCTCGGGCAGCGCGTCGAGGCGCTGCGCGATCGCGACGGTGTCGGCGTCGTCGGCGAAGTGGAGGGTGAGGAACCGTGCCAGATGCGGTGTCTCGTGGCCCCTCGCGGCCGCGTTCGCCTGGACCGCGGTGGCCTCCTCCGGCGTGATGTCGAACGTCGGTTCAGCCGAGACGAGACCGTTGGCCGCCAGGATGCTGTTGAAGTCGGTGAGCGGCCCCTCGGTGAGGCTGCTGACCTCGGCGGGCGCGCCCTCGCCGCGCTCGGTGACGGCCGGGGTGACGCCGTCGCGGAACTCGACCTCCACGACGCCGGGTTCGTAGGGCTGGCCGTGCGGGGCGATGCCCTCCGGGCCGCCGAAGCGGGGGAGCGGGGTGCGGCCGTCGCCCGGCGCCGCGGACGGCCCGCCCCCCGGGACGGGAGCGTTTCGCGGAGCCCCGCCGGGCTGCTCCCCGCGCGCGGACATGGCGTCGGTCGGCCTGGGCATGCCCGACCCGGACGGGGCGGGCATGCCGGGCGTCGGCATTCCGTCCTGCCCGCCGGAGCCGGGGGCCGGACGCATGCCGGGCGCCTGCATCCCACCCGTCTCCGGGCGGACGGAGGCGGGACTGCCGCCGGGGACCGGCATACCGCCCGCGTCTCCGGCGGGCGTGCCGGGCGCCGAGGGGACGGGCATGCCGGAGGCCGCGCCGGATGCCGGCCTGGGCTTCCCGTCTCCGGCGTTGGACCGCTTGGCGTGATGCGACATGGTTCCTCCCGGAGAGGTACGGAGAGAGGTGCGGAGCATCGGGCCGAGGGAGGGACGCCGCGGCGTGCCGAGGGCGTGCCAACGGCCCCCGGAAGTACGACCGAGTCGCCCGTCACACGACGAACTCGCCCGTCGGCAGAGCGAGAAGGGGGTGGCCCCGGAGTGGGCACGGAGGCCTGCGCCTGTTGTCAGTGACTCGCGAAGTGCGCATCAACACACAGAACGCGAAGTGCGCATCAACACACAGAACGACAGTACCGTCGATCGAGCCGCCCTGCGCGCGCAGGCGTGCGAATCCTGTCGGCTGCCACCCGCTACAGTTCCGGCATGCGCGATCTCGGGGCCGGTTTCAAGTTCCTTCTGGAGGGCCAGCGGTGGGTGGCCCGGCACGGCAAGCAGTACGGCTTCGGGCTCGTACCCGGGCTGATCACACTCGTCCTCTACCTGGGCGCGCTCGTGGCGCTCGCGGTGTGGGGCGCGGACTTCGTCGCCTGGTCGACGCCCTTCGCCGACGACTGGTCGAGCCCCTGGCTGGGCCTGTTCCGCGGCTTCCTCACGATCGTGCTCTTCGCCCTCGGCCTGCTCCTGTCCGTCCTGACCTTCACCGCGGTCACGCTGCTGATCGGGCAGCCCTTCTACGAGAGCCTCTCGGAGACGGTCGACCGTGACGTCTCGCCCGACGGCACGGCACCGGAGTCGCGGCTGCCGCTCTGGCGCGAGCTGTGGATCTCCGCGCGGGACAGCCTGCGCGTCCTGGCCCGGGCGCTGCTGTGGGCCGTGCTGCTGTTCGCCCTCGGGTTCGTCCCGTTCCTCGGGCAGACCGTCGTCCCGGTGATCGGCTTCTTCGTCACCGGCTTCTTCCTCACCGAGGAGCTCACCTCCGTCGCCCTCCAGCGCCGGGGCGTCGACCTGCGCGCCCGCCTCGCCCTGCTCCGCTCCCGCAGGACACTGGTCTGGGGCTTCGGCACGCCCCTCGGCCTGGCCTTCCTGGTCCCGTTCGTCGCGGTGTTCCTCATGCCGGGCGCGGTCGCGGGCGCGACCCTGATGGCGCGGGAGCTGCTGGGGGAGGAGACAGGCGTCGGCGAGGCCGTCGACGGCAGCCGTGAAGAGGAGACCACCCGGCCATGACCGAGATGGTCGCCGTCGCCGTCATCACCGTGCTGGCGGTCATCGCGCCCGGCGCCGACTTCGCCATGATCGTCCGCAACAGCTACCTCCACGGCCGGCGCACGGGTCTGTTCGCGGCCCTGGGCGTCGCCGCCGGCGTCCTCGTGCACGTCACGTACACGATGTTCGGCGTGGGCCTGCTGATCGCGTCCTCCACCTTCCTCTTCACGCTCATCAAGCTGATCGGCGCGGCCTACCTGATCTACGTCGGCGTCCGCACCTTCCGCACCGGGGAAGGGGTCGAGATCGACCTGACCGGCAGGACGGAACTCACCCCGCTCGCCGCCCTGCGCACCGGCTTCCTCACCAACGTCCTCAACCCGAAGACGACCCTCTTCGTCGTCTCCACCTTCGCCCAGGTCGTCGGCCCGGGCACCCCGGTGTACCAGCAGGTGGGCTACGGCCTGTTCATGTCGCTGGCCCACCTGCTGTGGTTCGGCGTCGTCGCCGTGTTCTTCTCGCACGACCGGATGCGCACGCTGATGCTGCGCGGCCAGAAGGTCCTGAACAAGGTCATCGGATCCGTCCTGGCCGGGCTGGGCGTCAGCCTGGCGTTCGCTCCGTCGCACTGACCGCCGCCGTCACGATCGCCCGGACCTGCGCGACGATGTCCAGCCGGTTGCGCACGAACTCGGGGTCGCTCACCGTCCCGGTCGCCGGGTCGGTGTTCCCGGTCCCGAACTGCAGCACGGGCGTGTGGACATGACCGCCCGGCAGGGTGTCGTGCAGGCCGAGCCGGTCACGCAGCAGCGTCGCCCGGTAGGCGATCTCGTTGGAGAGGTAGTTCCCACCACCCCCGGCCCGTGCGGTCGACCCGGCGGTGGGGCCGTCCGGCCGCACGACGGCCTCCGTGCCACCCGCCGGGATCTCGGTGACGGACGTGTTGTCGTACACCGGGAACCGGCCGGTGTCCGCCGCCACGATCTGCGCGTACGGCAGCGTCGTGGTCGTCCACTGGGGCTGCGAGGCGGGGTCGGTGACCGGGACCGTCTCGGTCCGGCTCACGTTCTCGTTGTCCGGGAAGCCGCCCCGCCAGGCCCCGTTGGTCCGCTCGACGTCGAACCGGCCGACGCGTCCCTGACTCACGGTCGCGAAGAGGTCGACGTGCCTCAGGTACGGCCGCAGCGTCCGCTCCACGGTCCCCTCCGCGAAGTCCCGCCAGCGCACCGGGAACACCGCCGTCTCCACACGGGCCGGGCCGTCCGGCGTCTCGATCACCGTGCCGTCCAGGGCGAGCGCGGTCGCTCCGGAGGGATTGGAGATGCGGATGTCACGGTCCAGCGTGAACGGGTCGAAGCCGGTGACCAGGACGCGTGCCGGCCCCTCGCCGGCACGGCGGGGGAGGCGGATGTCGGTCTGGCCGCGTGAGGTGCGCTCCAAGTCGGCCAGCAGCGAGTCGCGTTGTTTCTCGCCCAGCGCGAACCCGGGCTTCCACGTCCGTACTTCACGGGTCATGCCCAGCCTGGCCCAGTACAGCGGCCGGTCGTCGTCGCGGCTCAGCTCGCCGCCCGCCGGACCGCGCCCCTGCGCCCGGTCCACGGCCCGCCGCCACAGCGCCGCGCCCTCGCGGACGACGACGCGACGCGCCTGGGCGTAGGAGTGCACGGCCTCCAGCTGCCGGGCGAACCGCGGGGCCACCGTGTCGAATCCGGAGGCCGCGAGGATCTCCCGCGGGACCGCCCGGTCGAGCCGCTGCTCCTCGACGGTGGGTGCGGGTGCCGCGTCGGCCGCGGCCGGGGCCGCCGGTGCCGGGAGGCAGGCCACGAGGGCCAGGCCGAGGACGCCGATGCGAACTCGTATTGCGGGCATGGGGGTTGGGGTCCTTCCGTCGCTGTGGGGCGCGTGGCGCGGGACGGCGGAAGTATCGCGTGACGGGTGTGGTCTACGCCATGGGGCGCGGGATCGCCGCCGCGGCCTCCCGGAGCGCGGCGAGGAACTCCCGCGCCGCCGGTGCGAGCGACCGCCCCCGCACCGCCGCCGCGTACACCGCCCGCGCCGGACCGCCCTCGTCGAGCACCGGCAGCAGGACGACGTCCGGCCGTACGGCGGTGGCGGCGAGCGCGGGGACCAGCGTCACGCCGAGACCCGCGGCCACGTAGCCCTGCTTGGCCGTCCACTCGCCCACGACATGCGCGACCCGCGGCCGGAAGCCCTCGCGCAGGGCCGCCTCCAGCAGGGTGCCCTCGGGGCGGGCGGCGCCCGAGATCCAGTCGGCGTCGGCGAGCCGGCCGAGCCGGACCGGTCCCGCACGGCCCGCCAGGGGATGGCCGGCCGGGACGGCGACGTACAGGCTCTCGTCGAGGAGATGATGCAGGGTGTACGCGTCGAGCGGGGCGCGGCCGGTCGTCGACACCACCGCCAGGTCGAGGTGACCGGCGGTCAGCCGCTCCAGCAGCGCGGGAGTGAGACCTTCCTCACGCGTGACACCGACTCCGGGGCGGCGGGCACGGAAGGCGGCCAGGGCGTGCGGCACCAGCGCCGCGTCGGCCGTCGCGAACGCCCCGAACCGCAGCCGGCCCCCGGTGCCCTCCCGCAGCGCCGCCAGGTCCCGCCCGGCTCCCCGCAAAGTCTCGACGACGGACCGCGCGTACGGCACCAGCACCCGCCCCGCCTCCGTCAGCCGCACCCCCCGCGGCAGCCGGTCGAAGAGCGGGTCCCCGCCCAACGCGGCCTCCAGCGAGGAGATCTGCCGGGAGATCGCAGACTGCGTCCAGCCCAGGGTGCGCGCGGCGACGGTGAACGAGCCGTGCCGGGCCACCTCCAGGAACGCCCGCAGCCAGACGGTGGAGAGGTCGGGCGGAGCGGACGCGTCGTCATGCGGGTTCGGCATGGCGGCCATGCTAGACATTCGCTTGTCGCATCACGGGGCCGGTCCTAGCGTCGACCGCATGGAGATCACCGTCGGCAGCCCCGCTTCCGCGCCCCAGCCCCTCAGCCCCTACTACTCCCAGGTCGCCCGCGTCCAGCAGGCCGACGGCGGCGCCCTGTTGTTCCTCTCCGGCCAGATCGCCGAGGGCGCCACCCTCGCCGAGCAGACCCGGGGCGTCTTCGAGACCATCGACGCCCTGCTGAAGGCCCACGGCGCGACCCTGGCCGACGTCGTCAACATCCGCACGTACCTGACGGACATCTCCCGCCTCGACGAATACGGCGCCGTCCGCCGGGAGTTCCTCACCGGCACCCCGCCCACCAGCATGACCTTCGAGGTGCCCCGGCTGTTCCGCCCGGAGGCGCAGGTGGAGATCGAGGTCGTCGCGGCGGTGGCCGCCGGCGGGTGACACCGCCGGTGCCGACGCCGCGCCCCGGGGAGAGCGCCGAGGTCGTCGTCGCGCTCACGCGGCGCGCCACCACGTGGGGCACGAGGCCGTCCACCGGTAGTTCTTTGTGAAGGGTTCGTACGAAATCCAGGTGGGTAGGTCCATCGCGGACCGCAGGACCACCGCGGCGATTAACGTCTGACGCGGGACTCCTCGCCCCACAAGCAGCCCCGGTCCGGGACCTGACCCCTGGACCGGGGCTCACGCCTTCGTACGGAGCCCTACCGCACGGAGAAGCCGTACACCGTCTCCGACCGGTACACCTCGCCCGGCCGCAGCTCGGTGCTCGGGAACTCAGGACGGTTGGGGGAGTCCGG
The DNA here is from genome assembly GCF_044548445.1 of Streptomyces sp. NPDC052016. Lineage (NCBI taxonomy): Bacteria > Bacillati > Actinomycetota > Actinomycetes > Kitasatosporales > Streptomycetaceae > Streptomyces > Streptomyces sp. NPDC052016. Next base: position 329,718 of record NZ_JBIUBX010000002.1, read on the forward strand.
GAAGTGCTGGGTCTCCAGCGCGACCCCGTCGCCGGGCACGAAGGGCTCACCCAGGTGGTCGGCGGTGTACACCTGGATCCCCGGCTCGGTCGTCGCCACCGTCAGCACCCGCCCCGACGCCGGGTCGTGCAACTCGGCCACCTCCACGGGCGTGTCCGTGACGCCCTTGTCGAGCACGAAGTTGTGGTCGTACCCGACGCCGACCTTGCGGGCGGAGCGGAAGTCGAAGCGGGTGCCCGCCACCTCCGCCACCCCGGTCGGGATCAGGTCCGCGTCGACCGGCGTGTACCGGGAGGCGTCCAGCCTCAGCTCGTGTCCGCCCACGTTCCCCGAGCCGGCGAGGTTGAAGTAGCCGTGGTGGGTGAGGTTCACCACCGTCGGCGCGTCCGTGACCGCCTCGTACGCGATCCGCAGCGCCCCCGACTCCTCCAGCGTGTACGTCGCCGAGACCTCCAGGCGGCCTGGGAAGCCCTCCTCGCCGTGCGGGCTGACCCGGCTCAGCCGCAGGCCGTGCTCGACCGGCTCCACCTCCCACACCCGCTTGTCGAAGCCGCGCTCACCACCGTGCAGGGAGTTGGGCGCGTTGTTCGGCGCGAGCACGTACGTCACCCCGTCCAGCGGGAACCGGGCGTGCGCGATCCGGTTCGCGTACCGCCCGACGAGAGCGCCGAGATAGGGCTCCGGATGGGTGAGGTAGCCGTCCAGGCCGGGGAACCCCAGCACCACGTCCGCCGTACGCCCCTCCCGGTCCGGGACCTCCACCGACTGCACGATCCCGCCGTACGACAGGACCCGCACCCGCACGCCCGCCCGCTCCAGGGTCCAGCGGTGCACCGGGGTGCCGTCGGAAAGTGTTCCGAAGTGTTCGCTCATGGTCGGAACCCTAAGTCACGAGCTCCGGGCGGTGATCCGCCGGTAGGCGATCTCGGCGAGCCGAGCCTGCCCGTCCTTGCTGGGATGGAACCAGTCCCAGCGGCTCAACTGCTCGGTGCCGAACCGGTACGCGTACACCGCGCCGCCGTCGAAACGGCACCGCGCGTCCTTGGCGCAGACCTCCTCCAGCACCGTGTTGTAGTCCTCCACCCGCTGCTGCACGGTGTCGCGCCTCAGGTTCGCCGCCGAGCCCAGCACGTCCGCGTCACCCAGCATGGACGGACAGATCCCCAGCTTCCACACCTGCTTGCCCAGTTCGCTGGTCCGCCCCTGCGACCACAGCCGCTTCAGGTTCGGCACGCTCGCCACGTACACCTGCGTCCGGGGCGCCGCCCGGCGCAGGGTCCGCATCGCCTCCTCGAACCCGGCGCGGAAGTCGGCCACCGACGTCATCTCGACCGTCGAGGCGCGGCACGCGTCGTTGGCCCCCGCCATCACCGTCACCAGGTCGGGCTTCCGGGCGGCCGCCCGCGCCATCTGCGCCGGCAGGTCCGCCATCCGCGCTCCGGTCACCGCGTAGTTCCAGCTGTGCGTCGCCGCCTTCGACACCCCCAGCAGGCGTACGGCCAGACTGTTCACCTCGGCGCTGCCGCCCGTCGCCCAGGACACCTCGGGGCAGTCCGACAGGACCGTACAGGCGTCGAAGCCGCGCGTGATGGAGTCGCCCACCGCGGCGATCGAGGCCGGGCTGCCGTCCCACACCGGGCTCGGTGACGGCGAGGGCTTCGCCTGCCGCGCCTTCGAGGCCGACGGTTCGGAACCGCCCCCGCCGAAGGCGTCACAGCCGGCCGCCCCCAGCACGGCGGCCGCCGTGACGGCGACCACGGCCCGCGAGCGGTGGCCTCGCATCCGCATCCCTGGTGTCCCCTCGGTCGTCCGGCGCGTCCTGGGCCGGACGGGTCGCCGGCCCCACCCATGACAACGTCCGGGAGTTCCCGGGCCCCGCACGAAGCAACGGAACGCGCCCGCACAGGCGTCCTGCCGGGTGAATGGCGGACGTTTCGCGGCACCGGGACCGACGGTACGTCACACTCCTTGCGCCGCCGCACGGTAGCCTCGCCATCAACGTGGCTGCCCTGCCACCGCCGCCATGCCAGCCTGCAAGCCTGTCCCGCTCTGCCCGGAGGTCCCGGTGACGACACGTGGAGTTCTGTACGTGCACTCCGCGCCGCGCGCGCTGTGCCCGCACGTCGAGTGGGCCGTCGCCGGGGTGCTCGGCACGCGCGTCAGCCTCGACTGGATCCGGCAGCCCGCCGCCCCCGGCACCTGGCGCTCGGAGTTCTCCTGGCAGGGCCAGGCCGGCACCGCCTCCAAGCTCGCCTCCGCCCTGCGCGGCTGGCACCTGCTCCGCTTCGAGGTCACCGCCGAACCCTGCGCCACCGCCGAGGGCGAGCGCTACAGCTGCACCCCCGACCTCGGCATCTTCCACGCCGTCACCGGCATCCACGGCGACATCCTCATCCCCGAGGACCGCCTGCGCGCCGCGCTGACGCGGTCCCAGCGCGACGAGACGGACCTGGAGGCGGAGATCGCCAAGCTCCTCGGCAAGCCCTGGGACGACGAACTGGAGCCGTTCCGGTACGCCGGCGAGGGAGCCCCGGTGCGCTGGCTGCACCAGGTCGTGTGAGCCGAACCGGGGACAGCCGGCCCCGGGGGCGCCGGACGGGGATGTGCGGCTCCTCCGCGCGGCGTGACGATCCCTCACCGGCCCGCGGACGGCCCACCACGCCATGTGGCCCGGACTCCCGACAGGGAGCCCGGGCCACACGCCGTTCAGGCGAGGATCAGACCGTACGGAACGCCAGCACCACGTTGTGCCCGCCGAAGCCGAACGAGTCGTTCAGCGCGGCGATGCGGCCCTCGACGGGCAGCTTGCGCGCCTCCCCCCGCACGATGTCCGCGTTGGCCTCGGCCTCGGGGTCGAGGTTCTCGACGTTGATGGTCGGCGGAGCCACCCGGTGGTACAGCGCGAGGATCGTCGCCACGGACTCGACACCGCCCGCGCCGCCCAGCAGGTGACCGGTCATCGACTTCGTCGCCGAGACCGCCATGTGGTCGGCGTCGTCGCCGAACACCTTGCGCAGCGCCTTCAGTTCGGCGATGTCACCGGCCGGCGTCGAGGTGGCGTGCGCGTTGACGTGCACGATCTCCGCCGGGTCCAGGTCGGTGCGGTCCAGGAGGTTCTGCAGGGCGTGCGAGATGCCCCGGCCCTCCGGCTCCGGCTGCACGATGTCGTGGCTGTCGGCGGAGATGCCCTGGCCGACGGCCTCGGCGTACACCCGGGCACCGCGCTTGGCGGCGTGCTCGGCGGACTCCAGGACGATGACACCGGCGCCCTCGCCCATCACGAAGCCGTCGCGGGCGACGTCGTAGGGACGCGAGGCGCCCTGCGGGTCCTCGTTGTTCTTGGACATCGCCATCATGTTGCCGAACGCGGCGATGGGCAGCGGGTGGATCGCCGCCTCCGTACCGCCGGCGACGACGACGTCGGCGCGGCCGGTGCGGATCATCTCGATGGCGTAGCCGATGGCCTCGGCGCCGGACGCGCAGGCGGAGACCGGGGTGTGCACGCCCGCGCGGGCGCCGACGAGCAGGCCCACGTTGGCGGACGGGCTGTTCGGCATCAGCATGGGCACGGTGTGCGGGGAGACGCGGCGGACGCCCTTCTCCTTCAGCACGTCGTACTGGTCGAGGAGGGTGGTCACGCCGCCGATGCCGGAGGCGATGACCGCGCCGAGGCGGTCCGGGTCGACGCTCGAGTCGTCACCGGCACGGCCCTCGAAACCGGCGTCCTTCCACGCCTCCTGAGCCGCGATCAGCGCGAACTGCGCCGAGCGGTCGAGCTTGCGGGCCTGCGGCCGCGGGATGACCTCGGTGGGCTCCACGGCGACCGGGGCCGCGATCCGGACGGCCTGGTCGGCCGCCCAGTCCTGCTCCAGGGGCTTGACGCCGGACTTGCCGGCGACCAGGCCCTCCCAGGTAGAGGCTGCGTCGCCACCCAGCGGTGTGGTTGCGCCGATACCGGTGACGACCACGGTGCGATTGGTCGGGCTCACGGGAATTCTTTCTCCAACGATCGGGATTCAGCGGCGCCACCGCCGGGTGGCGGGGCCGGTCAGCGTCCGGCCCAAGCAGGGCTCAGGCCTGGTGCTTGAGGATGTAGTCGGTCGCGTCGCCGACCGTCTTGAGGTTCTTGACGTCCTCGTCCGGGATCTTGACGTCGAAGCGCTCTTCGGCGGCGACGACGACCTCGACCATGGACAGCGAGTCGACGTCCAGGTCGTCGGTGAAGGACTTGTCCAGCTGGACGTCCTCAACCGGGATCCCGGCGATCTCGTTCACGATCTCCGCGAGACCGGCGACGATCTCTTCCTGAGTGGCGGCCATGTTGGCGCTCCTTCGTTGGTGTTCTTCAGGGTGTGGCGCCCGCCGCGGCAGCGGCAGGTGGTGCATGTCCCGCACTGGATCGCATGATCCGGCACGGAGTGCCTAGGGGAGGGTAACGACCGTCGCGGCGTACACGAGACCCGCCCCGAATCCGATGACGAGCGCGGTGTCGCCGCTCTTCGCCTCGCCGGTCGCCAGGAGCCGCTCCATCGCGAGCGGGATCGAGGCGGCCGAGGTGTTGCCGGTGGTGCGCACGTCACGGGCGACCGTGACGGACTCCGGCAGCTTGAGAGTCTTCACCATCGAGTCGATGATCCGCTCGTTCGCCTGGTGCGGGATGAAGACGTCCAGGTCGTCCGCGGTGATGCCGGCCACGTCCAGCGCCTCCTTGGCGACCTTCGCCATCTCGAAGACGGCCCAGCGGAAGACCGCCTGGCCCTCCTGCGTGATGGCCGGGAAGCGCTCGACCTCGCCGTCGCGGTAGTCCGTCCACGGCACGGTCTGCTTGATGGTCTCCGACTTGTCGCCCTCGGAACCCCAGACGGTCGGACCGATCGCCGGCTCCTTGGAGGGGCCGACCACGACCGCGCCCGCGCCGTCACCGAACAGGAAGGCCGTCGCCCGGTCCTCCAGGTCGGTCAGGTCCGACAGCCGCTCCACGCCGATGACCAGCACGTACTCGGCGGAGCCCTCGACGACCATGCCCTTGGCGAGGGTCAGGCCGTAGCCGAAGCCCGCGCAGCCGGCCGAGATGTCGAAGGCGGCGGCCTTGTTCGTGCCGAGCTTGTCGGCGATCTCGGTGGCGACGGCCGGGGTCTGCTTGAAGTGCGACACGGTCGAGACGACCACGGCGCCGATCTGCTCGGCGGTGATCCCGGCGTCGGCGATCGCCTTGCCGGACGCCTCGATCGACATGGCGGCGACGGTCTCCTCGTCGTTCGCCCAGTGCCGCGTCTCGATGCCGGAGCGCGAGCGGATCCACTCGTCGGACGAGTCGATCGTCTCGAGGATCACCTCGTTGGGCACCACACGGGTGGGCCGGTAGCCACCCACGCCGAGGATGCGCGCGTACGGGGCGCCCTTGCTGGGCTTGATCTTCGACATGATCGTCGACTCCTTGTCAGGCACGGTGCTCGGCGATGACCTCGCGGGCCGCGTCGAGATCGTCGGGGGTCTTCAGCGCGAGCGTCTTCACGCCGGGCAGTGCGCGCTTGGCGAGACCGGTGAGGGTGCCGCCGGGGCACACCTCGATCAGCGCGGTGACGCCGAGTTCCTGGAAGGTCTCCATGCACAGGTCCCAGCGGACCGGGTTGGCGACCTGGCCGACGAGCCGGTCGAGGACCTCCGCACCGGTGGCGACGGTGCGCCCGTCCTTGTTGGAGACGTAGGGGACCGTCGGGTCGGCGGGCGTGAGCTCCTTGGCGGCGGTGGCCAGCGCCTCGACCGCGGGGGCCATGTGGTGGGTGTGGAAGGCGCCGGCGACCTTGAGCGGGACGACCTTGCGGACGCCCTCGGGCTTGTCCTCGTTCAGCGCGGCGAGCTGCTCCAGCGTGCCCGCGGCGACGATCTGACCCGCGCCGTTGACGTTCGCCGGGGTGAGGCCCAGCTTCTCCAGGTGCGCCACGGAGACCTCCGGGTCGCCGCCGAGCAGCGCCGACATGCCGGTCTCGGTGACCGCGGCGGCCTCGGCCATGGCCAGACCCCGCTTGCGCACGAGGGTCAGGGCGGCACTGTCGTCGAGGACACCGGCGAAGGCCGCGGCGGTGATCTCGCCCACACTGTGACCCGCGACGGCGTTCGGCGCGATGTCACCGAGTGCCGTGGCGGACAGGAGGCCGGCGGCGACCAGCAGCGGCTGGGCCACCGCGGTGTCCCTGATGGCGTCCGCGTCGGCCTGCGTGCCGTAGTGGGCGAGGTCCAGTCCGATGGCGTCCGACCACGCGGCGACGCGGTCGGCGGCGCCGGGCAGTTCGAGCCAGGGGGTCAGGAAGCCGGGCGTCTGGGCGCCCTGGCCGGGAGCGACGAGTACGAGCACTCTCACACTCTCTCTTGAGGGCGGCCACGGCCGCCCGTGAGGACAAGGACGAAGAACGGCAGGGGGTTTTGTGGGCCCCCGACAAAAGGCTAGGTCTGGGGATCTCCATCCACCAGACGCCCCAGGATCAGTGCGATGCGCAAGGTGAACGCCGAGCGTACATCCGAAGGCGACCAACCGGTGACGTCAGTCACACGTCGAAGCCGGTAGCGCACGGTGTTGGGATGCACGAACAGCATCCTGGCCGCGCCCTCCAGGCTGGACGCCTGTTCGAGGTACACGGAGAGCGTCTCCAGAAGAGCCGACCCCGCTTCCTCCAGCGGTCTGTAGATCTCCTCCACCAACTGCTCGCGCGCGCTCGGGTCACCCGCGATGGCGCGCTCCGGAAGGAGGTCGTCCGCCAGGACCGGCCGCGGGGCGTCCTGCCAGGCCGAACACGCCTTCAGGCCCGCCGCGGCGGCCTGCGCGGACCGGGTCGCGGCGAGCAGATCGGGCACGACGGGCCCGGCCACGACCGGTCCGGCGGCGAAAGGCCCGATCAGCGACTTGGCCACCGCGAGCGGATTGTCGCTGCCGCCCGCGATGACGACGAGCCGGGAGCCGAGCACCCCGGTGAGCACCTGCAGCTTGGCGTGGCGCGAGGCCCGCCGGATGGCCTCCACCGTCAGTTCCGAGTCCCCGTCCGGCGCGGTTCCGAGGACGACGCAGACATGCTCCGGCGCGTTCCAGCCGAGCGCCGCCGCCCGGCTGACGGCTCCCTCGTCGGCCTCGCCGCTCAGGACGGCGTTGACGACGAGGGACTCCAGCCGCGCGTCCCAGGCACCGCGTGCCTCGGCGGCCTGGGCGTAGACCTGGGCGGTCGCGAACGCGATCTCGCGGGCGTAGACGAGCAGCGCCTCCCGCAGCACGCTCTCGTCGCCGGGCGCCGCGACCTCGTCGATCGCGGACTCCATGACCTCGATGGTCGTGCGCACCATCTCGACGGTCTGGCGCAGGGTGATGGCCCGGGTCAGCTCGCGGGGCGCGGTCCCGAAGACGTCGGTGGAGATGGCCTGCGGGGCGTCGGGACGCCGGAACCACTCCGTGAAGGCGGCGATGCCCGCCTGGGCGACCAGCCCGATCCAGGAACGGTTCTCCGGGGGCATCGCCCGGTACCACGGCAGGGTCTCGTCCATGCGCGCGATCGCCTGGGCGGCGAGGCTGCCGGAGGACCTCTCCAGCCGCTTCAGCGTCGCGGAGTGCTGATGGACGGAGTGCACTGTGGCTTCGATGTTGCTGGTTTCGGGTTCGGGCACGGGGACAAGACTGCCTTATCGGGACGTGCGCATGGGTCGGCGGGTGCCCCTCGGGACTCCGCCCTCGGGCACCCGTGCCGGGGGCTGCCGCCCCCTGGACCCCCGCTTCGGCCCTGGACGGGCCTCGTCCTCAAGCGCCGGACGGGCTGCTTGTGCGGGGGCAGCACTGGATGCGCGGGGGTGTTTGCCGGGGTGGCCGTGCCGGGGGCCGCCGCCCCTCGGACCCCCCGCTTCGGCCCTGGACGGGCCTCGCCCTCGAGCGCCGGACGGGCTGCTTGTGCGGGTCGGCACTGGAAGTCGTGCGGGTGTCTGCGGGGGTGGCTGTGGCGGGCCGCCGCCCCTCGGATCCCCCGCTTCGGCCTGGGACGGGCCTCGTCCTCAAGCGCCGGACGGGCTGCGTGCGTGCCCGGATCGCCCTGGGCGGTCCCGCTCCTCGAGCGCCGGACGGGCTGCTTGTGCGGGCCGGCACTGGAAGCGTGCGGGTGTCTGCGGGGGTGCCGTGCCGGGGGCCGCCGCCCCTCGGACCCCCCGCTTCGGCCCTGGGCGGGCCTCGTCCTTGAGCGCCGGACGGGCTGCTTGTGCGGGCCGGAGCCGGCAGGCCGGGGGTCTGCGGCGGGGGCGTCGGGCGGGCTACCGTGGGCGGCGTGATGGACGTACGGCGCGCCGACGGGCGCTACCGCGGTGGGGATCCGGCGGCCGGGATCGAGAGCCTGCACGCCTTCTCCTTCGGCGCGCACTACGACCCGGACAACCTCAGGTTCGGCGCGCTGATCGCCTGCAACGAGGAGCGGCTCGCCCCCGGTGCCGGCTTCGACGAACATCCGCACAGCCACACCGAGATCGTGACGTGGGTGGTGGAGGGAGAGCTGACCCACCGCGACTCCCGGGGCCACGAGACGACCGTCCGCCCCGGCGACGTGCAGCGGCTCAGCTCGGCGGGCGGGGTACGGCACGTGGAGCGCAACGACGCCGATGCCCCCCTGACCTTCGTGCAGATGTGGCTGGCCCCCCTGGACCCCGGCGGCGACCCCGCCTACGAGATCGTTCGGGGCATCGCCGACTCCACCCCGTACGCCGTCCCGGAGGCGGCCGCGATGCTGCACGTACGGCGGCTTGCGGCGGGGGAGCGGGCCGCGGTGCCGGACGCGGCGTACGCGTACGTCCACGTGGTGCGCGGCACCGTGACGATCGGCCGGCACGAGCTGGGGCCGGGGGACGCGGCGCGCGCCGCGGACGAGAAGGACCTGGAGGTGGTCGCCGCGTCGGGCCCGGCGGAGCTGCTGGTGTGGGAGATGTCCGCGTGAGCGGGCTCACTCCTGGGCGCTGGGCTCCTCCGCGTTGCGCCACACCGTGATGTCCACGGACACGTAGTCACTGGGGTCGTTCTCCGGCGCGCTGCCCTTGAAGGTGACCAGGGCGATGTGGCCGGAGGAGGTGTGCACGCACATCTGCGACCCCTTGGAGAGCTGGGAGAGCTGGACCTCCTTCGTGTACCGGGTCTCGCTCCGGCAGGTGGCCAGCGAGCCCTTCTGGGCGTTGTTCAGCAGGACGACCTTCTCGCCGTAGCTGCCCAGCAGGCGGTCGTTGTCCCAGCCGCCCGCGTCGTAGTAGTAGAGGTCGCTGTCGCCCTCGTACCGGGGGCTGCTGCCGTCGGAGGCCTCGACCGGCTTCGGCGGCGAGTCCGCGAACCGCACGTAGTAGCTCTCGGGGATGTTGATCCCCGTGTAGGTGACCGGCGTGGGATCGGGCAGCGGCTCGGGGCTCGTGGAACCGCTGCTGCCACCGCCGCCGGTGGAGGAGGAGCTGTTCCTGGAGCTGTCAGACGAGTCGCCGAGGTCCTTGAGGAACGACGCGCAGCTGCTGAGCCAGATCAGCCCCATCACCACCCCGACGGAGATCCCGATCCACTTGCCCACCTTGTTCTGCTTCGGCGGCGGCAGGGGCTGCGGCCGCCAGGCGGGCTGCTGGACGAAGGGCGGACGGGGCGCGGTCGGCGGGCCGTACGCCTGCTGCGGGTACACCGGCGGGTGCGGATAGGTGGACGGCGGCGCGGGAGCCGGTACGGGCGGGGCGCCGACGGGCGCGGCCGCCATCGTCGGCGCCGCGTGGACCGGAGGCGCCACGGGCGGCGGCGTCGGGCTCTGCTGGGTCACGGGGGCGGTGGGCGGCGGGGTCGGCTGGGTCACCGGGGCGGTGGGCGCCGCCGGGGCCGGGCCGGCCGCGGCCGTCGGAGCCTCCGCCAGCGCCGCCGACGCCGACACCCGCTGGGTGATCTGCTCGGCGATAGCCTCCGGCAGCCAGGAACCGGACTGGCGCAGCGGCGTGGGCGACGCCTCCTGGCACAGCGAGATGATCTCGGCGGGGGAGGGGCGCTCGGCCGGGTCCTTGGCCAGGCAGCGCGCGATGAACCCGAGCTGCTCCGGCAAGCCGCTGAGGTCGGGCTCCTCGTGGACGATCCGGTACAGCACCGCGTGCGACGGCCCGTCCCCGTACGCCCCCGTCCCGCGCGCCGCGAAGGCGGCCACCTGGCCGAGCGCGAACACGTCGGAGGCGGGCGTGACAGGCTTCCCCGCCGCCTGCTCGGGCGACATGAAGGCCGGCGTGCCGATGGAGACCCCGGTGCCGGTCAGCGCCGTCGCGTCGGCGGCCCGGGCGATGCCGAAGTCGATGACGCGCGGGCCGTCGGAGGCGAGCAGCACGTTGGACGGTTTGAGGTCGCGGTGGACGATGCCCGCGCCGTGGATGACCGACAGTGCCTCGGCCATCCCCGCCAGCAGCAGCAGGACCGACGGCACCGGCAGCGGTCCGTGGTCGGCGACGGCCGAGGACAATGAGGGGCCGGCCACGTAGGCGACGGCCAGCCACGGCTGCGTGCCCTCGGTGTCGTAGTCGATGACCGGCGCGGTGTAGAGGCCCTGCACGCGCTGCGCGGCCTTGACCTCCTGCTGGAACCGGCGGCGGAACTCGGGGTCCTCGCTCAGCTCCGGCCGGATCGTCTTGAGGGCGATCGGGTGCCCGCCCGGGGTGTACGACAGGTACACCGTCCCCATGCCGCCCGAACCGAGCCGTGCCGCGAGGCGGTAGCCCGCCACGGTGGCCGGATCGCCGGTCTCCAACGGGCGGAACTGGCCGCCCGGTTGTGCCCCTGCCATCGCTCTCCCCCGAGATCCCTATGGGTGTTGTGCAGAGGGAGGTTAGCCGAAGCCGATCAGCGCGCGGCGCCCGAGTCTCCCACCGCGCTGATCACCGCACCGCGCCCGCGCCCCTCACCTCGGCGAGCACGCCGTCCGTGAACCCGGGCCAGGCCTCGGTCGCCCACGGCCCGAACGCCCGGTCGGTGAGCGCCACCGCGGCGACCTGGGCGTCGGGGTCGATCCACAAAAACGTGCCGGACTGCCCGAAGTGCCCGAACGTCCGCGGCGAGGACGACGACCCCGTCCAGTGGGGCGTCTTGGAGTCGCGGATCTCGAAGCCGAGCCCCCAGTCGTTGGGGTTCTGGTGCCCGTACCCCGGCAGGACGCCCTTCGTGCCCGGGTACTGCACGGTCATCGCCTCGGCGACCGTCCGGGGGTCGAGCAGCCGCGGCGCCTGCACCTCCGCGGCGAACCGCAGCAGGTCCTCCACCGTCGACACCCCGTCCTTCGCCGGGGAGCCCTCCAGCGAGGTCGCCGTCATGCCGAGCGGCTCCAGCACGGCCTGCCGCAGGTACTCGGGGAACGGGATGTCCGTGGCCTTGGAGATGTGGTCGCCGAGCTGTTCGAACCCGGCGTTGGAGTACAGCCGCCGCTCCCCGGGGGGAGCCGTCACCTTGTGCTCGTCGAAGGCGAGCCCCGAGGTGTGGGCGAGCAGATGACGGACCGTCGCGCCGGGCGGGCCGGCCGGTTCGTCCAGCTCGATCGCCCCCTCCTCGTACGCGACGAGCGCGGCGTACGCGGCGAGCGGCTTGGTGACCGAGGCGAGCGGGAAGCGCTGCCCGACCGGGCCGTGGGTGCCCAGGACCGTACCGTCGGCCCGTACGACGCCCGCCGCGGCGGAGGGGACCGGCCAGTTCTCGATCGGCGTGAGGCTGTTCAGCGACATGGTCATGAGCCTACCTTCGGACTTCTTGCCGATTCCGCTTGCTTGGAGCGCACTCCAAGGTCCTAGCGTGGAGCCCATGACGGTGTTGCAGACCACGCCCGTGACCACCGAGCAAGCCCCCAGCCCCGCAGACGTCTGCTCCGGACCACCACGGCGTCATCCCCGCCCCGACGGGCAGGACAGCTACACGATCAGCGAGGTGGTCGCCTTCACCGGCCTGACCGCGCACACCCTGCGGTGGTACGAGCGGATCGGGCTGATGGCCCACGTCGACCGCTCCCACACCGGCCAGCGCCGCTACAGCAACCGCGACCTGGACTGGCTCGACCTCGTCGGCAAGCTGCGGCTGACCGGCATGCCGGTCGCCGACATGGTCCGGTACGCCGAGCTGGTCCGCGAGGGCGACAGCACCTACGGCGAGCGGTACGAGCTGCTGGAGGCGACCCGGCGGGACGTCCAGGCCCGGATCGCCGAGCTGCAGGACACGCTCGCCGTGCTCGACCGGAAGATCACGTTCTACTCGGACGCCGCGCGCGTCCACAGCTACGAGGCGGAGAGGACCCGATGACCGACAGCAGGATCCCGACGGTACGACTCGGCGACGGCGGTCCGGAGGTCGGCGTCCAGGGCCTCGGCTGCATGGGCATGAGCTTCGGCTACGGCCCCTCCGACGCGAAGGAGTCCCGGGCCACCCTGGAACGCGCCCTGGAGCTGGGCGTCACCCTCTACGACACGGCGGACGCGTACGGCGCCGGCGAGAACGAGCGCTTCCTCTCCCCGTTCTTCAAGGCGCACCGCGACGAGGTGGTCATCGCCACCAAGTTCGCCCTGTCCATCCCGCCCGACGACCCCACCCGGCGCATCATCCGCAACGACCGCCCCTACCTCCGCCGGGCCGTCGAGGCGAGCCTGAGGCGTCTCGACGTCGACGTCATCGACGTCTACTACATGCACCGGCGCGATGTGGACGTGCCGATCGAGGACACCGTCGGCGCGATGGCCGAGCTGGTGCGCGAGGGCAAGGTCAAGCACCTGGGCCTGAGCGAGGTCACCGCCGCCGAACTCCGCGCGGCCCATGCCGTCCATCCCATCGCCGCCGTGCAGTCGGAGTGGTCGCTGTTCAGCCGGGACATCGAGGACCGGGTGGTTCCGGCCGCCCGCGAACTGGGTGTCGCGCTCGTCCCGTACTCCCCGCTCGGCCGTGGCTTCCTCACCGGCTCCTTCGCCGACGCCGACAAGGACCTCACCGCCGACGACTTCCGCCGCCAGCAGCCCCGTTTCACCGGCGAGAACGCCGGCGCGAACGTGGCCCTGCTGGAGCCGGTCCGCGCGGTGGCGAAGGCCCACGACGCGACACCGGCCCAGATCGCCCTGGCCTGGGCCCAGACCCGGTCCCGGGTGCACGGCCTCCCGGTGATCCCGATTCCGGGGACGCGCAGGCCGGGACGGGTGGAGGAGAACGCGCGGGCGGTGAGCATCGAGCTGACCGGGGAGGAGCTGGCCACGCTCGACGAGATCGCGGGCAAGGTGGCGGGCGACCGGTACGCGGACATGACGTTCACGTCCGCCGGACGTGAGTGACGCCGCCTGCGGAATGCGGGGGCCGTCCCGGCCCGCGGCTCGGCCCCGCGGGCACGCCCGGCCCTGCCCGCGCCCGCAACTGGGGCCTGCCGTACGGGAGAACACGCCGGTCCGGCACGCCCGTCCGCGGCGCCAGCCCTAGAGCTCGGACAGCAGCTCCGCCTTCTTCACGGAGAACTCCTCGTCGGTGACCAGTCCGGCCCGGTGCAGCTCCCCGAGGTGACGGATCCGCTCGGCGACGTCCGCGGGGTCCCGGCGCGGGGCGGTCGCGGCCGGGACGGGCGCCACCGCCCCGCGGGAGCGGACCGCCGCGAGCACCGCCGCCGCGAACGGCAGGGACTCGTGGACGGCCCCGTAGCCCAGCCCGAACACCACGGCCGCCGGGTCCTGGTCCGCCTGCACCGGAGCGTCCTCGCCCCGCAGCAGCCGCAGGTGGCCCTCGAAGACCTCCGGCGACCGCCACTCCACCCCGCTCAGCCCGGACACCGGGAAGCTCTGGTCGCCCGCCTTCCACTTCGCCGAGGACGCCCCCGTCCAGAACCACCGGAAGCGCACGGTCCGCCCGTCGAAGGACGCCTTCGCGTCGTACGCCTTGAACGACAGCGGGGCGTCCGGCGCGGCCACCAGGAACCGCTCGGCCGGGCCGGATCCGCCCAGCCGCGCCCGCAGTTCGTCGGCGTAGTACTCCGCGAGGACCTCCCGCTCGGCCGGCAGCACCAGCCGGTAGGGGTCGCTCGCCTCCTTCAGCTGCCCCGCCGCCGCCTCGATCAGCGGATCGGCACCGGGCCGCGGCTCGACCCGCAGCACCATGGTCCCCCGCTTGCCGGGCTCGAGCGTCACACCCGCGATCGCCGCCAGGGGGATCCGGCGCTCTCCGAGCGCCGCCAGCAGCTTGGGTGTGCGCATACCCCGTTCGTAGCGGATGAGGACGGAGTCGGACTCGAACTCCCAGGCGGCATGAAATCCGGCCAGTACGTCACCCATGCGGCTCATCGTATGCGGCACACGCTCCTTCGTCGCCACCCCGTGCGCGCCGCAATTCCTGCACCTCTACGCGCGTCCGGCCGTCGTCGTGCCGGACAAACCGGCCCGGCAGGTGTCATCGTCGCCGGCACACCGCACCGACCGGTACGCGCCGGTGCCGATCCCGGCGAGGTTGCGCAGGCTGTCCGTGCCGGGCTCGAAGTAGCCGCCGTGCCCCTTGGCCTCCCGTGCCGACAGCACCCGTGCGCCGAACGCGGACGACACCGGGTCGGCGCCGTGCCCGAGGCCGCCGAGCTCCAGGTACGGCACGTCCTGCACCCAGTCGTCGGCGTCCCGCATCGCCCACACCCGGGCCGAGGTGCGCAGCTGCGCGGCCTTCTCCACCCGCATGCCGGGACTGCCGGCCACGGCTATGTCCGTCACCCGGTCGGGCAGCGTGTGCGCGGCGACGCCGCACACCACCGAGCCGTAGCTGTGGCAGAACAGCGAGACGGGCGCGCCGCCGGGCAGGGCGCGCAGCAGCGCGGTGAGCCGTACGGCGCCGTACTCGGCGCGCATCGCGGTGGCCGAGTCGATGCCGAGACCGGCGGGGGAGGTGTAGTCGGCCCACGCGATCACGGCCGTCCGCGTCGTGGGGCTCACCTCGTGCTCGGCCGTGTACAGGGCCTTGGCCATGCCGACCGGGGCGGAGTACTTGCGGTGGGTGCGCTGGAAGGTGAGCAGCGCGGTGTCCACGCCGGGGACGACGACGGAGACCCGCTCGGCCCGGTCGAGGTCGCCGAAGACCTCGGCGGCCCGGCCGGAGCCCTCCGGGTCGAAGGCGAGGATCTGGCGGTGGGCCCTGCTCATGGACTGGAAGCGCTGCATGCGACGGCCGGCCTCGTGCTGCCCGGAGGGCGACAGCCGGCTGTCCCGCATGCGGGTGCGCTCGATCCCCGTCTGCTCGCGCAGCGCGATGCGGTTGGCTCGGTAGCGCAGCTCGACGGGCGCGCCGTTCATGTTGCCGACTGCGAGCGGGTAGCGCCGGGCGAGCGAGACGCGCTGGGACGCGGTGAGCGAGGCGAAGAACCGGGCGAGCCGGGCGGGTGCCGCGTGCGGGTCCGGCAGGTCGCGTCCGGCGACCCGGCCGTCCTCCCAGGCCGCGAGCGAGGCCCGCAGGGCGCTGGTCTCCCGGCTGTGGCGCACGGCGGTCCAGCCGGTGGTCGCCAGCATCACGAACACCACGGCCAGCGCGAGCAGGGCGCGCCACGCGTTGAGTTGTGGGGAGGTGTCGAAGGAAGTCACTGAAAGGACACACTAGGAGAACGGGAAGGTCTCGAGTGGCCTGAGTGACGGGGATCACGTTTTGGGGGCCGTGGGAATGGTCATAGCACTCCTCGGGCCCGGTGCGAGGCCGCCCTCACGCCGGGCGCCAGCCGCCCAGCAGGGCGGGCCCGACCTGGTCGAGGTACCGGGACGTCAGCGCGCGGATGCCCTCCAGGCTGAAGTCCTCGCTGAGGCTCCACTGCCGTTCCGTCATCCGCATGACGCCGCCGAAGACCGCCACCGCCACCCGTGGGCGGGGGTCGGCGTCCACGTCGAGCCCTTCGCGCTCCGCCAGGATCCGCGCGATCTCCTCCTCGATCTCCACCGAGCGCCGCAGATGGGCGGCGAGCAGTACCGGGGTCGACTCGATCACCCGGTACATGCGCAGATACAGCTCGATGGGAGCGACGGCCTCGACGACCTCGTGGATCGAGTCCCAGCCTTCCAGGACGGCCTGGCGCAGCGCCTCCATCGGTGCCTCGTGGCGCGGGCGGGCGCGGATCCCCTCGACGAAGCGCTCGATCGTCATCTCCGTCAGGGCGAGCGCGGCCTCCTCCTTGCCGGCGAAGTAGCGGAAGAAGGTGCGCTGCGAGACGCCGACGGCCTCGGCGATCTCGTCGACGGTGGTCCGTTCGTATCCGCGGGTGGTGAACAGTTCGAGCGCGGCGCGCAGCAGCGCGTCCCGGGTGCGCTGTTTCTTGCGCTCACGCAGAGTTTCCATAATGTGTCAGTTACCGACTTGTGAATTGGTTTGTCAATTGTCAGAGGCTGTCACTAGCCTCGAACGTATGACTAGTCAGACCGCCATCGACACGACGGGGCCGGGGGACAAGGCGCCGCTCGCTCCGTCGGACCAGCCGCCGCCCAAGGGGCTGCGCGGCCACCCGTGGTTCACGCTCATCACCGTCGCCGTCGGGGTCATGATGGTGGCCCTCGACGGCACCATCGTGGCGATCGCCAACCCGGCGATCGCCAGCGACCTGGGCGCCACCTTCGCCGAGGTGCAGTGGATCACCAACGCGTACTTCCTCGCCCTCGCGGTCTCGCTGATCACCGCGGGCAAGCTCGGTGACCGCTTCGGCCACCGCCAGACCTTCCTGATAGGCGTCGTCGGCTTCGCGGCCGCCTCCGGCGCGATCGGCCTGTCCGACAGCATCGCGCTGGTCGTCACCTTCCGTGTCCTCCAGGGTCTGTTCGGCGCGCTGCTCATGCCGGCCGCGCTCGGTCTGCTGCGCGCGACCTTCCCGGCCGAGAAGCTCAACATGGCCATCGGCATCTGGGGCATGGTCATCGGCGCCTCCACCGCCGGCGGCCCGATCCTCGGCGGCGTCCTCGTCGAGCACGTGAACTGGCAGTCGGTGTTCTTCATCAACGTGCCGGTCGGTGTCCTCGCCCTCGCCCTGGGCGCCCTGATCCTCCTCGACCACCGCGCCGAGAACGCCCCGCGCTCCTTCGACCTGCTCGGCATCGCCCTGCTGTCGGCGGCGATGTTCTGTCTGGTCTGGGCCCTCATCAAGGCCCCGGAGTGGGGTTGGGGCGACGGCAAGACGTGGGCGTTCGTCGTGGCGTCCGTCGTGGGCTTCGCCCTCTTCTCCATCTGGGAGACGAAGGTCAAGGAGCCGCTGATCCCGCTGACGCTCTTCCGTTCCGTCGCGCTGTCCGCGGGTGTCGTGCTGATGGTCCTCATGGCCATCGCCTTCATGGGCGGCCTGTTCTTCGTGACGTTCTACCTCCAGAACGTGCACGGCATGAGCCCGATCGACGCGGGTCTGCACCTGCTCCCGCTCACCGGCATGATGATCGTCGGCTCCCCGCTCGCGGGCGCGATGATCACCAAGCTCGGCCCGCGCGTCCCGCTGGCCGGCGGCATGGCGGCCACCGCCATCGCCATGTACGGCATGTCCACGCTGGACAAGGGCACCGGCAGCGGTCTCATGTCCGTCTGGTTCGCCCTCCTCGGTCTCGGCCTCGCCCCCGTCATGGTCGGCGCCACCGAGGTCATCGTCGGCAACGCCCCCATGGAGCTCTCCGGCGTGGCCGGCGGTCTCCAGCAGGCCGCGATGCAGATCGGCGGCAGCCTCGGCACGGCCGTCCTGGGCGCCGTGATGGCCTCCAAGGTGGACAGTGACCTGCCCGCCAACTGGAAGGACGCGGGACTGCCCGACCTCACCCCCGCCCAGTGGGACCAGGCCTCCGAGGCCGTCCAGGTGGGTGTGGCGCCGGTCGCGAAGGGCACCCCGGAGGCGGTCGCCGCGAAGATCACGGACGTCGCGCACGACACGTTCATCTCCGGCATGAGCCTCGCGTCCCTGGTCGCGGCCGGTGTCGCGGTGGTGGCGGTCTTCGTCGCCCTGCTCACCAAGCGCGGCGAGAACGCGGAGGCGGGCGCAGGCGTCGGCCACATCTGACGGGTCTTGGCGGGCCTGCCCGGAGCCACCGGATCTGACGGGATTTCAACAGAGTTCCCCTATCAGGGTGACAACGCTAAAGGTCCCTCGCCTCCGGCACGTGCCGCAGGTCACAGTGGGTCAAGCCCTCCGGATGGGAGGGCGGCCAGGGCTGCGGCGCGCTGCCGGAGGGGGACAGCGCGCCGACGGCCCGGCCGGTCGGGGGAATAACCGCCGTGCGTGGGGTACCCGGTTGTCGAAACAACCCCGGAGACGAGGGAGTTGACGATGGCCGGCTTCGGACAGGGAACGCGCGGGTACCCCCGCTCACGTGGCCGGACGGGGTCACGGACCGGGCCGGATCGCGCGACGCTCGGCATCGTCGGCCTCATCTGCGCGGTCGCCGGTTTCTTCACGCTGGGCATCATCCTCGGCCCGGTGGCGATCGTCTGCGGTTGGCTGGCCATGGGCCGCACCTGGGCGGGCCCCCGCCCGGTACCGGCCCTGGTCGCCGTCGTCCTGGGCGCCATCGACACCCTGCTGGCGATCATCTGGCTGGCGGGCGCGGCGGGTCCGGGCAGCGGGTTGCTGTAGCGGGCCGCGGGCCCAACCGGCCCGTACGGCGGATGAGGACGAGGCCCGTTCAGGGCCGCGTCACGGGCGTGCGGGCGGAACCCTCGGGGATCACTCCGCGGGGTGCCGCCCCCGCAGCTCGGCCACCTCCGCCCGCAGCGCCCGCACCTCGTCCGTGAGCGCCCGGATCGCCTCCGTCTGCTGCCGCTCCTCCACGTCGTCCTTGTCGAACCGCTCGATGAACCAGGCGGCGATGTTCGCGGTCACGACGCCCAGCAGCGCGATCCCGGACAGCATCAGCCCGACGGCGATCATCCGGCCCAGCCCGGTCGTCGGCGCGTGATCCCCGTACCCCACGGTCGTCATCGTCGTGAACGACCACCACAGGGCGTCACCCAGCGTGCGGATGTTCCCGTCCGGCGAGTCCCGCTCCACCGACAGCACGGCGAGCGACCCGAACATCAGCAGCCCGACCACCGCCCCCACCACGTACGTGGTCACCCTGATCTGCGAGGCCATGCGCGCCCGCTGCCCCACGAGCAGCAGCGTCGACACGAGCCGCAGCAGCTTCAGCGGCTGGACCAGCGGCAGCAGGACCGCGCACAGGTCCAGCCAGTGCGTACGGGCGAACGCCCACCGGTCCTTCGCCAGCCACAGCCGCGCGGTGTAGTCGACGGCGAACGCCGCCCAGACGACCCACTCGACGACGGCGCACACGGTGGTCAGCGACCGCCCGGCCGACGTGTCCACGATGGGCAGCGCGTAGGCCACGGCGAACACCACGGCGAGCGCCAGCAGGGGCCGCTGGGTCCGCTCCTCCCACCGGGACTGAGCCGTCACTTCGTACATGCCCCGCATCGTAAGGACCCCGTGCACGCCGAGGGGCGGCGAGGCCGGAACCCCGCCGCCCCTCGGCGTGCGCGCGTCGGGCGTTACGCGTCGCCGCCCGCAGTCCCGGGGTCCGCCGCCGAGACGTCCAGCAGCCGGTACCGGTCGACGGCCTGCTTCAGCGCCGACCGGTCGACCTTCCCCTCCTTCGCCAGCTCGGTCAGCACCGCCACCACCACCGACTGGGCGTCGATGTGGAAGTACCGCCGCGCCGCCCCGCGGGTGTCCGCGAAGCCGAAGCCGTCCGCGCCCAGCGACTGGTACGAGCCCGGCACCCAGCGCGCGATCTGGTCCGGCACCGACCGCATCCAGTCGGAGACGGCCACGAACGGCCCCTCGGCCCCGGCCAGCTTCCGCGTCACGTACGGAACCCGCTGCTCCTCCTCCGGGTGCAGCAGGTTGTGCTCCTCGCAGGCCACGGCCTCGCGCCGCAGCTCGTTCCAGGAGGTCGCCGACCAGACGTCGGCGCGTACGTTCCACTCCTCGGCGAGGATCCTCTGCGCCTCCACGGCCCACGGCACCGCCACACCGGAGGCGATGATCTGCGCCGGGACGGACCCGGAGGTGCCCTCGCTGAACCGGTAGACGCCCTTGAGGATGCCCTCGACGTCCACGCTCGAAGGCTCGGCCGGGTGCTGGATGGGCTCGTTGTAGACGGTGAGGTAGTAGAAGACGTCCTCGCCCGGCTTGCCGTCGGCGGTCTCGCCGTACATGCGGCGCAGACCGTCCTGGACGATGTGCGCGATCTCATAGCCGAACGCCGGGTCGTAGGCGACACAGCCCGGGTTGGTGGAGGCCAGCAGCTGCGAGTGGCCGTCCGCGTGCTGGAGACCCTCACCGGTCAGCGTCGTGCGGCCGGCGGTGGCGCCCAGGACGAAACCGCGCGCGAGCTGGTCGGCCATCTGCCAGAACTGGTCGCCGGTGCGCTGGAACCCGAACATCGAGTAGAAGACGTAGACCGGGATGAGCGGCTCGCCGTGCGTGGCGTACGCCGAGCCGGCCGCGACCAGTGAGGCCGTGCAGCCCGCCTCGGAGATGCCGTCGTGCAGCATCTGCCCGGTCGGCGACTCCTTGTACGCGAGCAGCAGCTCACGGTCGACCGACTCGTACTGCTGGCCGAGCGGGTTGTAGATCTTCGCACTCGGGAAGAACGAGTCCATGCCGAACGTGCGGTACTCGTCCGGCGCGATCAGCACGAACCGCTTGCCGATCTCCTTGTCCCGCATGAGGTCCTTCAGCAGCCGGACGAACGCCATGGTCGTGGCGATCGACTGCTGGCCGGAACCCTTCTTCACCGTCGCGTACGTCCTGTCGTCCGGCAGCTGGAGCGGCTCGGCCCGCACGACGCGCGTCGGGACGTACCCGCCGAGCGACCGGCGCCGGTCGTGCATGTACTGGAGCTCCTCGGAGTCCCGCCCCGGGTGGTAGTACGGCGGGAGCCCGCTCTCCAGCTCCTTGTCGGGGATCGGCAGGTGCAGCCGGTCGCGGAAGCGCTTGAGGTCGTCGACCGTCAGCTTCTTCATCTGGTGCGTGGCGTTGCGGCCCTCGAAGTTGGGGCCCAGGGTCCAGCCCTTGATGGTCTTGGCCAGGATGACCGTCGGCTGGCCCTGGTGCTCCTTGGCCGCCTTGTACGCCGCGTAGATCTTCCGGTGGTCGTGACCGCCGCGGCCCAGGTGCAGGATCTGGTCGTCGGTCATGTGCTCGACCATCGCGCGCAGCCGGTGGTCGTCGCCGAAGAAGTGGTCGCGGATGTACGCGCCGGTCTCGGTGGCGTACGTCTGGAACTGGCCGTCCGGCGTGATGTTCATCTTGTTGACCAGGATGCCGTCGCGGTCCTGTGCGAGCAGCGGGTCCCAGCTCCGGTCCCAGATGAGCTTGATCACGTTCCAGCCGGCGCCGCGGAAGACCGACTCCAGCTCCTGGATGACCTTTCCGTTGCCGCGCACCGGGCCGTCGAGGCGCTGGAGGTTGCAGTTGACGACGAAGGTCAGGTTGTCCAGGCCCTCGCGCGCGGCGATGGTGAGCTGGCCGAGCGACTCCGGCTCGTCCATCTCGCCGTCGCCGAGGAACGCCCACACGTGCGACCTGGAGGTGTCGGCGATCCCGCGCGCGTGCATGTAGCGGTTCATCCGCGCCTGGTAGATCGCGCCGATCGGACCGAGGCCCATCGACACGGTCGGGAACTCCCAGAAGTCCGGCATCAGCCGCGGGTGCGGGTACGACGACAGGCCGTACGGCGCCCTGGACTTCTCCTGGCGGAACGCGTCCAGGTTCTGCTCGCCGAGCCGGTCGAGCAGGAACGCGCGGGCGTAGATGCCCGGGGAGGCGTGACCCTGGAAGAAGACCTGGTCGCCGCCGTCGCCCTCGTCCTTGCCGCGGAAGAAGTGGTTGAAGCCCACGTCGTACAGCGACGCGGAGGAGGCGAAGGTGGCGATGTGGCCGCCCACGCCGATGCCCGGCCGCTGGGCGCGCGAGACCATCACGGCCGCGTTCCAGCGGGTCGCGTTCAGGATCTTCCGCTCGATCTCCTCGTTGCCGGGGAAGAACGGCTCGCTCTTGGTGGGGATGGTGTTGACGTAGTCCGTGCTGCGCATCTCGGGCACGGCCACGCGCTTCTCGCGGGCCCGCTCGATCAGGCGCAGCATGAGATAGCGGGCCCGCTCCCGGCCTCGCTCGTCGATGGCGGCGTCGAGGGAGTCGAGCCACTCCTGGGTTTCCTCGGGATCGAAGTCAGGAACCTGACTCGGAAGGCCGCCAATGATGATCGGGTTGCGATCGGATCCGGAAGCCACGCTGTTCCCTTACGTGTCGTCGAGTTTTCTGTCTGTCTGCACCGTTCCCCATCGTGTACCTCAGGGGCGCAAACGTCATCTCTACCGAGAGGTAACCGGCAGCCGTTCGGATCTCGTATCCATGAGCGGTTCCCAAACGCCCAAAAAGGGCAGATAGGTGTGGTGTGTGTCACCCGTGGGCCGGATCGCATGCCTTAAGTTGCGTCGACACGGCCAGGATCGTCACCGTTTCGGCGGTCTGAACCGCCGGGTACTTGCGCGATCCGCCCCGCCCGTGTGGACTACGGCCAATGCTTCGCGCACGCGCGTGGCTGAGTTATTCCCGAAACATGATCAGGAGGCAACCCGTGAGCGCGACCGCGGACCACGCGGAGGAGCGGACGAGCCCTGCCGTCAGGCTGGGGTTCCAGCCCGAGCAGGTGGTCCAGGAGATCGGCTACGACGACGACGTCGACCAGGAGCTCCGCGAGTCCATCGAGGAAGTCATCGGCAGCGACCTGGTGGACGAGGACTACGACGACGTTGCCGACGCCGTGGTGCTGTGGTTCCGCGACGAGGACGGCGACCTGACGGATGCGCTGGTGGACGCCACCACGTACATCGAAGAAGGCGGCTCGATCCTCCTCCTCACGCCGAAGACCGGCCGTGCGGGGTACGTGGAGCCGAGCGACATCTCGGAAGCCGCGACGACGGCGGGTCTGTCGGCCAGCAAGAGCGTCAGCGTGGGCAAGGACTGGAGCGGCAGCCGGCTGGTGACGCCCAAGGCCGCCAAGTCCAAGAAGTGACCTCGTCGAGGTAGGAACCCCGATCTCATCGCCGCGGACGGGCCGGCCCCGGCTCGGCCCGTCCGCGAGTGCGTCGTGATCGCTGCGTAGGGTGGTCTCCGGCGTTGCGGGTCGTCACCCGAACGCCGCAACGGTCCCGGCGAAACCCCAGCGAAAGGGTTCCACGACGATGTCGATCCAGGTCGGCGACAAGGCCCCCGACTTCGAGCTCAAGGACAACCACGGCGCCACCGTGAAGCTGTCCGACTTCCGCGGCAGCAAGAACGTCGTCCTGCTCTTCTACCCCTTCGCCTTCACCGGCGTGTGCACCGGTGAGCTGTGCGAGGTGCGCGACAACCTGCCGAGGTTCGCCGCCCGCGACACCCAGGTGCTCGCCGTCTCCAACGACTCCATCCACACCCTGCGCGTCTTCGCCGAGCAGGAGGGCCTGGAGTACCCGCTGCTGAGCGACTTCTGGCCGCACGGCGAGGTCAGCCGGGCCTACGGCGTCTTCGCCGAGGACAAGGGCTGCGCGGTGCGCGGCACCTTCGTCATCGACAAGGAGGGGGTCGTGCGCTGGACCGTGGTCAACGCGCTGCCGGACGCGCGTGACCTCGAGGCGTACGTCTCGGCACTCGACGCCCTCTGATCCCGGGCGAGCCGCGCCGATCCCGACACCCTGTGATTCTTCGGTTCCAGGGCCTGCGGGGGCCGGGAACCCGTCACTAGGATCGACTCGTTGATCCGATATCCAACGCACGACGGGGCTCCCCGCCCCAGGACACCAATGGAGGACTCGTGGGAGTCAGCCTCAGCAAGGGCGGCAACGTATCGCTGACCAAGGAGGCCCCGGGCCTGACCGCGGTCATCGTCGGTCTGGGGTGGGACGTGCGCACCACGACCGGCACCGACTTCGACCTGGACGCGAGCGCGCTGCTGCTGAACAACTCCGGCAAGGTCACCAGCGACGCCAACTTCGTGTTCTTCAACAACCTCAAGAGCCCCGACGGCTCCGTGGAGCACACCGGTGACAACCTCACCGGCGAGGGCGAGGGCGACGACGAGCAGATCAAGGTCAACCTGGCGGGCGTCCCGGCCGACGTCGAGAAGATCATCTTCCCGGTGTCGATCTACGACGCCGAGAACCGCCAGCAGTCCTTCGGTCAGGTGCGCAACGCGTTCATCCGCGTGGTGAACCAGGCCGGCGGCGCCGAGATCGCCCGCTACGACCTCAGCGAGGACGCCTCGACGGAGACCGCGATGGTCTTCGGCGAGCTCTACCGGCACGGCGCGGAGTGGAAGTTCCGCGCCATCGGCCAGGGTTACGCGTCGGGCCTGCGCGGCATCGCGCAGGACTTCGGCGTCAACGTCTGAGCCGACCCGCTCACCGTCCGGCGCCGCACCGTTTACGGGCGGCGCCGGACGCGCAGGACAACCGAAGAAGCAAGACCTAGGGGAGGACCAGGATCATGGGCGTCACGCTCGCCAAGGGAGGAAACGTCTCCCTGTCCAAGGTCGCGCCGAACCTCACTCAGGTGATGGTCGGCCTCGGCTGGGACGCGCGCTCCACCACCGGAGCCCCCTTCGACCTCGACGCCAGCGCGCTGCTGTGCGGCGCCGGCAACCGGGTTCTCGGGGACGAGTGGTTCGTCTTCTACAACCAGCTCAAGAGCCCCGACGGCTCCGTGGAGCACACCGGTGACAACCTCACCGGCGAGGGTGACGGCGACGACGAGTCGCTCCTGGTCGACCTCTCCAAGGTGCCGGCCCACTGCGACAAGATCGTCTTCCCCGTCTCCATCCACATGGCCGACGAGCGCGGCCAGACCTTCGGCCAGGTCAGCAACGCCTTCATCCGCGTCGTCAACCAGGCCGACGGCCAGGAACTCGCCCGGTACGACCTGAGCGAGGACGCGTCCACCGAGACCGCGATGATCTTCGGCGAACTCTATCGCTACCAGGGCGAATGGAAGTTCAGGGCCGTGGGGCAGGGGTACGCGTCAGGGCTGCGGGGCATCGCCCTAGACTTCGGAGTCAACGTTTCGTAAAGCCGAGTACGGCGCGGGGGAGACCCGTACATACAGGATTGGGTAGCCAGTGGTTCTGAAAACCTTCGGCTGGTCGTTCGCGGTCACCGCGCTCGGCCTCGTCGCGGCGGTCTTCTACGGGGGGTGGACCGCTTTCGGTGTTGTGGCGATCCTCTCCATCCTGGAAATCTCGCTGTCCTTCGACAACGCAGTGGTCAACGCCGGAATCCTGAAGAAGATGAATGCCTTCTGGCAGAAGATCTTCCTCACGATCGGCATCCTCATCGCCGTCTTCGGCATGCGACTGGTCTTCCCCGTCGTCATCGTCGCGGTCAGCGCCTCCATGGGCCCGATCGAGGCCGTCGATCTCGCCCTCACCGACAAGGACCGCTACCAGCAGCTGGTGACGGACGCCCACCCGTCGATCGCCGCGTTCGGTGGCATGTTCCTGCTGATGATCTTCCTCGACTTCATCTTCGAGGACCGGGACATCAAGTGGCTGGGGTGGCTGGAGCGGCCGCTGGCCAAGCTCGGCAAGATCGACATGCTGTCCGTGTGCATCGCGTTGATCGTCCTGATGATCTCCGCGATGACCTTCGCCACCCACGCCCACCAGCACGGCGGCGCGCACGCCGACAAGGCGGAGACGGTCCTGATCTCCGGCGTGGCGGGTCTGATCACCTACATGATCGTGGGCGGCCTCTCTGGCTTCTTCGAGGACAAGCTCGAAGAGGAGGAGGAGCGCGAGCACGAGGCCGAGGAGAAGGCCGAGCGCGAGGGCAAGCCCAAGTCGGCGGTCGTCCTGGCCGGCAAGGCCGCGTTCTTCATGTTCCTCTACCTGGAGGTCCTGGACGCGTCCTTCTCCTTCGACGGCGTGATCGGCGCCTTCGCCATCACCAACGACATCGTGCTCATGGCGCTCGGCCTCGGCATCGGCGCCATGTACGTCCGGTCGCTGACGGTCTACCTGGTCCGCCAGGGCACCCTCGACGACTACGTCTACCTGGAGCACGGCGCGCACTACGCGATCGGCGCCCTCGCCATGATCCTGCTCGTCACCATCCAGTACGAGATCAGCGAGATCATCACCGGCCTGATCGGTGTCTTCCTGATCGGCTGGTCCTTCTGGTCCTCCGTGCGCCGCAACCGCGCGCTGGCGGCGGCCGAGGGAAAGGCGGGCTCGGACGACGAGAAGACTGAGGTCTCCTCCGGGGTGTGACCACCTTCCCGGTGAGGAACGCTCTGTGCGGGGCGGCCGTCGAGGACGTGTCCTCGGCGGCCGCCCCGCCGGTCTTTGTCAGTGCAACTGGGGGCGGGAATGGGCTTCTTCGACGGACTCTGGCCCGGCCGGGCCGCCGACTTCGACTCGGGCAACGCGGCGACCAACGCGATCGAACTGACCAAACGGCACAGCCAGGTGTCGCTCACCAAGCAGGACGCCGCCACCGGGCACCTGCGCATCAACCTGACCTGGCGGATGCGCACCTCCGACATCGGCGGCTCCCAGCGGGAGAGTCTGCTGCGCCACCCCTTCAAGGCGCTGCGCCCGCCGGAGGTGATGGGGCACAGCCAGAGCATGGTCAACGTCGACCTCGACCTCGGGTGCCTCTACGAGCTCGCGGACGGCACCAAGGGGGTCGTACAGCCGCTGGGCGGACTCCTCGGGGACGTCAACGCGCCGCCGTACGTGAAGCTCAGCGGCGACGACCGGTTCGGGTCGGCGTCCGGGGAGACGATCTACGTCAACCTCGACCACCGGGACGCCATCAAGAGGCTGCTGGTGTTCGTCTACATCTACGACCAGACGCCGGCGTTCGACCGTACGCACGCGATCGTCACGCTGTACCCGAGCAACGGGCCGCGGATCGAGATAGGCCTCGACGAGCGGCACCCGCAGGCCCGCTCGTGCGCGGTGGTGATGATCGAGAACGTGAAGGGGGAGATGATGGTGCGCCGTGAGGTGAGGTTCGTGTACGGATTCCAGGCGGAGCTGGACCGGTTGTACGGGTGGGGGCTGCAGTGGGGGCGCGGTTACAAGACGAAGGTGGAGAAGTAGCGCCGCGCCCCTGCCGCGATCCGGCCTAGCGGCCGATGAACTGCGGCCCCTGCGGCGGCATGCGGAACTCCTGGGCGGGTGCCGCCGCCGTCGGCTGGGCCGCGTCCGGGTAGCCGTAGCCGTAGGTCGGCAGGTTCGCCGGGTAGCCGTAGGAGGCGGGGGGCTGCTGGGGGACGGCCGTGGTGGGCTGTTCCGGGGGGAGGGGCTGGGAGAGGCTCGGCGTCGGCTCCGGGTGGTGGGCCGCCGCCTCCTCCGCCTCGTCCACCGAGATGCCGAAGTCGGTCGCCAGGCCCTTGAGGCCGTTGGAGTAGCCCTCGCCGAGGGCGCGGAACTTCCAGGTGTCCCCGCGGCGGTACAACTCCCCGCAGATCAACGCCGTCTCCTCGCCCGTCTCCGGACGGATGTCGAAGGTGGCAAGGGGCTTCCCGTCGGCGACCGTCGCGTCGTACAGCAGGATGCTGAGGGCGCGTACGCGGTCGAAGGTGACGCCGTCCGCCGAAGCGACCAGGAGAATCTGGCTGACGTCGGACTCGACACCGGCCAGATCTGTCTGGATCGTATCGGTGAGGCCCTCGGCGCCCCGCTTCTTGCCGAGCCGCCAGACCTTCCCGGAGGGGTGCCGGGGCTGGTTGTAGAAGACGAAGTCCTCGTCGGAGCGCACCCGCCCGTCGGGGCCGAGGAGCAGTGCGGAAGCGTCGACGTCCGGGACCCCCTGCCCGGGTGTCCAGCGCAGCACGGCGCGCACCGTGGTGGCTTTCAGCGGGACGTTCGACCCCTTCAGCATCGCGTGCGTCATGCGGCCATCCTGCCCTCTCGGTTCTGCTCACGACAACGCGGGGTACACGAGGGAACGCGGCAGCCGGCACAGGTGTGTTGGTCCGCGTTACCTGAAGTTCATGACCGGTGGGAACCCCGGACACGGGTCTCTACGTACTATTACCGGCCACCTCTTGCCGAATCCACAGCCTTACCTTTGCACCACGGGGGAGATATATGCGTCACTTCGGGCACCTCGCCCCGCAGGTGCGGGAGCGCCTCTTCCACCGGGAGCCGTGTGTGTTCGACGCCGACTCCCCGGCCCGGCTGCTCTCGGCCGCCCTGGGCGCCACGCTCTACAGCCCGGCCACCCGGCCGCAGCTGGCCGAGGACGTCCTCAAGCAGGCCCGGCGGGGCGTGGTGTCGATGGTGCTGTGCCTGGAGGACTCCATCGGTGACGAGGACGTCGCGCAGGGTGAGGAGAACCTCGTCCGCCAACTCGCCGACCTCGCCGGACGTCCGGACGCGCAGCCGCCGCTGCTCTTCGTCCGGGTCCGCACGCCCGAGCAGATCCCCGACCTGGTCCAGCGGCTCGGACCGGCCGTGCGGCTGCTGAGCGGATTCGTGTTCCCCAAGTTCACCGAGGAGCGCGGCATCCCGTTCCTGGAGGCGCTGACGGGCGCCGAGGTGGCGAGCGGGCGGCGGCTGTTCGGCATGCCCGTGCTGGAGACGCCCGAGCTGATGTACCGGGAGTCGCGCGTGGACGCCCTGGAGGGCATCGCCCGCGCGGTCGAGAAGTACCGCAGCAGGGTCCTCGCGCTGCGCCTCGGCGTGACCGACTTCTGCTCCTCGTACGGCCTGCGCCGGGCCCCCGACATGACCGCCTACGACGTGCAGATCGTCGCCTCCGTGATCGCGGACGTCGTGAACATGCTGGGGCGGGCCGACGGCACCGGGTTCACCGTGACCGGGCCGGTGTGGGAGTACTTCCGGGTCCCGGAGCGCATGTTCAAGCCGATGCTGCGGCACAGCCCCTTCCTGGAGGGACAGGCCGTGGAACTGCGTGAGAAGCTGATCGAGCACGCGATGGACGGGCTGTTGCGCGAGATCTCCCTCGACCACGCCAACGGCCTGCTCGGCAAGACCTGCATCCACCCCTCGCACGTACCGGCGGTGCACGCACTGTCCGTCGTCAGTCACGAGGAGTACAGCGACGCGGCGGACATCCTGCGGCCGGAGCGCGGCGGCGGGGGAGTGCTGAGGTCGGCGTACACGAACAAGATGAACGAGGTGAAGCCGCACCGCGC
The DNA here is from genome assembly GCF_044548445.1 of Streptomyces sp. NPDC052016. Lineage (NCBI taxonomy): Bacteria > Bacillati > Actinomycetota > Actinomycetes > Kitasatosporales > Streptomycetaceae > Streptomyces > Streptomyces sp. NPDC052016. Next base: position 358,868 of record NZ_JBIUBX010000002.1, read on the forward strand.
ATGGGCCGAGCGGACCATGCTGCGCGCGGAGGTCTTCGGCGTCGCGCACGAGGACGTCAGCTTCGTCGACCTGCTCGCCGCGGGCATACCCGGCTGAACCGTTTCACCACATAGGGACGCATGAACAACGCAGTGAACAACGGGGTCTGGTCCGGGAGCTGGGTGGCCGAGCGGCTCGGGGTCCGGCTCACGGGCGACGACGGGCTGACGGACCTGCTGGGGCTGGCGCTGCGCCGCAACCCCAAGCGGGCGCACCTGCTCGTCTCCAACGTGCTGGGCAAACACGTCCCGCAGTCGCCGTCCGTGGTGTACGGCCACGGTTTCGCCCTGGGCCGCCGGGTGCGCGACCTGCTGGGCGAGGAGGCCGGTGAGGCCGTCGTCCTCGGGTACGCGGAGACCGCGACCGGCCTCGGCCACTCCGTCGCCGACGGCGTCGGCTCGGCCCCCTACGTGCACTCCACCCGGCGCCCGGTGCCCGGTGTCGCCCGGGCCGGAGGCTTCGAGGAGTCCCACTCCCACGCCACGTCCCACCTGCTGCTGCCGGAGGACCCGGCGCTGCTGGCCGGCGACGGGCCGCTCGTCCTGGTCGACGACGAGTTCTCCACCGGCAACACCGTCCTCAACACCATCCGCGACCTCCACGAGCGCTACCCGCGGCGCCGGTACGTCGTGGTCGCCCTGGTGGACATGCGCTCGGCCGCCGACGCGGGCCGCCTGGAGGAGTTCGCCCGCGAGATCGGCGCCCGGGTCGACCTGGTGGCGGCCGCCTCGGGCACGGTGACCCTCCCGGAGGGCGTCCTAGAGAAGGGCCGGCAACTGGTCGCCCGCCACGAGTCGACCGCGTCCGGCGCCGGAGCCTTCCCGGCTTCCGGTGAGGCGCCGTCCGATGGGCGCGGTGGGGCTCTCCCGGCCCCCGGCGGCGCGGCCGCACCGGGGACCACCGGGGTCTCCCCGGCCTCCGGTGTGCACGAGCGTGCGCACGAGGCGGTCTCCCCGGCTCCCGGCGGTGCCGCTGCGCGGGGGAGCGACGGGGCTTCCTCCGCCTCCGTCGGGACGGCGCCCGCCGGACCCGCCGAGAACACCCCCGCCTCGGATGAGGCCGCTGCCGTGAGGGCGGCCGGCGGCGGGGCGCGGGACGGCGTGCCCGGAGCGCAGGCGGCGGCGCCGGGCGCCCGCACCGCCGGGCCGGCCACCCGTGTCGATCTGCGCTGGCCCCGCGGGCTGCCCGACGGCGGGCGGCACGGGTTCACGCCCCGGCACCGGGCGCGGCTGGAGGGCGCGTTGCCCGCCATGGCCGCCCGGCTCGCCGAGGCGATACCCGCGGGCGCCCGCCGGGTGCTCGTGCTCGGCTTCGAGGAGCTGATGTACGCGCCGCTGCGGCTGGCGCGTGAGCTGGAGCAGGTCACGGCGGCGGAGGTGCGGTACTCCACCACCACCCGCTCGCCCGTCCTCGCGGTGGACGACCCGGGCTACGCCATCCGCAGCCGCATCGTGTTCCCCGCGCACGACGACCCCGCCGACGGCCCCGGCGAGCGTTACGCCTACAACGTCGCCGGTGGCGGCTTCGACGCCGTGGTCGCCGTCGTCGACTCCGTCGCCGACACCCCCGCCCTGCACGCGCCCGACGGCCTCCTGTCCCGACTCGCCGCGCACACCCGGCACGTCCTCCTCGCCGTCGTCCCCTCGTACGTCCCCGAGTCGCCGCACGTACCCGAAAGGCCCGCCATGCTGCCCGAGCCACTCCGTGGTCCCGCCTTCTCCTCGTACGCGCCGGAGGAGGTCGGCTGGCTGCTCCAGGACCTCTCCGACGTGACGCTGGAGGCGCCGACCGAGGAGCGGGAGGAGGCCATCCAGAGCGGCGGCGCGCACTACGCGGAGTCGCTGCCGGTGGAGTACCAGCCCAGCGACCAGTACCAGGAGCTCTTCCACGCGGCCCTGGACACCTCCGCGGCGCGGATCGCGCAGGCGGTCGGCGTGGTGACCGAGACCGTCGTCGCCGAGCGCTCACCGCGCCCGGTCCTCGTCTCCCTCGCCCGCGCCGGCACCCCCGTCGGCATCCTGATGCGCCGCTGGGCCCGGCACCGGCACGGCCTGGACCTGCCGCACTACGCCGTCTCCATCGTGCGCGGCCGCGGTATCGACGCCAACGCGCTGCGCTGGCTGGCCGAGCACCACGACCCGCGGGACGTCGTCTTCGTCGACGGCTGGACCGGCAAGGGCGCGATCACCCGGGAACTGGCCGCGGCGATCGAGGAGTTCGAGGCCGCGGGCGGCGTGGCCGGCTTCGACCCGGAGATCGCGGTGCTGGCCGACCCGGGCTCCTGCGTGCGCACGTACGGCACCCGGGAGGACTTCCTCATCCCCTCCGCCTGCCTCAACTCCACGGTCTCCGGCCTGATATCGCGTACGGTGCTGCGCGCCGACCTGGTCGGCCCGGACGACTTCCACGGCGCGAAGTTCTACCGCGAACTCGCCGGCGCGGACGTCTCCGTCGCCTTCCTGGACGCCGTCTCCGCCCGCTTCCCGGAGGTCGCGGACGCGGTGGACGGCGCCGTGAAGGAGCTGCTCGCGGGTGACCGCACGCCGACCTGGGAAGGCTGGGCGGCGGTGGAGCGCATCAGCGAGGAGTACGGCGTCAACGACGTGAACCTGGTCAAGCCGGGTGTCGGCGAGACCACGCGGGTGCTGCTGCGCCGGGTGCCCTGGAAGATCCTGGCGCGGGCCGGGGCGGGCGCCGACCTGGACCACGTCCGGCTGCTCGCCGGGCAGAGAGGGGTGCCCGTGGAGGAGGTCGCGGAGCTGCCGTACACCTGTGTCGGGCTGATCCATCCGCAGTACACGCGGGGTGCGACGGGCGCCGACGGCAAGGCGGTGGCGGTCTGATGCCGGTGATGGTGGCGAGCGACCTCGACCGGACGCTCATCTACTCGGCTGCAGCCCTCGCGCTGACCATGCCGGACGCGCGGGCGCCGAGGCTGCTGTGCGTGGAGGTGCACGAGAGCCGCCCGCTGTCGTACATGACGGAGACGGCGGCGCAGCTGCTCACCGACCTCGGGGACGCGGCGGTGTTCGTGCCGACGACCACCCGGACGCGCAAGCAGTACCTGCGGATCAATCTGCCGGGTCCGGCGCCGACGTACGCCATCACCGCGAACGGCGGGCACCTGCTGGTCGACGGCGTGTCCGACCCGGACTGGCACGCGGCCGTGACCGCGCGGCTGGCCGACGAGTGCGCCCCGCTCGCCGAGGTGCAGGCCCACTTGGCGGCCTTCGCCGACCCGCTCTGGCTGCGCAAGCAGCGCATCGCCGAGGACCTGTTCGCCTACCTCGTCGTGGAGCGGGAGCTGCTGCCCGAGGAGTGGGTGAAGGAACTGGCGGTCTGGGCGGAGAACCGCGGCTGGACCGTGTCCCTGCAGGGCCGCAAGATCTACGCCGTACCGAAGCCGCTGACCAAGAGCGCGGCCGTACGGGAGGTGGCCCGCCGCACGGGCGCCGAGCTGACGCTCGCGGCGGGCGACTCCCTCCTCGACGCCGACCTGCTGCTGGCCGCGGACCGCGGCTGGCGGCCCGGGCACGGCGAGCTGGCCGACGCCGCCTGGACGGCGCCGCGGATCACGGCCCTGCCCGAGCGGGGCGTCCTGGCGGGGGAGCGGATCCTGCGTGAGTTCCTGAAGGGTGTCCGCGAGGGGTAGCGTCGGGGGCCGGCGGGCCGTGCGGCGTCAGCCGCAGCAGCCCCCGCCGCAGCAGCCGCCTCCGCCACCCCCGCCGCCCGCCTTGGGGGCGGGGGCGGAAACCGTGCCCCCTACAGCTACTGTTGACAGAAGCTTGACCGTGTCGCCGTGGCCGGCGGGGCAGTCGGCGGGGGCGGAGGACTCCGCCATGGGACGGCTCAGTTCGAACGTGTCGCCGCAGGTCCGGCAGCGGTACTCATAGCGAGGCATGCCGACAGATTAATCCGCATATGAGGGTGCGTGGGGACCACGGTTTCGATGGTGTTGGCATCTGTCGATTTCCTATGTGGAGAACTTGCGAAGGGCGCTGGTAATTTGAGAGCGCCGCGATGAACCGCGAGGTCGGGGGATTCAGGGTTTGCAGCCGCCTCAACGGCAACCATGTCAGACCCTCGTACGTCTGTACGTCTGCCTACGCGAGCAATACCGAGTGCGGAGGGAGACATCGTGACCCAGGCGGGGCAGGGGGAGGAGCCCCAGGAGCCGGACGCCACCATGCAGTTGAAGGTTCCCGCTTCTTTCAAGGCGGACGAGACCATGCAACTGCGGGTGCCAGCAGAGGGGATACCGGGCAGTCAGGAAACACCGGAGATACCGGAGAACCGACGCAAGGGGCGCAAAGCGCCGCGCCCTTCCGTGCTCGCCCGTATGTCCGCCGCCGTCGGTCCTCGCCTCGCGCCACTGGTCGCACGTGTCACGCCGTACGTCCGCCGGATGCGGCCGCAGTACCCGCGGCCGGGACGCACCGGCTGGCGCCGCTGGATGCCGTCCTGGCGGCAGTGGCTCGGGGGCGTGCTGGCGTCCATAGGCCTGAGCAGCCTGTTCCTGGCCGTCGCCTACGCGGCCACGGACATCCCGGAAAACCTCAATACGTACGCCACACAACAGGACAACGTGTACTTCTGGGCCGACGGCACGCCCATGGCCCGCACCGGCTGGGTGCAGCGCCAGGCGATGCCGCTGGAGGACATACCCGAGGACGTCCGCTGGGCGGTGCTGGCCGCCGAGAACGAGAGCTTCTACAGCGACCCCGGCATCTCCTTCAAGGGCATCAGCCGCGCCGTGTTCCGCACCTTCGGCCAGGGCGACACCCAGGGCGGCTCCACCATCACCCAGCAGTACGTCAAGAACGTCTACCTCAACCAGGACCAGACGGTCCGCCGCAAGTTCACCGAGGCGATGATCGCCCTCAAGCTCGACAACCAGATGAGCAAGGACGAGATCCTCGAGGGCTACCTCAACACCAGCTGGTTCGGCCGCGGCACCTACGGCATCCAGCGCGCCGCCCAGGCCTACTACGGCAAGGACGTCAGCGAGCTCAACGCCAGCGAGGCCGCTTTCCTCGCCGCCCTGCTCAAGGGCGCCGGCCTGTACGACCCGACGCTCAACAGCGCCAACCGCGCCCGCGCCCTGGAGCGCTGGTCCTGGACCCTCGACCGGATGGTCGACATCGGCAAGCTGTCGAAGGCGGAGCGGGCCACGTACAGGAAGTTCCCGGAGCCGCTGAAGAGCAACCCGCTGTACGACACCGGTGAGCAGAGCGACTACCTGGTCGAACTCGCCGCGCAGTACGCCAAGAAGGCCGCGAAGATCTCCGACAAGGACTTCGACCTCGGCGGCTACCAGATCTACACGACCTTCGACAAGAAGCGGGAGGACCAGCTCACCGAGGCCGTCACCAAGGCCCGCGAGAAGGCGCTGAAGGACGACCCGAAGCGCGCGAAGACCGCGCACTACGGCGCCGCCTCGGTGGCCGCCGACGGGCGTGTCCTCGCCGTCTACGGCGGCCCCGACCACCGCACGCAGGGCTACAACGAGTCCAACGCCACCACCGTCCCGGCCGGCTCGGCGTTCCTGCCGTTCGTGTACGCGGCCGGCCTGGAGCACGGCGTCCACAAGAGTCGCGACGGGGAGGCGACCCCGGTCACCGGGGAGTCCCTCTACAACGGCGACGACGACGTGCCGGTGACCACCCCGGAAGGCCCCTACTGGGACCGCAGCGGCAAGAAGGTCGCCGCCAGCAACGACGGGGACAAGTCCTACGGCCAGATCTCGCTGCACCGGGCGCTGGAGCTGTCCGTGAACACGCCGTTCATGCAACTCGGCATGGACACCGGGCTGGACAAGGTGCGCGCCACCGCCGAGGCGTCCGGACTGCTGTCCTCCAGCATCGGCGCCCAGGTGCCCGCGCTGTCCATGGGCAGCTCGACGCCCAGCGCCATCCGCATGGCCAGCGGCTACTCCACCTTCGCCGCGGCCGGCAAGCACACCGAGCCGTACTCGGTGCGGCGGATCACCCACAACGGCACCAAGGTCGCCCTGGACCTCCCCAGACCGCGCCGGGCGGTCGGCGCCGACGTGGCCGAGGAGGTCACCTCCGCGCTCACCGACTCCTTCCGCACCGCCCACCCGGACGCCGCTCCCGCCACCGCCGAGGTGGCCGGGAAGTACGGGACGACGCAGAACGACACCGCCGCCTGGTACGTCGGCACGCACAGATCCGTCTCCACGGCGGTCGTCGTCTACCGCATCGATCTGGGCAAGAGCCTCGAACCACTGCCGCTCGAGGGTGTCGCCGGCACCGCCGACGACAGCGTCCCCTACGGCATCTGGTCCGGTGCCATGAGCCCGCTCGGCTGACCACCGACCGGGCCCGCAGTCCCCAACCGCTTGGAGAATGAGCCGCACATGAAGTCACCGTCGGGCCGCCGCCGCAAGGCCCGGGCACCGCGCCGTACCGCCGCCTTCCACCCGGGGTTCCTCACCGTGGCGGCGTTCCTCGTCGTCGCCTCCCTGACGGCGGGCTACCTGGTGCTGAACCGTACGGACAACACCGCGCCGACCGCGTCCTCGGGGGACGGGAAGAAGACGTCGGCGACGGCCACCAAGGAGCCGGAGTGGGACGGCAAGACCAAGGTCCTGGGGGACGGCTCCACCTCGTACACCGGCCCGCAGAAAGGCGGGCTGAAGCCCGAACCGCTCAAGCCGGGTGAGAAGCCGCCCCAGTTCGTCGTCTTCTCCTGGGACGGAGCGCTCGCGGGTGACGACGAGCTCTTCCAGCACTACCGCGAGATGGCCAAGAGGTACGACGCCCACATGACGTTCTTCCTCACCGGCATCTACCTGCTGCCCAAGAGCAAGAAGGACCTCTACGCACCGCCGCAGCACCCCAGGGGCTCGGCGGCAATCAGCTTCCCCACGGACGACCACATCCGCACCACGATCGAGCAGCTCGGCAAGGCGTGGGAGGAGGGGCACGAGATCGGCACCCACTTCAACGGCCACTTCTGCGGCGAGAAGGGCGGCGACGACTGGAGCGTCGCGGAGTGGAAGAGCGAGATCGACCAGTTCTTCGCCTTTGCGGAGAAGTGGAAGACCAACACCGGGTACACCGACATGGACCCGCTGCCGTTCGACTTCAAGAAGGAGGTCGCCGGCGGCCGCGCCCCCTGCCTGGAGGGCCAGGCGAACCTGCTGAAGGCCGCCAAGAGCTACGGGTGGCGCTACGACGCCAGCTCCAAGGGCGACTTCCAGATATGGCCGACGAAGAAGAACGGCATCTGGGACTTCCCGCTGCAGATGCTCCCGTACGAGGGCGGCAAGTACCAGGGCCTGTCCATGGACTTCAACTTCCTCTACAACCAGTCCGAGGGCCAGACCGACGGCGACCCGGCGATGTACCCGCAGTGGCAGCAGGAGACCGTCGACACCTACATGGCCGGCTTCAACCGCGTGTACTTCGGCAGCCGGGCCCCGCTGTTCATCGGCAACCACTTCGAGCAGTGGAACGGCGGCATCTACATGAACGCCGTCGACCAGGTCATCGAGAACGTGTGCACCAAGAAGGACGTCAAGTGCGTCTCCTTCAAGGAACTGGCCGACTGGATGGACGTGCAGAAGCCGGAGACGCTGGAGCGGCTGCGCACCCTGGACCCGGCACAGTCGCCGGACTGGTCGACCGTCGTGCAGTGACGCCGGGCGGAGGGCCGCGCCATGACGTTCCCATAACGTCGTCCGATCACCGGCGCATCCCCCTTCACAACCGCCACACAGGGCGTGCGAAGATGCGCTACCCCGGCATCCCTCACGCCGGGGCAAGAGGGGAAACATCAGTGAAGTCAAGGAAATTGAGCCGTACGCGTCGCCGCGCCGCCATACTCGGCGCGGCCGCCACCTCGGTCGTCGCCGGAGTGGCCCTGCTGCCCAACTGGAGCGCCGGCGCCGCGATCGTCGACGACCCCACGGTGGACGCCAGGACGAAGGCCACCTTCCAGCGGCTCGCGGACGCGGTCTTCACCGACCGCACGGAGGCCCTGGTCGACGGCAAGCAGGGCGACCGCGAGAAGCCGCTGACCGACGGCTTCTCCGGCGACGTCCGGCTGTCCTCGGGCACGGCCCGCACCGAGGACGCCGCGCTGTCCACGCTGGACCAGCGCAAGGACAAGCTCGCGAAGCTCGGCGAGAAGTACAGCAAGGGCAGCACCACCGTCACCCTGGACGCCACCAGCGTGAAGGGCCGCAAGGCCAAGGTCGCGGTCACCGAGACCACGACCCTCACCTACGCCAAGGTCCGCGGCGACGAGCCGAAGACCACCGGGTTCCAGGCCCACCACGAGCTGACCTTCACCGCCGACCGGCACGGCAACTGGCAGCTCACCGGCATCCGCGACACCGACGAGGGCCTCGCGGTCAACCAGACGGCCAAGCCGTCCGTCGCGCCCATGGTCGCGACGACCACCAGCACCACGCCCGCGGCGCCGAAGGCGTCGACCTCGTACCCCGGCCCGGCCAACGCGAAGAACTTCACGGCCAGCGGCCTGGACTACAAGGCGATGGCCGCCTACGCGAAGCAGTACTGGTCCAACTACAACCCGGCCTACCCGAACTTCAACGGGCAGGGCGCGGGCGGCGACTGCACCAACTTCGTCAGCCAGGCCCTCAAGGCGGGCGGCTGGAAGCACGTCCCCGGTTACGTGTACGACTACACCAGGTGGTTCGGCAACGCCGACATCCAGTCGCACTCGTTCGTCGGCGTCAACGAGTGGTCCTGGTTCGCCCAGAACTCCAAGCGGACGACCAGCCTCGCCAACGTCTACCAGATGGACGTCGGCGACGTGCTCCAGGTGGACTTCGACAAGGACGGCTCGAAGGACCACACCATGATCGTCACCTCCCGCAGCCGGGGCGTGCCGTACCTGACGTACCACTCCACCAACACCTACAGCAGGTCGGTGGCGAGCATCATCGCGTCGTACCCCAACGCGAACTACTACGCCTACCGCACCTGATCAGGACGGGAAGTTCCTGCGCAGTTCCTGGTGCCGGTCCCGCTCCTCCGCCAGGTCGGGGTGGCGGGCCCGCCAATAGGGATTGTCGTGCGGCAGGGCCGATCCGACCCTGCCGTACATCCCGAAGACCATCAGCAGGATGCCGATCACGAAGCTGAGCATGCAGTTCTGGATCTCGAACGCGAGGAAGTTGTACTCCGTCTCCAGCAGGCCCATGTTCAGGAACCCGCTCATGATGAACAGGACGCCGAGGGTCATGTTCAGCGTGGACGCGAAGTTCCCGCCGATCACCATGCCCACGAACAGCAGCAGCCCGACCGCGACCGACAGCCAGCTCAGCGCGCCGTTGGTGTTCAGACCCCAGACGGTGTCGCCGCCCGTGTCGAAGAAGCCGATCCTGTCGAGGATCCCGAAGATGCCGAAGACCAGCAGCCCGAGGCCCATGAGGCCGGCGCCGATCCGGTAGACCGTGTTCAGGCGGTGGTCGACGGGAAGGTGATCGTCCAACCGCATCCGCCGCCGCGGCTTCGAGTGCGCTGCATGGGCCGCCATCTCGCCTCCCGGTCGGTGTGACGTACCGGCGGAGGCCGCCCGTACCCCGACGTCCGGCCCTCCGTCTCTTCAATATCCGCCCGCCGCGGCCCGTCGGCAACGGCAGGAGCGGCCGGCGGCGACGGCGGCCGGCCGGCCGGCGAGGGGACCGGCTCAGTGGCCGGCTGCCGCGCCGCGCTCCTCGCGGATGCGGGCGACCACCCCGGCCACCGTGTGCCGTACGGCCTCCGTCTCGGTCAGGAAGTGCCAGTAGTCGGGATGGCGGCCGTCCAGGGTGGCGATCGCCCGCTCCAGACGGGCCACCGAGTCGTCGAGCGGGCGGGCGTGCCGCGGGTCGGGGGTGTTGCGGCCCGCCATGGCCAGCCGCTGGGCGTCACGGATCGCGAACCGGGTCCGCTCGATCTCCCGGCGCGGGTCCTTCTGCACGGCGTTCAGCCGGGTCAGACGGTCACCGGCGGCCGAGACGGCCTCGTCGGTGGAGTTCAGCAGCGCCCGCGCCGTCGACAGCAGCGCGGTGGCGTCCGGCCAGCGCTGCGCGGCCCGCGCGGCCTGCGCCTCGGCCAGCTTCGCCTCGGCCTGCCGTACGTGCTCCACCGCCTGCTCGGGAACGCGCTGGAGATCCTGCCAGCAGGCCACCGTGAACCGCCGGCGCAGCTCGCTCAGCACCGGCTCGACCTGCCCCGCACGGGTCGTGAGCGCCTGCGCGCGGGTGCGCAGCGACACCAGGCGGTGGTCGATCTCCGCGGCCCGCTCCGGCAGCCGCTCGGCCTCCACCCGGACCGCCTCGGCCTCCCGCGCGACCCGCTCGGCCCGCTCCAGCGTCTGCGGCACGCCGTGCTGCCCGGCGCCCTGGTTCAACCTGGTCAGCTCGGGCGCCAGCGCCGCCAGCCGGGCCGCGAGGTCGTCGGCCTTCAGCCCGGTGGCCCGTACGGCGTCCAGCGCGTTGGACGCGGCCAGCAGCGCCTGCCGGGCCCGCTCCACGGCGGGCGCCAGCCGGGCCAACTGGGTCTCGGCCTTCCCGAGCAGCGGCCCCAGCCCGTCCGCGAACCGGTCCAGCTCCCGCTTCACGCGCTCCAGTTCGTCCTTGGCGCGGGTCAGCTCGGTGCGGGCCCGCGTGGCGGCCGCGGCCTCCAGGTCGTCCCGGTCGAGGTCGTGGGCGTCGACCGCCTGGATGTACTGGTGACTCACCTCGTCGATGCGCCGGCCGACGGCCTCGAAGTCGGCGACCGCGCGCCGGGCGGCCGGGGAGTCGTCGACCGCCGTGATCGTCTCGATCGAGATCCGCAGGTCCCGCTGGGCGGTGTCCAGCTCGTAGAACGCCGCCGCCGCGGCGTCCTTCGCCGCCTGCGCCTCGGCCCGCTGGCTCTCCCCCCGGCCGCCGAACCAGCGTCGTGTACCACCGCCCGCGAAGGCGGCGGGCAGCGCGAGGACGGCGACGAGCGGGAGGGCGACGAGTGTGAGGGTGTCCCCGAGCACGCGCAGGCGTGCGCGCGGCACCGACGGCGAGTACGGCTGCGCTGGTGTCGCCGTCACATCCCTCTCCCGTGCTGTGATCCGCCCTGCCCCGTGTCATTCTCCCACCGGTCAAGGACGAACACACGGGCCGGTCAGTTCACGTTCCTGACGGTGACTTCGCCGTCCTGCGTCCGCGCGGACACCACGTGCGCGCTGGAGTCGTCCCGGGGCACGGACACGTCCACCGCGCCGTCCTCGGTCCGTGCCGTCACGCGGTAGGTCGCCCGGGGCAGCTCCACCGTCACCGAACCGTCGTCGGAGACCGCCTCCACCCGGTCCGGTACGGCGCCCAGGTCGAGCCGGACCGAGCCGTCCTGGGTCCGCGCGCTGACCCGGCGCGAGTCGACCTCGGCCCGCACCGAACCGTCGTCGCTCCGCAGGTCCAGCGGCCCGCTGGAGTCCGTGACCCGCACCGAGCCGTCGGCCGTGCGGATGCTCAGGGCGTCCCGGAACCCGCGTGCGCGGACACTGCCGTCGTCTTCCTCGACCTCGACGGAGACGCCCCGGGGCACCTCGATGCGGTGCTTGGCCGCGCAGTCGGCGACCACGCCGGAGCAGCTCACGCGCAGTACCAGCCGGTCGTCCGTCATCGACCAGGACACCTCCGGGTCCTTGCCGAGGGCGACCGACCGGTCGAACCACCGCGTGACCTCGACCCTGCCCTTCTCGTGCGTTTCCGAGGCGACGATCTCCAGCGCCGAGTCGTCGGAGTCCACGGTGAGGGTGTCTCCCCGCAGGGCGAAGGACCGGTGGTCGGGGTGCTCGTCGTCGCCCGCGGTGGCGCAGGCGCCGGCGGTCACGGCGAGCGCGAGGACGACACCGGTGACGAGGACCGTGCGGGCGGTGCGGGCGGTGCGCGTCGTACGGGCCGGGCGTGCCGGGACGGTGGTACGGGTCATGGTGGTCTCCCCCTGGACGGACCGCGGGTCCGCGTCGACGCCTCTTCGGTGACGCCTACGACGGTAGGGAGCCGCCGTCCGCCGGGCGATCCGGTGCGCTCCCGGATCCGGGGTGGGGATAACCCCCGAGGGGACGACCCGATACGGGTTTGCGGGGCAGTGCCCCCGGCAATGTAGGCTGTCGACTCGTCCTGGGTGCGTAGCTCAGGGGTAGAGCGCCTGCCTTACAAGCAGGATGTCGGCGGTTCGAAACCGTCCGCGCCCACCAGGAGAAGACGAGAGGGCCCCCGGAGAGTTCCGGGGGCCCTCTCGCGTGTCCCGTACGGACACTCCCTAGCATGGGGCGGGTGAACGGGCCGGGACGGCGGATGCTGGGCGTGCTGGGGCTCCTCGTGGGGCTCCTGGGCATGCACGGCCTCGCGCCCGGGGGAACGGTCCACGAGCACGCCTCCTCGCACCTCACGGCCGCTGCCGTGACCGTCGCGCACGACGGCTGCGGCGACGGGGGTCACTGCGGCGGCGGGCACCTGCGGCACGCCGACGCGACCTGCGCCTCGGGCGCGGTGAGCGGAACGCCCGAGCTGCCCGCGCTCGTCCCCGACCCGTCCTCCCCGCTTGTACCGGACCGGGCCGCGTGCGCGGACGCCGCCACGGACCAGGACGGCGCCCGGGCCCCGCCCTCCCTGGCCGAACTCCAGCTCCTGCGGATCTAGACACACCGCACCGCACCGCGTCGTCGACCGGCGCGGCGCGTCGACGTGTCCCGATCCCTCTCTCAGCACAGGAGTTCACGTATGACCCTCACCCGTACCCTGCCCCGCCGTGCCGCCCTCACGGTGGCGACGGCGACCGCCGCGCTGGTTCTGGCCGCGTGCGGCGGCGGCCACGAGGGGCACGGTTCCTCGTCCTCCGCCTCTTCGTCGTCCCCGGGTTCCGCGCGTACGCACAACGACCAGGACGTCGTCTTCGCGCAGGGCATGATCCCGCACCACCGGCAGGCACTGGAGATGGCGGCGCTCGCCGCCGACCGGGCCTCGTCCGCGCAGGTCGTGGATCTCGCGGCACGGATCGAGAAGGCGCAGGACCCGGAGATCCGGACCCTGACCGGCTGGCTGGAGGCCTGGGGCGAGGCCGTGCCCGAGGCGGGCGCGACGGATCACTCCTCCCACTCCGGCATGGCCGGGATGATGGACGAGGCGGACATGGAGAAGCTGGAGAAGGCCTCCGGCAAGGCCTTCGACACGGCGTTCCTGGCCATGATGGTCGAGCACCACGAGGGCGCCGTCGCCATGGCCAGGACCGAGCAGGACAAGGGGCGTCACGGGCCCGCCAAGGAGATGGCCGGCGACATCGTCACCGGGCAGCAGGCCGAGATCGAGGAGATGAACGAGCTTCTCGGCAAGCAGGGCGGAGAGGGCTAGCCCTCCTCGCCGGGTGGGGTCTCGTGCGCGTGCTTGAGCCGCATACGGGCCTCCACCCGGTCCGCGGCCGCGACCTCCGCCCAGAAGCGGTGACCGCTCACGAACACCGCGAGTTCGTGCTCCCGCTGCCGGAGCTTCTCCACCTCGGCCTGTTCGTCGGCCGTCCAGCCGGGGGAGGCGGGACGCTCCACCTTGCGCCAGCCGCCGTCGTCACTGAAGCCGTCCAGCGGCTCGACCGACCAGGGAAGCCGCTTCAGCAGGGCCGACAGCTCGGCCCGGACCTGATGCAGCTCCTCCTGACCGGCGCGCAGGTCGCTGGGAAAGTCATAGGTCGTAGCCACGCGGCAATGCTACGCCTGTTCGAATTTGGGTGGCGAGTTCCTGCGGGTGGTTCGTGTGTTCGATGGTCGTCGTGATCGAAGAATGGAGCGGTGCGCGCCCCGGAGGCCGTGACATCGTGGTGCCATGACCATCGACGTGCGGCCGGCCTCGGTCTTCGCGGACGTCCGTGCTGTGCTCGGCCCGAAGTCGCCCGCGGCCGACGTCTGCTGGTGCCTGAGCTACCGGATCCCGTCCAAGCTCAACAAGGAGCTCCGTGGACCGACCCGTGGCGAGTACGTCGCCGAGCTGTGCCGCACGGGGACCCCGCCGGGGGTGCTCGCCTACGACGGCGACGAGCCGGTCGGCTGGGCCGCGGTGGCACCGCGCGCGGACACCTCCTTCGCACGCAGCCGCAGGATCCCGCACGTCGACGACCTGCCGGTCTGGTCGCTGTGGTGCGTCCGCGTACGGCCGGGACACCGCAAGAAGGGCATCTCGCACGCCCTCATCGCCGGCGCGGTCGACTTCGCCCGCGCGCACGGCGCGCCGGTGATCGAGGCGTACCCCCTCGACAACGGCGACGCCAGGGTCGACCTGACGATGGCGTACGCCGGGATCCGCAGGAACTTCGAACGCGCCGGGTTCGTTCACGCCGCCGACACCACCTCCGTGCTGGCCGGCCATCCCCGGATCCTGATGCGGCTCGACCTGCGCTGACGGATCGGATGTCAGACCCCTGTCCTACGGTGGCGGCATGGACCTCACGGGTGTGGAGCAGGTGCGGCTGGTGCCGTGGGCGGAGGGCGACTTCTGGTTGCTGCGGCGGACCAACAGCCCGGAGATGACCGAGCACCTCGGGGGGCCGGAGAGCGAGGAGAAGCTCGCCGACCGGCACCGGCGGTATCTCGAGGTGTCGGCCGGGTGCATGTACCGGGTCACCCTGGCGGACGGCGGCGAGACCGTCGGGTCGATCGGGTACTGGGAGCGCGAATGGCGGGGCGCCACGGTGTGGGAGACCGGCTGGTGCGTCCTTCCCGAGTTCCAGGGCCGGGGGCTCGCCGCGCAGGCCGCCCGCGCCCTCGTCGAGGTCGTACGGCGCGCCGGCGGTCACCCGACCCTGCACGCGTTCCCCGGTGTGGGCCACGCGGCGTCCAACGCGGTGTGCCGCAAGGCAGGGTTCACCCTGCTCGGACAGGCCGACTTCGAGTACCCGAAGGGGAACTGGATCAGGTCCAACGACTGGTGTGTCGACGTGGCCCAGGCGGACAGGCCTTAGTGGCCCGCGAGTCGCAACTCCTCCACCAGGCGGGCGGTCACCGGCACCGGTACCCCGTGCCGCTCGGCCGCCCGCAGCAGCGCTCCTCCGATCGCGTCGAGTTCGAGGGGGCGGCCCGCCTCGGCGTCGCGCTGCATGGAGGATCTGGTGGCGGGCGGGAAGGCGTCGTACCGGGCGAGTGCCTGGGCCGCGTCGGCGGGGGCGCCGCAGGCCCGGCTGACGGCCGCCGTCTCCTCCACCAGGGCGGTCAGTTCGTCACGGTGGCGGGTGCGGACCTCGCCCAGGGGGAGGGCGTACCGGGTGGTGAGGAGGGCGAAGGGGGCGAGGAAGGACATCTTGGCCCAGAGTGCGGCCGTCTCGTCCGGCAGGACGCGGGTGGCCGGGCCGGCCTCGGAGAAGGCCCGCGCAAGGGCGTTCAGACGGGGGCGGGCGGCCTGGTCGCCGGTGAGGTCGATCTCCGTGAAGGGGCTGTCGTGTCGGATCACGCCCGGGGCGACCCGGGTGGATTCGACACGGATGACGGCGGGGGCGACGCGGTCCGGGCGGTGGTGGGCGCGGAGTGCCGCCGGGTGCTCGACGCCGTTCAGGAACGGCACGAGGAGGGCGTCGCCGAGGGCCGGGGCGGGGAGGCGGGTGAGGGCCGCGTCCAGGCTGGTGTGCTTGACGGCGATCAGCACCGCGTCGACGGGCGAGCGGAGTTCGGTGTCGGCGTCCACGGGGGCCGTGAACTCGCCGAACTGCTTGCTGCGGACGCGGATGCCGTGGGTGCGCAGGTGTGCGGCCGTCTCGTCGCCGGCCAGGCAGGTCACGTGGTGGCCGGCTCGGGACAGGAGGGCGGCGAGCAGGCCGCCGATCCCGCCGGGGCCGAGGACGGCGACGGTGCGTTCGTTCGCCATGGCGATGGTGATCCTCTCGTCGGTCGGCCCCGGTGTGGTGGCCGCCTCGGAGGTGATCATGGCAGGGGGTGGTGGGGAAGGAAAGGGCGCCCGGGGGAGGGGCGTGGCCACGGGGGCACAGGGCTTGGGGCACGGGCGGGGCAGGGGTGCTGGAGAGACGGGCGAAGGGGCGACGGAGAGGGCGGGGTGGGGGGAGACTGGGGGCATGTGCCGGAGTATCAAGACGCTTCGCCCGCCCGTGCTGGCCGAGGAGGCCACCGAGGAGGAGATCAGGGCCGCGGCCCTGCAGTACGTGCGGAAGGTGTCCGGCTTCCGGGCGCCTGCCGCGCACAACCGGGAGGTGTTCGACAAGGCGGTGGAGGCGATCGCGGGGGCCACGGCCGAGTTGCTGGGCGGGCTGGAGATACGGGGGTCTGCGGCGGGGCGGGGGTGAGGCCGTGGCCTGCGGCGCGCGGCGACGGTGTCGGCGGGCTGCACGGCGGAGGCGTGAGCGGGTGACGCCGGTGGCCGCTGTGCCTGGAGGTCCCTGCTGGGGGTGAGCCGGTGACGCCGGTGGCGGTGTGCCCGAGGTCGGTCCTGAGGTAAGCCGGTGAGGCCGGGTGCGAGGTCGGCTCTGAGGTTGGCAAGCCGGTGACGCCGGTTGCGGGCGTGCGTGCCCGGGGTCGGCGCCCGGGGGCGGGATGCGCAGCCCGGCGCCGGCGAGGTGCCGCCGCGCCCACCCCGTGCCGTTCTTGCCGTCCTGCCGTCCTAGGGGTATCTCCCAGGCCCTTGAGGCACGGGGAGAGCTACGACCTGCCCGCGGTGCGGCGGCGTGGCGGACCGGGGCTGCGGCCGCGGCCGTCCCGCTCACCGCGGCTCCCGGCGCGGGCGGCGTCCGCGGTCGACTGCTTGAGCGGGCGCGGTGTCGCCGGGCCCGTTCGTGCCGTGCGAGGCGGCACGACTGTCCGCCGGGCGGCGGCCCGAGCGGGCCGGGGGCCCGGGTCGGGGCCCGTGAGGGCTAGGCCGGCTGGCGGCGCATCAGGTAGGCCGCTGCCGCTCCCGCTCCGGAGAGGGCCACCACCGACACGCCCGTCGCGAGCCATGTCGCGCCCAGCCAGTGGGCGCCGAAGTACCCGAGGGCGACGCTGTAGCCGGCCCAGGAGAGGCCGGCCAGGGCGGACCAGGGGAGGAAGTCGCGGGGGCGGCGGTGTGCGGCGCCCGCGATGAGGGACACCACCGAGCGGCCGGCGGGGGCGAAACGGGCCAGGACGACCAGGGCGCCGCCACCCCGTGCCAGGGCTCCGCCGAGACGTTCCTGCGCGGTGGTGAGGCGCCGGGAGCGGGAGATCGCGCGGTCCAGGCGTTCGCCGCCCCGCCAGGCCAGGCGGTAGGCCGCCAGGTCACCCAGCACCGAGGCCGTCGCGGCGGAGAGGATCAGCACCAGGATGTCCGGAACCTCGTGGGCGACCAGCCCGGTCGCCGCTCCCGAGCCCGCGGCCGCCGCCGTGGCCGCCGCGATGACGAGCACTCCGCTCGGCAGCACCGGCAGGAACACGTCGAGCAGCACGGACAGCGCCACCAGCGCATAGATCCATGGAGCGCCGATGAACGCCCCCACACCTTCGAACACCGCGGACTCCCCGTGTCTCCCCCGTGCGGCCTGACCGTGCCGCGGTGTCGCGGGGGAGCGGCAGGTGCGGCCAATGACAGCCATACAGCGTACGCGTGGGGTGTGACACGGCTTTCACCGGGGGCTCGTGTGTTCGGCACAGCACGTTCACTCGGCCCACGGCCTCTCCCGTTCGCCGGAGCCCGACCGTCGTCGGCCGGGCTCCAACGAACAGGGGAGGGGAACGCGCCGGCCGGCGCCTCAGGCCGTGACCGTCGCCTTCCGGGCCGTCGGCTCCCGCTGCTCCGCCGTCCGTCGGGTGAACAGCCGGTCCAGGCCGAGCGCGCCCGAGCCGGTGAAGACCAGCAGCAGGAAGGCCCAGCAGAACATCGCGGAGGCCTCGCCGCCGTTCTCCATCGGCCACAGCGCCTCCGGCTGGTGGACCTTGAAGTACGCGTACGCCATGGAGCCCGAGGCGAGGAGCGCGGCGGCGCGGGTGCCGAGGCCGAGAAGGACCAGGCTGCCGCAGACGAGCTGGATCACGGCCGCGTACCAGCCCGGCCAGGTACCGGTGGCGACGGTGCCGCCGTTCGTGCCGGAGACTCCGCCGAGGACGCCGAAGAGCGAGGCGGCGCCGTGGCAGGCGAAGAGCAGGCCGACGACGATGCGGAACAGACCGACCGCATAGGGCTGTGCGGTGTCGAGACGAGCGGACATGTGGGGGGTACTCCTTCGGTGTCGGTCGTGCGGCCGACCCTGGGGGTGGACCGGCCGGTGGGGCGGCGGTACCGAATGAGCGACCCACGGTAGGTGGACCTAATCGATGCTTGCAAGTTCAACATTCGGCCATGGCGTGGATTCCGCTTGACCGTCCGCTTCCGTCGCCGCCGCCCGCAGGACCGCTCTCGCCACCGCGTCCGCGTCCGACAGCGTGACCGAGTCCACCCCCGGGCGGGCGCCCGCCGCGGTCACCCAGTGCACGCCCTCCGTGGGGACGCCGAACGCGAACCGCCGTGCATGGGACCGGCCCTGACGGTTGATCAGGTGGTAGGGCCGTGGGGTGACGTCCAGCCCTCCCGTCACATGACCGTCGACCGTGTGCGGGCGGCACTGCCCGGTCCTCAGCAGCCGGGCGAGGAGGCCGTCGGCGGTGCGTCGCAGATCCGGTTCCGGCAGCCGGGCCTCTATGAGAGATGTCACCCGGACGGCCGATCCCGGCACGTCCGGGGAGTGAGCCCGCCAGGCCCCGTCCTCCTCCCGCACCTCCAGCCGGGGCCCCAGCACCTCCACCACCCCCGCCTCCACCAGCGCCGCCAGCTCCTCGATACGGCGGCGGGGCGGGCCGATGGAGAGGAAGGCGTTGAGCGGGGTGTACCACCGGTCGAGGTGGTCCCGGCGGGACGCGCCCGCTATCCCCCCGTGGTCGACGACCAGCCGCAGCTCGTTGCGCAGGTCGCGCAGCACGTCCAGCGCGGCCTTCGACGGTCCGCGCACATTGCCCCGCGCCGCCTCCTCGGCGTCCCGTCGCAGGTATCCCAGCAGCCACTCCCGCCACTGGCCGGGATGGGCGAACTCCCGTGCCGTGTACGGCCGGGAGATCCGGTCCCAGCTCCAGCGATCGGTCTCCGCCACGCCGAACGCGTCCAGGACGACGGCCTCTTGGGGATCGCGGTGCGGGACGGCGAGGAAGCGGTCGGCGAACTCCGGGCGGCGCAGGAGCGCCGTGTAGTAGACCGTCTCCACCTCCTTGGCCACCAGTGGCCAGATCTCCGTCAGGAAGTCGGGCGGGTCACCGGAGTCCGCGCGCTTGCGGAAGCCCGAGACGACCTCCGGGGTGAGGACGAGCGGCAGGTGGCGGCCGTAGGGGCCCTTGGCGTTGTCGCCGCGCGCCTGGTACGGCACGCCGCGCCGGGAGCCGGCGTACAGGCGCGGCTCGCGGCCCGAGGGCAGGTAGCGCAGCCCGCGGGCGCCGTCCGAGACGAAGCGGCCGCCCCGGCCGGTCGTGAGCAGGGCCATGTGGTCGAAGAAGTTCAGGCCCAGGCCCCGCAGCAGCACCGGTTCGCCGGGGGCGAGGCCGGAGAGATCGACGTCGGCCGGGTTGGCGGGCGGGACGTGGCGCAGGCCGTGGCGTGCGGCATGGGCGGCGTGGCGCTGCTGGGCCGGGTCGGCGACCACCGGCAGGTGTCCCTGCGCGAGGACCACGGCCGACAGGCCGACCAGCACCCGGCCGTCGTCCAGGGTGAGCACCTGGCGGCCGTCGGCGGCGTCGTCGAGCCGGACCGCCCGGGCCGCGTGCGTCTCCACCCGGACCGGGGGCGGGGCCTGGCGTACCGTCCGCGCGAACACCCACTCCAGGTAGCGGCCGTAGTGGGCGCGGGTCGGGTAGTCGTCCGGGCCCAGTGCGCCGCCCGCCCACTCGTGCAGGCTGGGGCCCGGCCGGATCGGGCCCGCGCAGTCCACGCTGTCGTCGGTGAACAGGGTCACCTGGCAGGCCACGGTGTTCATCAGCAGCTCCGGCGACTGCGCCGTACGCCAGACGCG
Source organism: Streptomyces sp. NPDC052016 (assembly GCF_044548445.1). Taxonomy (NCBI): domain Bacteria; kingdom Bacillati; phylum Actinomycetota; class Actinomycetes; order Kitasatosporales; family Streptomycetaceae; genus Streptomyces; species Streptomyces sp. NPDC052016. The sequence goes on from NZ_JBIUBX010000002.1 coordinate 378,896, forward strand.
GCCCGGTCCGGGCGGTGCCGGGTCGACGACGTGGACCGTCAGGCGCGCCCCGGGCGGGAGGAGGTCCGGCGCGGACGCGCAGAGGCGTTCCAGGACGCTGGTGCCGCGCGGCCCGGCGCCGACGAGGGCGACGGCGACGGTGACCGGCGCGGGGCGCGGGCTGTCGGTGTGCGACGCCGGTTCCGCGTTCTCTGAGGGCAAGGGGGTGACTCCCGGGCGTGTGGGGCGCGATGGAGCGGGCCGTCCGCGGAGTCCCGGTGGGCCGATGGAAGCGGACGGTCCGCCTCATCATGCCCCCGGGTCGCACGGAAGCCAACGCGGGCCCCACAGGCCCCGGTTGGTCCTCGTCAGCGGGTCAAGTCGGACTCCTCCACAGTTGTCAGCCCGCCCTCGGCCCGCGCCTGCTCCAGCCGCAGCCGGGCCGAACGCCCGCGCAGCGTCAGGGTCATGAGCTGGTTGCCGAACCAGGGCCCGCCGGTCTTGCGCCAGTCCACGACCGGCCGGGGGCAGCGCCCGTGCCGCGCGAGCCGGCGCCCCAGCGCGCGGGCCACGGCGCCCCACCCGAAGCTGAAACCGGCCCGGATCGACAGGGGGACGGAGTTGTGGACGGGCGAACACGTCAGTTGCAGCACCCTGGCGTCGGGAGCGGCGGCCGGCCACCGCGGCTCGGCCACGTACGCGTGGTGCACGTCTCCCGACAGCACGAGCACGCTCGCCGGCGCCTCCGCCCCCGTACCGACCTCGGCGAGCAGCTCGGTCAGCGCGGTGAAGGAGCCGGGGAACGCCGCCCAGTGCTCCAGGTCGGCCGCCCGCCGCACCTTCTCCCCGAGCCGTGCCCACCGCGCGCCCCGCTCGCCCCGGCACAGGGCCGCGTTCCACGTCTCGGCGTCGTGCACCAGGTGCGGGAGCAGCCAGGGCAGGGAGGTGCCGACGAGGAGGTGGTCGTAGGAACCGCGCTCCTCCAGGGCCTGCTCGCGCAGCCACGCGGCCGTTCCCGGGTCGAGCATCGCCCGCTCGTCCTCCTCCAGCACCCGCGCGGCCCGGGTGTCCACCATCAGCAGGCGGACCCGCCCGAAGTCACGCCGGTAGCTCCAGCGCACGGAGGCGCGGTCCGCGTCGGCGCGGCAGGCGAAGTCGCGCAGGGCGTCGGTGCCGTCGGGGGCGGCGCGTACGGCCGCGTAGAGCGGGTCGGCGGCCAGCGCGGCCGGGGAGAGGTTGCCGAGGTGCTGGTGGACCCAGTACGACATCAGGCCGCTCAGGATCCGCTCGCGCCACCAGGGCTTGACCCGCATGTCGGCGAGCCAGGCGGCGGAGGTGTTCCAGTCGTCGATGACGTCGTGGTCGTCGAAGATCATGCAACTGGGGACGGTGGACAGCAGCCAGCGCACCTGGGGGTCGAGCCAGGACTCGTAGTACAGCCAGGTGTACTCCTCGTAGTCGGCGACCTCGGCGCCCGGGGGTTCGGCGAGGTCGCGGCGGGCGCCGAGCCGCCGACGGGTCGCGTCGGAGGTCTCGTCCGCGTACACCTGGTCGCCGAGCAGCAGCAGGACGTCGGGCCGCTCGCCCGGCGGGTCGGCGGCGATGCGCTCGGCCAGGCTGTCCAGGGCGTCCGGGCCCGCGGGGTCGTGCTCGCCGGACGGGGGCGCCGCCCACCGGCAGGAGCCGAAGGCCACGCGCACCTCGTCGCCGGTGGCCCGGGTGCGGATGACGGAGGGCGGGAGCGACGGGGCGGAGTCGTCGGGCAGGGGCCACACCCGCGCCCCGTCGAGGAACACCTCGTACGCGGTCTCCGTGCCCGGGGTCAGGCCGGTCACCGGTACCAGGGCGTAGTGATGACCCGCCACCTGGAAGGTGCGGGACGTTCCGCCCGAGCCGTCGGCGCAGCGCACCTCGGCGGTGCACGGACGGCTCGTCTCGACCCAGACGGTCGCGTCCGAGCCGTCGGCGTATCTCAACAGGGGTCCCAGCCGCAGTCCGGCCACGTGATCGCCTCCTCCGTCGCCCCGTACGGTACGGAACGACGGAGGCGCAGGGACAGATTCCGCGCGCAGGCAGTCGGCGGGGCGGCTCAGCAGGCGGAGAGGTAGCTGGTCAGCGCGCTCTTCTCGGCGGAGTCGACCGACAGGCCGTAGTAGTACTTCACCTGCACCCAGGCGCGGACGTACGTGCAGCGGTAGGCCGTGCGGGACGGCATCCAGGTGGCGGGGTCCTGGTCGCCCTTGGCCTGGTTGACGTTGTCGGTGACGGCGATGAGCTGCGGGCGGGTGAGGTCGTTGGCGAAGGACTGGCGGCGGGAGGTGGTCCAGCCGTCGGCGCCGGAGTCCCAGGCCTCGGCGAGCGGCACGAGGTGGTCGATGTCGACGTCTGCGGCGGCGGTCCAGGTGGCGCCGTCGTAGGGGGAGTACCAGCTGCCGCTGGTGGCGGCGCAGGAGGAGTCCTGGACGACGTTCGTGCCGTCGCGCTTGAGGACGACCTCGCGGGTGTTGCAGGCGCCGGACTGGGTGATCCAGTGCGGGAAGAGGTCGCGGCTGTAGCCGGTGCGGTCCTCGGCCGCGACGGTGAGCGAGGCGAGGTAGGTGCGGGCGGTGGCGGCGCTGACGGGGGTGGGCAGGGCCGCGGACGCGGTCGGGGAGTTGAAGAGCGCGGCGGAGACTGCCAGCCCGGTGAGCGCCGCGAGTATGCTGACCCGTCGACGCGCGTAGAACTTCGACATGCGAACTCCCTTGGGGATGTGGGGCGTTGCGGTGCGAGCGGGGGAATGCTCGCGGTGCCGCGTTGCGGGGAGGTGTGCGCGCGGTAAGAAGCTAATGACGCGTACATGACAAGACAAGGTGTGTGACGTGACTTTCGTCCCGCGGGGATCGGTGGGGGAGTCACGTACTATGGACGGCGCAGAAGGGGAGTAGCTCTTCGCCGGACCGTCGACACACTGCTCAGCTCGTCCTCGTGACAGCCGAGCCGGCGCCCGGAGGCAGGCCCGTACGGCGGGCCGGCCAGCGAGACCTTCGGCAAGCAGTGCACATCCGTGCCGTACGGCGCGGATGCCGTGTGTGCTGCCGTGCCGAGGTGTCGTGTGTGCAGGAAGCAGCGCTCTCGGTGGGGTGGCCCCGACCGATTGAGGACCCTTGATCAGCTTCACCGTGACGGCGCTCGTCTTCGGCGTCGTCTTCCTCGCCGAACTGCCGGACAAGACCGCACTCGCCGGCCTCGTGCTCGGCACCCGTTACCGCGCCTCGTACGTCTTCGCGGGCGTCGCCGCCGCCTTCGCGCTGCACGTCGCGCTCGCCGTCGCGGCCGGCAGCGTGCTGACGCTGCTGCCGCAGCAGCTCGTGCACGCGCTGACCGGTGTGCTCTTCCTGGGCGGCGCCGCGATGCTGCTGATGAAGAAGGACGAGGCCGAGGAGGAGATCCGGAAGCCGGAGGACCAGTCCTTCTGGAAGGTCTCCGGGGCGGGCTTCATGCTCATCCTCGTCGCCGAGTTCGGCGATCTGACCCAGATCATGACGGCGAACCTCGCGGCCCGCTACGACGACCCGCTCTCCGTCGGCCTCGGCGCGGTGCTGGCGCTGTGGGCGGTGGCCGGACTGGGCATCGTCGGCGGAAAGGCCCTGATGAAGCGGGTTCCGCTGAAGCTGATCACACAGATCGCGGCGATGCTGATGCTGGGCCTCGGCGTGTGGAGCCTGTGGGAGGCGATCGCGGGGTGACGCGGGGCGGTGACGGCCCGGCGAGCTGAACGGAAGGTGAACGCTTCCCCGGGCGGGTGGCGTGATACCCGGATTGTTTTGTACCGTGGAGAAACAAAGTGGCTCCCGCCCGTTTTCCCTGACCGGCGGGCGGGGCCGCCTTGTCTTCCTACGTGCTTGGAGTCGCCGATGCCGGCCGCCGCGTCCACCGTCCTCACCGCCCGTGCCCTCCTGCTCGACATGGACGGCACCCTCGTCAACTCCGACGCCGTCGTGGAGCGTGTCTGGCGGCGCTGGGCCGAGCGGCACGGGCTGGACGGCGACGAGGTGATGAAGGTCGTGCACGGGCGGCAGGGGCACGCGTCGATGGCGCTGCTGCTGCCGGGCCGGCCGGTCGAGCAGAACCTCGCGGACAACGCGCGCATGCTCGCCGAGGAGACCGCGGACATGGACGGCGTCGTGCCGGTGCCCGGCGCCGCGGAGTTCATGGCCTCGCTGCGGGGGCTGCCGCACGCGCTGGTGACGTCCGCCGACGTGCCGCTGTCCACGGCGCGGATGGCCGCCGCCGGGCTCCCGCTGCCCGCCGTGCGGGTCACCGCGGAGTCGGTCGGCGCGAGCAAGCCGGATCCCGAGGGGTTCCTCAAGGGGGCCGCCGAACTGGGGGTCGATCCCGGCGAGTGCGTGGTGTTCGAGGACTCCGGCGCGGGGATCGCCGCGGGGCGCTCCGCCGGGATGAAGGTCGTCGGCGTCGGGCCGAGGGCCGGGTTCCACGGGGCGGACGTGGTGGTGCGGGATCTGACGCGGGTGCGGGTGGAGGCGACCGGGGAGGGTGTGCGGCTGCACCTCGGCTGAGGCCGTCGCCTGGGCGCGGGGCCGGGGGTTTGTTGCGCGGCCCGGCGCGGGTGTGGGTTTGTCGCGCGGTCCGGCGCGGGTGGGGCGAGCCGGGGGTGTCCGGGTGGACGTCGGCTGGGGCGGTGCCCTGGGTGCTGCGGGGCGGGGGTTTGTCGCGCGGCCCGGCGTTGCGGGTGCGGGAGTATGCGACCGCGGGGGTCCGGCTGGACGTCGGATGATGGGTTGCCCTGGGTGCGGGGCGGGGGTGCGTTGCGCAGCCCGGCGTTGCGCGGTGCCGCCGCGCCACCCGTGCCGCCCCTGGCGGCACGACTGCCCGCGGGTGGCGGTGTGTGCGTGGCGGTGCTTGCCTGTGCCGTTTCCGGCGTGCGATTGCTCGCGGGTGGCGGTGTGTGGGGTGGCGGTGCTTGCCTGTGCCGTTTCCGGCGTGCGATTGCTCGCGGGTGGCGGTGTGTGGGGTGGCGGTGCTTGCCTGTGCCGTTTCCGGCGTGCGATTGCTCGCGGGTGGCGGTCTGTGGGGTGCCGGCGCCTGCCTGTGCCGGTTCCGGCGGTGCGACTGACCGCGGGTAGGGGTGCGTGGGGTGGTGGTGCCTGCGCGTGCCGTTTCCGGCGTGCGATTGCTCGTGGGTGGCGGTGTGTGGGGTGGCGGTGCTTGCCTGTGCCGTTTCCGGCGTGCGATCGCTCGCGGGTGGCGGTCTGTGGGGTGCCGGCGCCTGCCTGTGCCGGTTCCGGCGGTGCGACTGACCGCGGGTAGGGGTGCGTGGGGTGGTGGTGCCT